>JAEEIA010000023.1 GCA_016281125.1 Oscillospiraceae bacterium | reverse complement strand
CGGATGTGTTTCGATGAAGTCCACGGCAAACTTCTGATAATCATGAGGTTTGTATTGCATCAATGATTCCTCCTATCTGCTCCGGGCTGTCCAGCACAAAGGCTTTGAAGCCCAGCCGCCGAAGTGTTCTGATACGCAAGCGCTGCAGCGGACGGGGCGTTTCGCCGGGAGCCTTGACCTCCACGAAGCCGATTCTGCCGAACGGCATCAATACGATGCGATCAGGCACACCTGCCGTTCCGGGAGAAGTGAACTTCCAGCAGACACCGCCGACTGCTTTCACGGCAGCGACCAGTTTTGCTTCAATTTCATTTTCTCGCATAAATACGACCTTTCCGGGCGATTGTGACAGCCGGTGAATGTCATTTGCAAACCTTTCTATAGGAAGAAATTTGTATATTTTTTCTCGCCTGCGTAAAGTCTGTATATGAGGTTCACCGAGTGCCACTTTCCCGATTTTACGTTGATTTCATATGATGGTTTGTGTCAGTCGAGGAAATCAGCCTTAAGGCAAAGTCCCATTATATATCTACCGACATTTGTTCTTTTCTTCTTAAAGCCCGCCTGCTCCAGCGCTCCGTAAAAATCTGTTGTACTGCGGACATACTCTCCGTTCGCCATACAATATTCGCGGTACTCCTTATACAGATCACCGGACTGCGCCATATAGCTTTTATCAACTTCACAGCAATCATTGATGAAAGAACCGAGCCAGTCGTTGCCTTCACGGTAGGCTCCGATTGCATCCAACACACACTGCGGGCGGTCTACCTTGAAATCGGCGGCGACCACTTTCATGGCACCCTCGATCAGCCACGAAAGAACCGCACCGCCAGCATTGTCGATCAGGTACTGCGTGTAATTCTTCTTGTCGTCCTGCCCCTGAATCTTTGCATGGAACGGGATAACGATCAGTCTGCGCCATGTACCGTCGTCAGAGGCAGCCACTTTCGGCAGGTGGTTCGTGTACAGCACCAGCGTATGGCTCGGTTCAAAGGAGAACGGAGCCTTGAACTTCTTCTCGGCGAAAATGGGATCGGTCGAACAGAGTTGCTTTACCACAGAAGTATTCAGGCGCATACCTTCCTGCAGCTCCGCCGCAATGATGAGTCGCTTGCCCTTCAGCTCTGCCATTTCAGGCTTAACGTTACGCTTGCAGTTGACGGTCAAGGCATCGGCGGAGATGTTGCCGGAATAGCTGCCGAGAACCTTGTAGATGACGTTCCAGAAGGTGGACTTTCCGTTTCTGCCGTCACCGTAAGCAATAATCATCGCTTCCGTGTATACTTTTCCAATCAGACAGAGACCGCAGATCATCTGCACATAGTCGATAAGGCTCTGGTCTCCGCAGAAAAACACCTGCAAGGCGTCCTCCCAGATCTGGCGACCTTCCTCATTCGGTACGACCGCCGTCACTTTCGTTATCAGGTCGGTCGGATCAGTCGCTCTCCAGCCGTCGAGACCTTTGGCAAGGTCGTAGGTGCCGCCGGGAGTGTTCAGCAGCATCGGATCACCGTCAAGCTGCTCCGGGTGCTTCAGCACCAGCGGCTTTGCGGCATCAAGGGCATTGTTCAGGCTACGGATATGACGGTATTTCAATACGAAATCATGATACAGCTCGGAAAATCTGAACAGCCCGTATGCAGCGCCCTGTTCCGGAGTCAGGCTATCACGAAACTTCTTGCCGCCTGCCTTCGCCAGCGCTCTCGGAACGCCCAGCTTCTCCAATGCACATAGGTCATCTTCCATTTTGCGTTCTGCCTCAGCAAGCTGAATGTCCGTGTGTTCGATCATCGCCATGACAGCCGCCTGTTCCGATTCCTCCCAGTAGGTGCCGTTATAGCGCAGATAATTCGTAGCAATCGTAAATGCGATCTCATCACCAAAGCACTCTACGAATGTGCGGGCTTCACCGACATCTGAGAAATCGTCCGGGATCAGCACATTATCGCCGAACTGGTCGGGAGGCACATAACCTTCCTGCGAGGTGACCATTTTGCCGAACTTGCAGGCGCTCTGCCAGATACCCTCCAGTTCCTCATCGTCAAGGGGCGGATCACATTCCGCTGCCTTCTCCAGAAACTTGGCGTGTGCATCCTCGGTGACACCGAAACGCTTGACCAGCTTGCCCGCCATACGGGACATGGTGCTGTTGCGCTGCCCCTGCGGAATGCTGCGGTTCGATTTCATGAGCGTGAGCCAGTCCTCAATCGACAGGCTGCCCTCGTGCCAGACCACATCACCCTTCGAGCCATACAGGAAGCGTGAAGCGTCCAGTGCATTGCCGTCAAAGAACGGCAGCTCCTTGTAGATGCGGGCTTTGATGTTCTTATGGAATGCGGCATCCTTGCAGGGCGTAGTCGGGAAAAATACATGAAAACGAGGGCGGGCAGAAACGCTGCCCTTGCTGAGCATATGATGACGGCTGTATGTGATCGCAAACTCCACATCGCTGAGCATTTCGGACAGCTTTTCCGGCGTGATCCACTCATCAGGATTGTCGCTGTGGTCATTGTCGCAGTCCATCGGCACAACATCTGAAAGCTGAAAATTGGCATCGCTGCGGGCATTATTCGCATACAGCGCACACACATGGTCGAACGTGACTGCCTTGCGGAGATCCGCTTCCGAGGTAATGACCTTCTGATTCGGGTAAATCGTGTTCTTTGCGTTGCCGGTACAATCGGCAGTGTACAGGGTAAACTTCATATCTTTTCCTCCAAATCCTCCGTGAAATAACGGATTTTCATGTGTTTGCGCTTTGCCCGGTCGATCTCTGCCTTCATGCCGGAGCTGACCGTGTCGCCGAACACCCACAGCTCCACGCACTTACTCATCAGCACCCAGTTCATGAAAATGGCTGTATCCCGTTCCTCCGGAACACTGTCGTCCATGAACTGCGTAAAGTAGATGTGTGGCGTGATTGGCAGGTAGTGCCGGTCAACGGCAAAGCGGCTATATCGCTTGGCGTTCTCTACGTTCCTCTCCGTATCTCCGGAGTACGGCGAACAGATATACACGACCGGACGGAAGGCGGCAGCTTTCGCCGCAGCCTTCTCCTCCTTCTCGATGCGGGTGAACGCCTCATGTTCCGTCGGACTTGCATAGCCTTCGCTGTTATAATAATCAGCCATGCTTCACCTCGTTCCTGCCGCAGGGCTTCCTGTCGCAGCACTTATTGCAGAGCTTCCCGCAGCGGGGGCATTTCACATAGACGTTCTCCGGTTTGACCAGCTTTCCGCTGACCAGCGCATAAAACCATTCAATACTGTATTTCATATCATCCCTCTTTTCTTTTCAGCTTCACGTGCAGTCTCTTCCAAGCGCACTCGTTGCAGAGGACTGCCGTACCGTACATATCGCCCAGTCCATCGGCAAACACGCACGACAGATCAACAGCGACCTCCTTGCCGCAGTCCGGGCAGGAGCAGAACACGTTCTCACTGTTCAGCTCTACCTTAACCTCGATCTCATCGGTCTTTTCCTTCACATAAAACATAACCATTCTCCCTTCATTCTTTACTGCCCCCAGATGTGGGGTGAGCATCTCTGCTCTACAACCCACTACAGAATCGGGAGCGTTTTGGACGAAACAATCAGTCCTTTTTATAAAACTCGCACTCGTATCCGTCAGCTCGCAGGAGCAGACCTTTTGCCCACGAAGGCGTTCGTTCCATCTGTCGGCAAACCTCATTAAGCGACATCCTGCGGTCTGCCTCAATAATCATTTCGTCGTGTATGTGACCGACGATAAAACAGTGCGACAGCGTCTTCATGGAATACATAAGCAGATCACGAGCAATGCCCTGCACGATGTTCTCGACGAACTTCGGACCGTAGCTCTCTATGCGTTCCCACTTCTTCGATGCACCCACGCCCATATAGGTGACAGACTCGCCGCCGAACTGGTTCTCACCGATCTGCGGGTGCGCGTAGCAGAGCTTCCGACCGGAAGGCAGCGTGATAAAAAGCATTTTACTCTGATAGCTGAACTGCAATCCATGTGTTTCTGTGGTGGTTTTCTGCTTGATCGCCTTCTTGACAGCATCATCAACATCCCACCAGAGCTTGACGATGTTGGGAGAAGCATCACGCCAGTCGGTCACGATCTGCTTCAGCTCGGCATCGGTCAGGTTCAGGGCATCACCGCCCATAGCCTTCATTGCGCCCACGCTGCCGCCATAACCGCAGGCAAGCTCTGCGACTTTTCCTTTCTGCCGGAGGTGACCGTTTTCGCCGTGCTTGACAACCGGAACACCGAACATCTTTGATGCAGAGGCGCAGTATATGTCCTCGCCATTCGCAAAAGCGTCCATGCGCCACTGTTCTCCTGCAAGCCATGCAATGACACGGGCTTCAATGGCGGAGAAGTCCGCGACAATAAACTTATATCCCTGTCTGGGTACAAAAGCCGTGCGTATAAGCTGCGACAGCGTATCAGGCACATCCTCATAGAACATTTCGACCTCATCATAATAGCCGTACTTGACAGTCTCCCTTGCATCAGTCAGGTCTGGAATATGGTTCTGCGGGAGGTTCTGCAATTGGATGATGCGTCCTGCCCAGCGACCGGTGCGGGAAGCGCCGTAAAAGCTGAACATCCCTCTCGCTCTGGAATCGGAGCAGGCTGCCGTTTGCATCGCCTGATACTTCTTGACGCTGGACTTTGATAGCATTAGTCGCAGCTCCAGCACGGACTTCACCGGATCTTTTGCTGTCTTGAGCAATTCCTTCACAGCCGCCTTATCCAGACAGTCCGACTTATATCCCTGTTCACCGAGCCACTCCAAAAGCTGATACACGGAATTCGGGTTCTCGATACCAGTAAGCCTGCGCATTTCTGCCGACAGTGTTGTCTTTGCCTGTGCATCCAGCGTCAGTGCTGCCTCAACCAGCTCCATGTCAACACGAATGCCACGATCGTTGATCTCCTGATCAAGATAAAACTGTTCCCAGATGAAATCCGGTACCGGAAAACGAGAGAGCCTTCGGTCGATCGCAAGCTCCGCCTCCACATCCTGCTTGTTGTAAGCCTTAAAGGTTTCCCATTTCTCCGGTGCATCGGCTGGTGTATGAAACTGTGGAACGCCGTCAACGGTATCATAGGGAACACAAAAATATTTGATGAGCGCCTTGCCTTCGGGCATCTTCTGCTGCTCCAGCTTCAGCGCAGCACCTGCAGAGGCAAGCGTCGATGGCAGACCGAGCGTCCTGCAATGGATCATGGTACACTGCCAGCCGACCGGACTGAGATAATCGCCGACAGTATCGGCATCAATGCTGTAGCTGCGGAAGATCTGCGGATATTCTTCCCGCAGATATCTGGAGAGACATACACGCTCAAATTGCACGTTGAATGCCCGCTTGATGACCGATTCATCGGTGAGAGCAGTCAAGATATCTTCGGGTACACGGTCACCGTTCGCCAGATCGTAGAGCTGCACTGCACCGTCATCTATCGCAACACTCATAAGCATGATAGCAAAATACGGAGAATCGACGTAAGCGTACACACCACACTTGGTGATGTCACGGTCACTCCGAGTCTCCAGATCAATTTCTATGGTTTTCATGGTAACACTTCCTTAAACCCACCCGGACGGAATCCCGTCAGTCGCCCACCCGACATTGCGCTGTTATTTCTTACGGTTCTTGAAGGTGTCGATCAGAATAGTGATTGAGATGGTTGTCCAGCAGAGCATCATAATGCAGCCGGACACACCCATAATCATCGTGAATACTGTATTCATACCGTCACCTCACGAAAGGAAATCGTCGTCGTCATCGTCCATGTCTGCGAAATCGTCCTCAGCACGGGACTTTCCGCCGAGAGGCTCACCGTCGCGGAGCTTCTGGAGGTTGTTCAAACCGCAGGCGATGCCCTTATTTCCGTTGGTGTTGAAGGCATAGAAGTTGATGGAAGCTCTGCCGTAGATACCAGAGTAAAGTTCGCTGGTATCGAGAATCGGCTGGCAGGAAGCATCCACGACACCGGGCTTCGTAGCGCTGTTGGCGTTGATGAAGTAGCAGCCTGCGTATGCCTCATCATCGGGGCGTTCCTCGTCTCCGTCACGCAGCGGTGTCTTGATTGCCTTCAGGGGCGGCACAGACTTTCCGTTGCCCTTGAGCTTGCCCTGCCCCTCGTCGTAGGCAGCCTTGATCGCAGCCTTGATCTTCTCGACGGTCACGGTATCGGACTTCGGAATGATGAGGCTCACGCTGTACTTCGGGGTGCCGCCGTTGATCGCCTTCGGTTCATTCACGATGAGGTAGCTGAAGCGGGTGTTCTTACCAGTAACGACCTTTGTGGGATTGATAATCTTTGCCATGTTAATCTTCCTCCTGAAAATCATTGATTGTCCATGCCGGACGTTTGTCCGACTCTGGTACGAGTGTGGGTTTGCCCTGCGGCTTTTCGATCAGGGAGCCGAGCAGGGTGTTGAACTTCTTGGTGCCGAGCAGCTTGGTCATTGCGGTCACACCCATGAGCTTTTTCTCAAATGGATCATAGCCCGCATCGGTGACAGCCGCTGCAACAGCATCGGGGTTTGTGTATCTGCGGTTGCTGCGTCCTTCCACGACCTTGAAGCCGGGGTACTGCTTACCGCTGATTGCCTGTTCGAGCGCATAGGCTTTGACATCGTTCACCCAGCCGATGAAGGTGTCGGCTCGATCGAGGATCATGCTGATCTCATCGTCAGCAAGTGTGTCCGGGACAGCGAAGTCATACTGCGCCATCTGGAGATTGTACTCCGCCCGTTTCCGGCAGTTCGCCTTGATCTTGCAGAACTGACAGTGCTTGCCCGCACTATAATCGCCCTCACCCTTTGCCGCAAGTTCCGCAGCAGGAATGAGGACTTCCTCCGCCCAGCCGAGCAGTTCCT
>JAEEIA010000022.1 GCA_016281125.1 Oscillospiraceae bacterium | reverse complement strand
TGGCTGCTCAGCCTGAACTATGTGGACGTGCTGCGCGAAGTCGGTGCCTGCTTCTCGGTCAACAAAATGCTTTCGTTTGAGTGCTATAAGCAGCGCTGGGAGCGCGGTCTGACCTTCCTTGAGTTCAACTACATGATTATGCAGAGCTACGATTTCTACAAGCTCTATCAGGATTACGGCTGCAATATGCAGTTCGGCGGCGATGACCAGTGGGCGAATATGCTCGGCGGTACGGAGCTGATCCGCAAGAAGCTCGGCAAGGATGCCTACGCAATGACCATTACGCTGCTGCTCAACTCCGAGGGCAAGAAGATGGGCAAGACCGAAAAGGGCGCCGTGTGGCTTGACGCGGAAAAGACCAAGCCGTATGATTTCTTCCAGTACTGGAGAAATGTCGGTGACGCGGACGTCATCAAGTGCCTGAAAATGCTGACCTTCCTGCCGATTGAGCAGATCGAGGAGATGGAGCAGCATATGGATTCCGGCGCGGCCTACAACAACGCAAAGGAAATCCTCGCCTACGAGCTGACCGCCCTTGTCCACGGCAAGGAGGAGGCGGAAAAGCAGCGTGAGGCTGCACGCGCGATCTTCGCAGGCGGCGGAATCAGCGATGATATGCCGACCACGGAGCTGACTGCTGACGATCTGACCGACGGCCTGATCGGTATTCTGCCGCTGCTCGTCAAGACGAAGCTCTGCCCGTCCATTTCTGAGGCACGCAGACTGGTGCAGCAGGGCGGCGTTACCGTCAACGACGAAAAGATCACCGATCCGAAGACGCAGTTTGCAGTTGATACGGATCTGATTGTCAAAAAGGGCAAAAAGGTGTTCCACAAGGTCAAAAAGGCGTAATCCGCAGACACTACCACAGGGAGGAACAGATCATGCAGGATACAGTTGCAAAGCAGCTTGCACAGGTCTATGACAACTGCGCGCGCTGCGAGGAAAAGGGGTATCACGTCGGGGTGCAGGGCAAATCCATGCAGGATTATCTGCGCTTTACGATGCTCAAGTTTTATGTGTATCTGAGCAGCAGCAACGGCAATATTTCGATGGCGGAAATCGCCTATCTGAACGATGCGCTCGGGTATTCCATGTCGGCGGATCAGATTGACCGCTTCAATGTCAGCAGCAAAATCACGAAGTACAGCTTAAAGGACAGCATGATCACCATGATGATGCCGTTCCTGAAAATGGATCTGGAAACCTCTCCGGTCGGCCCGATGAGCCTTGCGTTCATCGAGTTTGTGAACCAGGCCGGACTGGACTTCATGACCATTGAAAGCGGCGTCGCAGACCGCTTTATCATGCGCGACCTGAGCGCGCTGATTCTTGCGCTGCGCAATTTCCGCATGGAGTACATCACCAACTGGGAGAATATGATCCGCGAGCAGAAGCGCCGCGAGGAGATGGCCAAGCGCCCGATCTTCCCGACCGGCGGCGGCAATTCGCCGTGGGGCAACCCCGTTCCGTCGTTCAATCAGCCGCAGAACCCGAATTTTGTGAACAACGGCCCGATCGGCAATGTGCCGCAGAATAACGTGCCGCAGAATAACAACCCGCAGAACGGCGGCAGACCGGTCAACCCGTTCCAGCAGCAGAATCAGCAGCCGAACCAGCAGCAGCCGCAGCAGAAGCAGGAGGAGAAGGAGCTCACGCTCGAGGAGCAGCTCCAGAAGCTCGAGGATCTGACTGGCCTGCAGGCGGTCAAGCAGGATCTGAGCAGCCTGATCAACCTGATCCGCGTGCGTAAGATGCGTGAGGACAGAGGCATGCCGCAGGCCGCGATGACGCTGCACATGGCGTTTCTCGGCAATCCGGGCACCGGCAAAACGACCGTTGCGCGCATTCTTGCGGGCATCTACAAGTGCCTCGGCGTTCTGAGCAAGGGGCAGCTGGTCGAGGTTGACCGTTCCGGACTGGTTTCCGGTTATGTCGGACAGACCGCGATCAAGACCAAGGAGGTCATTGATCAGGCGATGGGCGGCGTGCTGTTCATCGACGAGGCCTACGCGCTGACTGCGAACACCGGCAAGGGCGATTTCGGTCAGGAGGCTGTCAACACGCTGCTGAAAGCGATGGAGGATAACCGCGACGACCTGATTGTCATTGTGGCGGGCTATTCCGACCTGATGATGGAGTTTCTGGACAGCAACCCGGGACTGCGCTCCCGTTTCAACAAGATTATCACATTTGAGGACTATATGCCGGATGAGCTGCTCGATATTTTCAAGAGCATCTGCACGAAATCCGGTATGAAGGTGACCGAAGAGGCGGAAAAGGCCGTGCTGGAATTCTTCATCGAGCGCTGCGGCCAGAACCTCAAGACCTTCGCAAATGCGCGTGATATCCGCAACTTCTACGAGCGCGCGATCACGAATCAGGCGAACCGCCTTGCCGCAATCGAATCTCCGACGAACGGTCAGTTGGAAACGCTGACCATCGACGACGTGCAGGGCATTGAGCTGAATTAAGAACCGCAAGATCAGACGAAAGTCTGCGTGAGAAAGGATAGAGCTATGATCGTTATTACCATGGAAAACGGCAAACAGATGAAGTTCCGGCTGCGTCCGGACTGCGCCCCCATCTCCTGCGAGAACTTTGAAAAGCTCGTGAAAGAGGGCTTTTACAACGGCCTCTGCTTTCACAGAGTCATCTCCGGGTTTATGATTCAGGGCGGCTGCCCGGACGGCACCGGCATGGGCGGCCCGGGCTGGCATATCAAGGGCGAGTTCCTTGCAAACGGCGTGCCGAATCCGCTCAAGCATACCCGCGGCGTGCTCTCTATGGCGCGCGCACAGGATCCGAACAGCGCAGGCTCGCAGTTCTTCATTATGCACGCAGATGCGCCGTATCTGGACGGCAATTACGCTGCATTCGGTGAGATCGTCGAGGGACTGGACGTGGTCGATGAAATCGCGGGCGTGCAGACAAATTACGCCGATAAGCCGGTTCAGCCGCAGATCATGAAAACCGTGGAGATTCTCCCGGACTGATGCGGCACTCCCGCCAATCACCACGGCAATTCTATCAGAGTATGAAACGGGCGCTGACTGAAAAAGTCGGCGCCCGCTTTGTCTGTCAAAAAGGTATTTCCGATGGATTCAGAATGGAGTGCTGCCCCAAGCCCCGCTTAAGGGCTATTAGCCCTTAAGGAACCAGTTATAATGAAAATAATGTATTTACATCTATTTTCTTATTGCGGGATTCCAAAGGGACAGTGTCCCTTTGGCGGGTTTGGGCGGAGCCCATTTGAAATCCATCGGAGATCCCGCTGCTTACTTCGTTCCGAAGATGCGGTCGCCGGCGTCGCCGAGGCCGGGAACGATATACGCATTTTCATTGAGGTGGCTGTCCACGCAGCCGCAGTAAATGTCAATATCCGGATGCGCCTCCTGCAAGGCCTTCAGGCCTTCCGGTGCGGCGATAATGCACATGAACTTGATGTTTGTACATCCCTTTGCCTTGATAAAGTCAACCGCCTGGATCGCGGAACCACCGGTCGCAAGCATCGGATCCGGCAGGATCACAAGGCGCTCGTCAATCCCGCCCGGCAGCTTGCAGAAATACTCATGCGGCTCATGCGTGACCTCGTCGCGGTACAGACCGATGTGTCCGACCTTGGCCGACGGAACCAGCGCGAGGATGCCGTCCACCATGCCGAGGCCTGCGCGCAGGATCGGCACAACCGCGAGCTTCTTGCCCGCGAGCATCGGCTCCATTGCCGTCGCAATCGGTGTTTTGACCTCCACCAGCTCAGTCGGGAGATCGCGCATGGCCTCATAGCCCATGAGCATTGCGATTTCCTCTACCAGAATGCGGAAATCCCGCGTGCCGGTCTTTTCGTCACGCAGCAGCGTGATCTTGTGCTGGATCAGCGGGTGATCCAGAATCACTGTTTTTGCCATAGTCTTTACTTCCTTTCAGTTGGCTGGCAGACGTTTCATATCTGCGGATTATTTATGCTTTTTCTTGCCCTTTCCGCCTTTTTTGCGGTTCTGATGCGGCTTCGGATACTGCTTTGCAGGCTGCTGCGGTGCATCTGTATTCTGTACCGGAGCGTTCTTTTTCTTTTCCGGAATCTCCGCAGCCGGTGCAGGCGCTTTGTCCTTTTCGCCGGAGAGCATGACGTTCGTCAGGATTCCGAGAATCAGTGCAGCTGCGATTTCCGTAATCGTGATTTCACCGAAATGCAGGCTCAGTCCGCCGATACCGGCAATCAGAATCACAGACGCGACAAACAGATTGCGGTTTTTGTCCAGGTTGACCTTCTGGAGCATTTTCAGACCGGATACTGCAATGAAGCCGTAAAGCGCGATGCAGACGCCGCCCATGACGCAGGACGGGATCGAATCGACAAACGCGACCAGCGGCGTGATGAACGAGAACAGGATGCATCCGAACGCTGCGACCAGAATGGTCAGGGAGCTGGCGTTGCCGGTGATGGCGACGCAGGCGATGGATTCGCCGTAGGTCGTGTTCGGGCAGCCGCCGAAGAATGCACCCGCCATGGAGCCGATGCCGTCGCCGAGCAGCGTTCTGGTCAGGCCGGGCGTTTCCAGCAGATCTCTGCCGATGATCGAGGAGAGGTTCTTGTGGTCAGCGACATGCTCCGCAAAGACGACGAATGCGACCGGAACATAAGCCACAGCCAGTGTTGCAAAGTATGTGCCGGTGAATGCATCGGTTGTGCTGAATGCTCTGAGAAAGGTCAGATCCGGAACGCTGAGGAAGGTGCGCAGAGAAACGGTGCCGTCCGGCATCATATACTGCGAAAAGACACTGAAATCAATCAGCTTGAGTTCATTGATCTGCATGGCGGTGCCGATTGCCGTCAGGATGGCAGCGCAGACATAGCCGACGAGAATTCCGATGATAAACGGAATCAGTTTCCCCATTTTTTTGCCGTAGGTCGAGCAGAGCATGACAGTCGCCAGCGTGATCAGTCCGCAGATGATCGCCGCCCAGGGGGATGCTGCCATGATGCTGCTGCCGTCAGCTGTTAGAATGCTGACGTCGCCCTTTTGCAGGTCGCTGACCGCGTTGCCCGCGAGGGACAGACCGATGATCGCAACCGTCGGGCCGATGACAACCGGGGGCATCAGCTTGTTGAGCCAGCCGACGCCGACATTGCTGATGACGACTGCAATCGCCACATAGACCATGCCCGCGAGTGCGGCGCCGACGATCAGGCCGAGCATTCCGAGCTCCATGGATACCGCACCGGCAAAGGCTGCCGACATGGATCCGAGGAACGCAAAGGATGAGCCGAGGAACACCGGGCTTTTGAACTGCGTGAACAGCAGGTAGACGATCGTGCCGATGCCGGCGCCGAACATCGCTGCTGCCGGGGTCAGGCCGTGGCCGATGATCATCGGAACGGCGATGGTTGCGGCAAGAATTGCAAGCATCTGCTGGAGTGCGAATGCGATCAGCTTGATGCCGCGCGGCTTGTCCGCAATGTCATAGGTGAGCTTCATGAAAACAATCCTCCTTTTTGCGCGGCAGAAAAAAAGCCCCGTCTGTATGTGCAGACAAGGCAGCTGCGGCTGCTATGGGTCAATGCGAGAATTGTCTGCATCGGGGTCGCCGCGTGATTATTTTTATTATACTCCCTTGCCATGGATTTGTCAAGACGGTTTTTTATGGGGAGCAGGGCGAAGAAATAATAAAAACGGTTGACATATTTCCGCAAAATGATTATAATAGAAATGTAGGGGGGCACCGGAATGCATACCGGAATCCGTATCATCTACGATGAAAACAGGGAGGTGTTCTGATGAGGAAACAAATGTTTGCAGCATTGACCGCGGCCGTACTGTTCTGCGGCGCATTGACCGTACCGGCAGCGGCAAAAACGAAGTACAGAAAGGGCGATGTCAACCGGGACGGAGATGTTGCTGTCGATGATGCGCAGCTTGCGCTGAAAGAGTATGTGTATTACGGGGTTGCTGGAAAGGAGCATGTACTCGATGCGGAACAGCGGCAGCTTGCGGAGATTGACGGCGAACCGGAGATCACCGTGACGGATGCAGCGTATATCCTCGCATTTTATACGAACTGGCTTGCGGAGCCCGCGATGAGAAGCACCGATATTGAGGAATGGATCCGTGCGCGGTTTCGCAGCTATGCAGCAAAGTGATAAGCAGGCAAATGGATATAAGCATGAAGCGGATACAGCGTGTGCTGTATCCGCTTTTGCATGTTGATCATGTTATCATGGGGTGCTGCTCAATGCCATGATGCAGTGTGAATCCCTGCTTTCCATCCGCCGGCAATACGGTTGCTCTGTTATGCGGAAGGCTTCTCGCCCCAGAGCACATATTCCGTATCGGTCACATCATCGTAGTAGAACACATAATCCAGATCGCTCCGAACCTCAAAGCGCAGCTCTTTTCCGTCCACATCCCACGGCACCAGCTTGGAAATGCGGAACATTTTGAGCGTGATGCCGTAGCCCGACTTTTTCTCCTTATCAAAATTCTGCCCTGAAACGCCCATGTGATTGCCGTCTGTATCACTGACCGTCGGCCACGCAACGGCGGACAGCGATGCCGCATTTTGTTTCATGCAGAACCAGAGTCTGCCGTCAGAATCCTCTTCGACATAAACATTCTCCGCGAGATGATATTTCTCGTAATCCATCGTGCAGTCCGTGACCGCCCACATAAATCCTGCGAACAGTCCCGCCGCCGCCAGAATGACCGCCGTCGCTATACCGGTGACCTTTGCAAGGCGCATCCGCTTTTTGATCTTCCGGATCACGGAAATATCCTTGTCCGCCTCAACGGAAAATTTACGGTTCATTTTTTCAAGCTCCGCAGCGCATTCCTTACATGCGGCAAGATGCTCGCTGACCGTCTGTTTCGAGAGTTCGCTGCAAACGCCGTCAACATAGAGCGGCAGCAGATCACGGATCAGTTCACAATTCTTTTTGCTCATTTTGATTCCTCCTCTAATGCTTCAATAATCATCAGTTTTGCGCGGTGAAAGGTCACACGCGCCCAGCTTTCGGTTTTTCCGAACAGATCGCCGATCTGCCGGAATGAAAGTTCCCCGAATACCCGCAGCGAAAAGACTTCTTTCTGCGGATCCTTCATCCTGTGAAGAATGCGGTGAATCTGCATGGCCTGCTCCGCGTTTTCCATACGTTCTTCAACGGAAACGCCGGATTCTGCATGCGTTTCGGGAATCTCCTCACCTGTAAAGCGGTTCTGCCGCTTGCAGTGTGTCAGATAGAGATTCTTTGCGATCTGGCAGAGCCATACGCGCACATCGCAATCTCCGCGGAATTTGTCCGAGGCTTTGATCGCTTTGAAAAATGTTTCCTGCGTCAGCTCCTCCGCGAGCGATTCGTCCCGCGAGATCGAGCAAAGATACAGAAATACGGTGTGAAAATATTGGTTGTAAAGCGCTTCAACATCCATGAGGTTTCCCCCTTTCTGCCTATAAGACAACGCAGGCCGGATTTCGTTACAAGGAATCAAAAAATTTTTTTCGTATCTGTTTTCCGCAGTGCGGATTGAGTGTCAGGAAAGAGGTATCTCCGATGAATTTATAAACGGTACGCTGCACCATTATAAATCCGTCGGAGATACCTTTTTTATGACAGCGGCAGCATCAGGGTGACGGTCAGGCCGCCTGCACGGTTTTCGCAGAGCAGCTCCCCGTGCATCCGCTTCATCAGTTCACTGGAAATATACAGCCCGAGTCCGGTGCCGTCCTTGCCGCCGGAATTCGCTTTGCCTCTGTAATACTTTGTCGTAATCAGGTCAAGCTCGTCCTCCGGGATGCCGCCGCCGGAATCGGCAATGTCCATGCGGAGAAACCGCCCGCAGAATTCGTACCGGATCTCAATCGGCGTACCTGCGTACTTATACGAATTGCTGATGATGTTTGCCAGCACCTGGGAAAAGCGGCTTTTGTCAATGCGAACCATACATTCCGGTGCGTCCGCTGCCCGGATCAGCCCGCGGCTGTCATGTTCCGCAAGCAGCGTTTGCAGCGCAGCAGACGGCTCGTCCGTGCATTGCAGCTGCATTTCCCCGAGCTCGTCGAGCGCGGCGGTCAGCAGGTCGTCTGCAAGCAGATGAATCTGCTCCGCCTTCTGGTTGATCTGCTCGATTTTTCCGCGTGTATAGGGATCCTCCGTCTGTACGGTGAGCAGCTCGCAGATCAGCTTGATGCCGGTGACCGGTGTTTTGATGTCATGGCTGAGAGATGCGGCAAGCTCCTTCTCACGCATACGCAGCGCTTCTTCTCTGCGGTGTGCGGCCGCAAGCTCCTCGCGCATCATATCAAAGCTCTCCGAAAAGCTTCCGAACAGACCGCTCTGCTCCGTCAGCAGCGGATCGTCGAGCTGCCCCTGCGCGATTCTTCCGGCAAACGCCTGCATCCGCCGGAACGGCAGCACAATCCGTCTGCGGATATACAGCCCGCAGACCGCGAGCAGCATCAGTACCGTCAGCAGAATGGCGGTGCCGGTCAGAATCAGCCGCCTGTGCAGGCGCTTGTATCCGTCCGTGACCGGATCGGGCAGCGCGACTGTCCCGAGAAAGCGTCCGTTCTCCGTCATTGCCATGCAGAGGCAGCCGCAGCGCAGTGCGTCATTGGCGGTTCTGATGTCGCCGGGCGCCTGCGCTGATGCGTAAAGCAGGGAACCGTCCTGCCGGAACACCAGCAGCTCCGTATCAAACGAAAGCGTATCCAGTGATTCCGGCTGCGCAAGATGCTCTCTGACCGTCTGTACAATATCATTGAGCTGAACGGGATCTCTGCTCTTTGTCCGGAATGTTTTCCCGGCTGCAAACAGCAGCAGAATGCAGACTGCCGCCGCTGCCGCTGCTGCTGCGAGAAACCGCAGATAATGCTTCATGAATGCGCCTCATTCTCCCAGAATATAGCCGACGCCCCAGACTGTTCTGATCAGCTCCGGTTCGCCGGGATTCTTCTCGATTTTTTCCCGCAGATGCCGGATATGAACCGGCAGCGTTCCCTCTCCGATGAAAGTATCCTCCCAGACATTCTGCAAAAACTCGTCCTTTGTCACGACTCTGCCGCGGTGTGTCAGCAGATAGAGCAGCATCCGGTATTCCATGGCTTTCAGGCTGACGGCCTCGCCGCCGCGGAGGATCTGATGCAGACCGGTATCGAGCAGGACGCCCTCCCGGATCGGAATCTGCTCCGGCACGGGCGATTCGGAACCGGCTGCGGCGGAAACAGCTTCTGCTGCTTCCGCTGCTTTTTCATATCGGTTCAGGATGGCCCTGACCTTCGCCAGCAGAATGCTCAGCGAAAAGGGCTTCTGGATATAGTCGTCGCCGCCGATGTGCAGCGCCGTCAAAACGTCGTCGTCGCTGGTGCGGGCGCTGATGAACAGGATCGGCATGTCGAATTGCCTGCGGATCTGCTTGCACAGCTCAAAGCCGGTTCGTTCCCCGAGGTTAATATCCAGCAGCAGCAGCGAAACCTGATGCGTCTGCAAAAATGCCTCTGCCTCCGCATAGCCCGTGACATACGCTGTCCGGATATCAAAGATATTGAAATATTCGGCGGTGTTTTCTGCGATGGTCACATCATCGTCAATCACCAGACACTGATATTTCATAACGCACCCTCTTACTCCTGTTTCACGCCGACGGCCGTTCCCGTTTCCCCGACAAATACGATTTTGCCGTCCGGCGGGAGCGGAACCGTGCGTCCGCCTTCCTTCATATAGCTTGAATAGGTCAGCCGGCCGCGTTTGTCGCAGACATACACCGCAGCGCGCGGCGGAATATCCAGCGTGACGGAGCGGCTGTTCCCGCTGCCGGTATTATACCATGAAGCAGCACCGGTTGTCAACTGCACTTCGGTGCAGTCGGCGGGCAGATCCTTGA
Organism: Oscillospiraceae bacterium; assembly: GCA_016281125.1. Classification (GTDB taxonomy): domain Bacteria; phylum Bacillota; class Clostridia; order Oscillospirales; family Ruminococcaceae; genus Firm-04. The sequence goes on along the minus strand of JAEEIA010000022.1, from coordinate 9,507 downwards.
TTGCATCCTCGGATAGGTAGACGGTTCCCATGTCTGTCATGCAGAGCAGCTCGCTGCCGTTTTCCGTCCGGATTTCCAGATCGGTCAGATCGCGGCTGGCAGAGGAGGGGATATGAATGACCGCTTCTGCGCGGTTTTTGTCTTTGATCTGCCAGGAACCGACATAGCCGCTGACGCCCTCCGGCAGTATGACACGCAGGATGCAGTTCTCTGACCACGCGGAGTCCGAAGCAGACGCGTTGAAAAGGTAATACCGTTTTCCGTTTCGTGCGTCCCATGCCTTCTGTGCCTCCGCGCTGACAGAACACGGCTCTGTTTTCTGCATGAAATAGCGTTCCGTGCTGTGTGTAAAGCCGGTGCCTGCGTCGCCGCAGTAAGACTCGCAGGTGAGGTAAATGCTGCCGCTTTTTTCCCGGAACCGGAACAGCTCTCGATGATCCGTTATGGCATAATGTCCCTTGTCAGGGCGGCCGTTGACGCGAACCAGTGTGCTCTGCACCGTCGGGAGCATCAGAACGTCCTCTGCTTCGGGATCGGTCAGGCAGGTGAACTTCGCATATTTCTGCTCCGGGAACGTCAGCTGCCAGATCATGCTGCTGTCTGCATACAAACCCTCGTATTGCAGAAGATGCTCCGGAACGGTATCGGCGGTCTGCGGCTTTTCGGGGACACTGCGGTCAATGCGGATGCCCTGTTCCTCCAGCGCAATGTCCATGAGTGCTCTTGCAAGTGCGGCATCGCTGCTGCTGGAGCCGCCCGATGACAGCACCGCGACGCTGATCTGCTGATCCGGTGCGACAAGCAGCTCTGCATGCTGGAGGGACAGATCTCCGCCCTTGCTGACGACCTGTACGCCTGCTGCGCCGTATTCCGTTTCTCCGACCGAATCCCATCCGAGCCCGAAGCCGTCCTCGTAGGGATCGTCCGCGCTGCATGTGCGCATGGCGTCCTTTGCTTTCTCGGAGAGCAGCACGTTTTCACCGGTGAAAAAGGCCGTGCCGAATGTGCAGAGCTCCGGTGCAGTGGAAAGAACACCGCCGCCGCCGTAGGACATGCAGTAATCCGGCGCATATTCGGTTTTATTCAGGTAGGTGCGCACCTGCTCCGTTGTCTGAAAGGCATCGGTCGGCGTGCCGGTTTGCCGGAGTCCGAGCGGCTTGCAGATCTGCGTGTTCAGATACGAGGTGAAGTCCTGCCCGCTGACGCGTTCCGCAATCAGCTCCAGAATTTCAAAGCCGTCATTGCAGTAGGCACCGTATGCGCCCGGATCGGCTTTCAGCCGCTTATTGCTGAGAAAATCCAGCATCGTATCATGGATGACGGTGCTTCTGTCATTCAGTAGAATGTCCCCGCTGTACCGGGAGCCCATCAGGCCGGAGCGGTGATTCATCAGCATCCGCACCGTGATGTCCCTGTAACGGCTGTCCGCAAGCCGGAATTCCGGCAGATATGCCGTCACGGGCGCGTCGATGTCGATTTTTCCCTGATCGGCCAGCTGCATGACCGCCGTTGTCACAAACATCTTGCTGACCGAGCCGACTGAGATCAGGGTATCCGCCGTGCTGTCTGTGCCGCTGCGGAGCGGTTCAGCCTGCGCATCGGTTTCCGCCGCCGGCAGCAGCAGCGCGGCAGCCGTACACAGAATGGGTATGATCGGATGTTTCATATTTGCTCCTTATTCCGTCATCAGTTCGTAGACTGAGATTTGTTTGATTTTTCTTGCGCCGAAATAGGCACAGCCGAAGCAGAATGCGGTCTGGATCAGATCCAGCAGCAGGATTTCGGCCGCGCTGACCGGAATGCTGCCGATGAAGTTTTCCAGCAGCTTTGCACAGGCGGATGCCAGCACCGTGCCGACCGCGACGGCAATCAGCACGGACGGCATGATCCGGCCGCTCAGCTGGAGCATCAGCTCCTTTGCTGTGTAGCCCATGCCTTTCATGATGCCGAGCGACCTGCGCTGCTCCCTGACCTCCGATTCCATCAGAATCGAAAGAATCATCATGACAACGGCCGCTGAGATGTACATGAACATTCTTGTGGTGAGCGCGACCGCATCGCAGAGCTTTTTCGTGACGGCGGTGAGAACCTCGGTTGTGTTCATGAACGAGCGCACCCGGATGCCGCTGCTGTTGCCGGAGATCATCCGGTCGCCGCAGCGGATTGCGTATTCGACATGTGCAGCGCCGTCCTGTTCCGTCATGGCGGCCATGAGCTGCTCTGCACGCTGCCGGATGCGCGATTCCGTGTCACCCTGAAGAACAGTCTCCGGATTACCGAGCTGTTCGGCACTTTTGCCGAATTGCCGGTCGAGGATTTTGCGCAGCTCCTCAGGCTCCGTGCCCTCTGCCGCGTAGATCTCAAACGCAGTCGGCTGATACAGCGGATACAGCTGCTTCATGCCGTCCTCCGTCAGATAAACCGAATTGCTGTTGACCAGTGACGTCACCAGGCCAGTGATGAGATATTCCCGCCGGATTGCGTTGTATTCCAGCTCAATGGTATCTCCGGTTTTCAGCCGGTTCACCGATGCCGCGGTGCGCGTCAGCATGACCTCATTGCTGTGCTGCGGAAAGCGTCCGGTGCAGGGGATGATGTTTTCCGTTTCGGAATAATCGCGGAACACGTCTGCGGTCAGCTCGGTTTTCTCGCGGACGGCACGCAGCGTGAGCGAACCCAGCGGACTGGTCGGGAGTACCTTGCGGATTTCCGGCATTGCTTCCAGCTCTGCGCGGAAGGCGTCGCGGTCGGTGCTGTATACGACCTCTGCGGTGACGTCGCTCAGTTCATGGCCCGCAATCGCGCGCAGGACGTTGAAGCCTCTGCCGAGAAAGCTGTACAGAATAAAGCAGAGGACAATCGCAAATGACGTGATGCTCATGACGAGCGTCAGGCCGATGCTCTGCTTTGCGTGATCCGCAAAGCCCTTGACGGCAAGGCGGAGATGCACGCTGCGCTTTGTCCTGCGGAGCGGAAAATGCGATTTGCCGAAGTGATGATCCTGAATGCCCCTGCGGAACGCCTGCACCGGCGGATATTTCCGGACGGCGCGCGCCTTGAGAAATGCCAGCAGCGTCACGGAAAGCAGCACCGCCGCAAAGATCACCGCAACCGTCCGGAAGCAGATGTCGCGGCCTGCGGGATAGCCCTTCATGCTTTCTGCAATGCCGACCAGAACTCTGTGCAGTACAAAGCCGAGTGCGGTACCGGCCGTGCAGCCTGCAAGTGCCGTCATGAAATACTCTGCCGCATAGGACAGCGCAATTTCGCCGGAGTGGTAGCCGAGTGCTTCCAGCACGCCGATCGGGACGATCTGGTCGCGGATATCGCTGACGGTGCGGTAGCCGATCATCACCGCGACGGCAGCCAGAATGATGAATGCCATGATCTCGATGATTTTCAGAACATAGTTAATCTCCGCGGAAAAGGTGCTGCGCATATCCTGTTCAAAGGTGAAATATGCGGTTTCCGTGCTGAAGCCTTCTGCTTCACAGGTGCGGAAGAAATCCTCGCTGATCTGCCGGGCATCGGCAGAATCCTTTGGCTCCAGGCCGATGCCGACGGTCGGCAGAAAAATGCTTTTCAGCACGGCATAATCTGCATCGGAAACCACGAGCTTCGTGACGTCGTAATAGCCGCTTTCGTAAAAACCGGCCACGGTGAAGGTGTATTTTCTGGCGCCGTTGATAATCGTGAACGGGTCGCCTTCATGCAGGTTCAGGTTCTTTTTCTGGTGCAGCGGAATATAAACCGGGTGCTCGATTGAAGCGATTTCGGATTCCGTCAGGGCGGATTCCGGCGCAAATTGTTCAAAACGCTGCTCGTTCTCCGCAGTATAAAAATCAGCCAGAAACACCGTTTCCTTTCCGGTTTCATCCGGGATGCGCGTGGACACGGCGCTCAGATACCGGTAGACGTCATACCGCGCAATGCGGTCATCCGCCTCCAGCACAGACAGAATGTGCTCGTCATATTCCTGCTGGTCCATTGTGATGCGCAGCGGCCATGCGCCGGAACGCGCCGTCAGTTCCGGGAAGATGCGCCGGATATTGTGTTCTGCGGGGAATGCGCCGCTGAGCAGCGTTACGCAGAGCAGAATCAGAATCCCGAGCAGAACGGATTCTGTTTTGTGTCTGCGGAGATTTGCGCGTGCAAGTCTGAGAATCTTGGTCATGCGGATCACCACCCCATTTCGTCAAGGAACTGCTGCAAACCGTCGCGGCGGGCTTTCGCGTCGTCGGTGCCGTAGGGCTGCATGAGATGCTCTCCGACTGCGGAGCCGTCCCGCAGGAAGATGATGCGGCTGCCGCGCAGGGCAGTTTTCAGATCGTGCGTGACCATCACGATGCTCTGCCCCTTCTGATGCAGCTCCGTGAAAATGTCAAGCACATCTGTGCCGGCTGCGAAATTGAGCGAACCGGTCGGCTCATCGGCAAAGAGGATTTCCGGCTCATTGATGACCGCGCGGACAATGCCGATGCGCTGGCATTCGCCGCCGGAGAGCTGATTCGGATACTTGTTCCACATCTCTTTCCCGATTCCGACCTTTTGCAGCAGGGCTTCCGCCTTCTGCACAAGCTCCGGCGAATTCTTCTGCGCTGCGAGCGCGCCGGTCATGATATTGTCAAAGACGCTCATGTGATCGAGCAGATAAATGCTCTGAAAAACGAAGCCGCAGTGGTTCCGCCGAAAGACCGCAAGCTGGTCGTTCGTATATTCGGAGATGTCGGTATCCCCGAAATACACCTTTCCGAGCGAGGGCTTGTCCATGCCGGAAAGCGCATACAGCAGCGTGGTTTTTCCGGAGCCGGATGCGCCCATGATGACCGTGAAATCCTGTTCACGGATTTCCAGATCAAGATTTTTGATGACATGCTGCTGCACGCCGCCGTTGGAAAAGCTCTTGCAGAGCTTTTCGGTGCGGAGAATCGAACGCATGGTGATACACTCCTTTTTGTTTGGGATGATTTTATTATACAGGATTCCGCGAAAAGAATCTTTACCGATTCCCTATAAATTTCTTATCAAATCCTTAACCGCGGAACGGGGAGCCTCCGACGGCGTATCCGTTGCGCGCTTGATGCCCGGGAAACAGAGAAATAAGTGACAATTCCGGCGCAGTATACGCAAGATTCTCTCTTGCTTTTTCAGAACGGCTGTGTTATACTAAATACCAATCAAAAAATCAGACAGAAAAGGGAGGAATTCTGCGATGAATACCGAAAACAGCAAAAAAAGCATCTCTTACGTGATCCGTGCTTTGCTTGATGCGGAATGCTGCCGCCATCTGCGCATCTCCGGGGATGCCTCGCTCCATGCGCTGGCCGTCGCCATCTGCGGGGCGTTTGACTGTCCGTCTGACTGCTGCTATGTGTTCTTTATGGACAATGTGTGGTGGTCAGCGCAGGAAAACTATTTTTCCCCGCTGACCGGCATGGATCCGTATGCGGACAGTGTCCGGCTCAGTGCGTTCGGACTGAAGGCGGGGCAGCCGTTCAAGCTTATCCTGGAATATGCAGAGAATCTGCGGGTTCAGTGTGAGGTGCTGCAAGTTCTGGAGGAGGAAACGAAAGAGCCGGAGATCGTGCTCCGCGAGGGGGAATCGCCGGAGCTGTCTGCGGACGACGGGGACGAAGACGAGTACGATCAGGCGGAGATTCTGTCATTCCGGCAGGCGCAGCCGTCAGATTCCGTGCCGGAACCCGGCCCGTTCCTTGTGCCGGAAATCCCGGATGCCCTGTTTGAAGCTGCATTTCAGTTCCGAAGCGACCGGCTTTGGGCGGATGTGAGCGGAACAGAGATGTTTGCCGTGCAGCTTTCAGACGGCGAAATCGGGTACTGCTCCGCGGTGTCCTATGATAGCGAAGAATTCATCCGGTTCATGCTGTTCATCGGAGATACCGGACTGTGGGCGATTCAGCAGATTCTGGAGGATGAAAAGGAACCGTTTGCGGTGCAGATTGCACAGAACTGTCTGCATCTGAATTTTTGCAGCGGGAGAGAGATGCCGGAAGAGCAGATTCCGGCTGTCAAGGCCTATGCAAAGGCACACGGCATCAGCCTGCGCGGAAAAAGCAGATACCCTGTTGTCACAAAGTATCAGAGCTATCTGGTTCCGTCCATGCTCAGAGATTCCGCGGATGACCGCTGCCTGACTGAGGCGCTCCGCGCTGCACATGCGGTTTGGGAGAAGCTGCAAACGGTCTCCAAGGCAAGTCTTGGCTTTGATCAGACAGATGCGGAGATCCCGCTGCTGATTCCGGAGGCGGACGGCTACCGCTGGTCGAAGGTTTCGCGGGAGAAGAAGGTCAGCTTTCCGTATGTGCGCCCCTTAATTCCGGAGGAAACGGCGGCTGCACTGCGCGCACTTCCGCAGAAGGGCGTTCTGGAAGGTGCTGTGATGATTATGAACGAAACAGCGCTGATTCCTCCTTCCATGATTGTTTACAAGCCGCTGCTGTTTGCAGTCGGAAACACGGAAAAGCAGACAATGCGGCTGAAAATTGTGGGCTATTATCCGGAGATTGCCGCGCAGCTGCTGGCAGAATTTGCCGCGCGTCTGCTGGCCTCCGGCGAGTGCCCGGCGGAAATCCATACCGTCGGAGAGCGGTCGGCAGCGTTCTTTTCAAATCTGTGTGCGCAGTGCGGAATCAGGCTGACAGTCGCGGATTCCCTGCCGAAGCTGGATGACATGGTAGGGGCGTTTACGGATCAGGAAACCCGTATGATTCGCAGTCATGAAGCGAATATACTCCGGATGCTCAATACGGTTTCGGATATGAGCGATGAGCAGATCCGGATGCTCCCGGAGGAGATTCAGAATTTCCTGCGGATGATGCTCGGCGGAAATGATCTGCCGGAGGATCTGCAAAAACGGCTGGAAAAATTACTGTAACGCAGAAAGCTGCCGGAGAATTGCTCCCCGGCAGCTTGAAGTATCTCCGATGGATTATAAATGGGGCTCTGCCCCAACCCCCGCTTAAGGGACATATGTCCCTTAAGAATCCCACTTTTATGATAATGCTGCAAATACATCGTTTTCATACATAATAGGTTCCGGGGGATACATTCATGAAAAGAGCTTGGGTTGAGCGTTCACCGTGATGCTTCATCGCGCAGCGATACCTTATAAATACGCACAAAGCATCAGAACGGGCTGCTTATTCCTCACCTTCGGAGTAGCTGAATCCGGCAGGCTCCTCGGATTTTGCTTTGCTGAACTGTGTTTCGTAGAGCTGCGTATATACGCCGCCCGCGCCGACAAGCTCCTGATGCGTGCCGCGCTCCGTGATTTCGCCGTCCTTGATGACGAGAATTTCGTCTGCGGCAAGAATCGTCGAAAGACGGTGCGCAATGAGAATGCCGGTGCGCGATGCAATCAGCGGTTCGATCGCATCCTGAATTTTCTGTTCCGAGATGGAATCCAGTGCGGACGTTGCCTCATCAAAAATCAGCAGCGCAGGATCCTTGAGCAGAATCCGTGCAATGGAAATACGCTGCTTTTCACCGCCGGACAGCTTGAGTCCGCGGTTTCCGACCACGGTATCCAGGCCGGTTTCCTGCTTCTCGACAAAGTCATAGATGTTCGCGCGCTTGCAGGCGTCGATCAGCTCCTCCTCGGTCGCATCCGGCTTGGCATAGAGCAGATTGTCGCGGATTGTGCCGTTGAACAGGTAGGTTTCCTGACTGACGATGCCGATATTTTCGCGCAGAAATCCGAGATCCAGCTTCCGGACGTCCTCGCCGTCAAACAGCACGCTGCCTTCAATGACATCGTACAGGCGGGGGATGAGGCTGATCAGCGTGCTCTTGCCTGAGCCGGACGGCCCGACGATTGCGATGCACTTGCCCTTTTAGGTCGGTACTCATATAGAAGTTTTAGGCAACTATTATGTAAAGACTTATACAGCGGGCTATAACAAGGAAAGACAGATACGTCCCAAGAGGTATCTGTCTTTCGCTATTTATATATTTAAACTACCTTTACCTGCAATTCTGATTACTTAAACAGAGCACAGAATAGATTGACTAATCGTGCATTTTATGCTATAATTATAATAGATAGTGTTAGAGCTGAAGAATGTGTCAGCAATTCCATAACATCTGAGAATGAGGTGATAATATGTGGGACTTCATTAAGGAAAACTGGTCTAATATCTTTTTGATTTTAGTTACAGCATCAGCATTGTTAGTCTATTTACTCCAAGAAAGAAGAAAAATAACAGAAGCTGCTGCTCTAATAAAAATTCAGATTGACGAATTACAAAATGGAATAGCAGAGATTGATTCATTTATAGTTGATGGAAAGTTAAATTTCACTGCTTTTTATGAATCACATCAGCTCTTCAATGAAGATTATTGGAGTAAGTACAAACATTATTTTGTAAAAAGATTAGATGCAAAAGACTTCGGTACTATAAGTAAGCTGTATGAATACGCTTCCGAAATTCAAGAGCAGCAAGTATTGATGAAAACCTTGCAGAAAAACTTTTTCTTTGTTTGTCAACAGAACATAAGCAATCTGGAAACAACAGAAGTTTTGAAAACAATCAACTTTCAGAATAATGTGCAACTTGTTACCGACTACCAAGCAAAACTAAAAGAAGCTGTAACATCAGAATTAGATGAAGAAACAGCACAAGCTGTAACGGAAATAATTCAAAAAGCTACAGCAGGGTATGCATTTCCCTCAAATCCGAATAGCCTGACCGATAATCGGCAACTGATACTTAATCTTGTTAACCAACAGTATTTCACCACTTACTCCCCATTACAGATCAAATTGAGCTTAGAAAAATATATTAAAAAGTACTCTCTTCTTGAAATTGACGGTACTGATGGTTATAAAACTATCAAAAAGATATCTGAACGCAGATTTTGAGTTATTAACAATGATATTGTTTGCAGGGTGCTGTAACAAAGAAAAAGACAGATACTTCCACGAGAGGTATCTGTCTTTTTCACTATACTATGACTTATCCGAAAATACTATCCAGTTTCGCTTCCAATGTCCCGTCCTTCGCCAACGGCAGTGCATCGCACTGACGCAGATGATGATTTTCAATCAGCTCACCGCCGTCAAATCCGAGAATGAAGTGCAGGGCGATCTGATAGATGATCTCTGTTGGCGCAAGTCCGTACACCTGATGCTCGAAGATGTGCTGTAAACGCTGCGTTTCGTCAGGAAATGCCTGTTTCATGCCGTCACTATTGAACAGCCTTTTGACGATCTCAGCTATGTAAAGACCAGATTTCATATACAAGTCAGCAAAGGTCTTGCTCGGATCATCAAAGCATCCGGGATTTTCCTGTTCCAGCATATCGACCATCTGCTTCACGATACGCTTGGGCGTGAAGATCTGATTGGTCTTCTGCGGCGGGATATAGTCGAAAATGTCCTCGGTATGGGTTTCATCAAAGTAATTGCCCAGCCGTGTACGCAGTGACAGGAACTCCTTGATAGAATCATCGAATACGACAGGATCAAACAGCTTGCCGGGATAACGC
>JAEEIA010000021.1 GCA_016281125.1 Oscillospiraceae bacterium | reverse complement strand
TATCAGCCCTGACGCTGCTTATGCTTCGGGTTTTCACAAATAATCATGACTTTGCCCTTGCGCTTAATGACCTTGCACTTTTCGCAGATGGGCTTGACGGAAGGTCTGACTTTCATTGGAAATACCTCCTTGTCTTTGGCGCCCCTATTACTTAGAACGCCAAGTGATTCTGCCCTTTGTCAGATCATAGGGCGACATCTCGACTGTAACATGGTCACCGGGTACGATTCGGATATAGTTCGTTCTCAGCTTGCCGGAGATATGTGCAAGGATCACATGGCCGTTTGAAAGCTCCACCTTGAACATTGCATTCGGCAGGGCATCAATGACCACGCCCTCCACTTCAATTACATCCTGTTTCGACATCGTCGATGACCTCCTTGCGGATTTGATTTTGTTTGGACAGCGGACGTTTTGCCGCTTCATTCAGCGGACGGAGCACTTCTCTGAGTGCCTTGTCCGTCAGGGTTTCCAGGCAAAGCGTCTGCTTTGTCGCCTGAACATGTGCGGGATTTTTCCGTTTCGGCTTGGAAAGCGGTCTGTGCCTGCCGTCTGCAAGCAGCAGCTCCGCACCGTCCAGTGCCGTGACGACGAAGAAGCATCCGGCTTCTCTGCCGGCTTTCGCCAGCACAACGGTTCCGGGCTGACAGATATTTCTCTGCATAACTCTCACCGCTTCGTCATAATCACAGGCCCGTTTGCAGTGATGAGGACCATGTGTTCAAAGTGTGCGGACCAGCATCCGTTGTCTGTAACGACCGTCCACTGGTTCGGCATCACATGCACGCCGTCCCCTTTCAGATTGATCATCGGTTCAATGCAGATTGTCATGCCCTCGACAAGGCGGATTCCGTGACCGGCCTTGCCGTGGTTCGGAACCTCAGGTTCCTCATGCACTTCCTTTCCGATGCCGTGGCCGCAATAGTTCATCACGATGCCGTAGCCTCGGGAGCGGCAGTAATCCTCAACGGTATGGGAAACATCACCCAGCCGCGCACCGACCTGTGCCTTTTCGATCGCCGCATAAAGCGAAGCGTTCGTATCAGTCAGGAGCTGGCTGATTTCCGGCCTGACCTCTCCGACGGGAAAGGTGAAGCAGGTATCGCTGTTCCAGCCCTTGTAGCAGGCGCCCAGGTCAACGCTGACGATATCGCCCTCATTGAGTCTTCTTGAACCGGGGATCCCGTGAATGACTTCCTCATTCACCGAAACACACGCGCTTGCCGGAAATCCGTACAGTCCGAGGAAATTCGGCGTTGCGCCGTGTGAAACGATCACCTGATGTACGATTTTGTCGATGTCCTTGGTTGTCATGCCGGGTCTGAGCTTCGCCTCCACGGTATTGAGCGCTTCGGCTGCGATCTTGCCGGCTTCGAGCATTTTCTCGATATCGGATTTACTTTTGATAGAGATCATTTTACGCCTCATCAACCGTTGATACCGAGTGCCTCAAACACGAGCCTGGTCGTATCGGCAACTTCCTCCTGACCTTCCACGGTCACGAGCTTGCCGGTTTCCCAGTAGTAATCCTTCAGCGGCGCGGTCTTTTCCTCATAGACATCCAGTCTTTGAAGAACAGTTTCCGGCGCATCGTCCTTGCGCTGGACGGTCTTGCCGCCGCAGACATCGCAGACATCCGGCTTCGTGGTGGGCTTGTATTCGATGTGATAGGAAGCACCGCACTGCTCGCAGACGCGGCGGCCGGACATTCTCGCAATGATCTTCTCATTGGCGACATGGATCTCCAGCACCTTATCAATCGTAACACCCATCTCATCGAGCGCCTCGGCCTGTGCGACCGTGCGCGGGAAGCCGTCAAGGATATAGCCGTTCTTTGCATCGGGCTCCGCAATGCGTTCCTTGAGAATTCCGATCACGATGTCATCGGAAACAAGCGCGCCGCTCTCCATGGCTTCTTTCGCCTTCAGGCCCAGCTCCGTGCCGTTCTTGACGGCTTCACGGAGCATGTTGCCTGTGGAGATCTGCGGAATACCGAGCTGATTGGAGATTGCTTCCGCCTGTGTGCCTTTGCCGGCACCGGGCGCACCCAACAGAATAAGGTTCATAGTTCGCATCCTCCTTTGGTTCGATTCATCAGCCGAGGAAGCCCTTATGGTGACGCATCATCAGCTGGGATTCCAGTGTCCGGACGGTTTCAATCGCAACGCTGACGACGATCAGGATCGAGGTACCGCCCATGGAAGAAACATCAATCCGGGTGATATTGACGAAGATGATCGGGAACACTGCAACGATACCGAGGAAGACCGCACCGACCAGACCGATCTTGGAGAGCACTCTCTGGATGTAGTCGGAGGTGGGCTTACCGGGACGGATACCGGGGATACCGCCGTTGGACTGGCGGAGGTTGTTTGCCATTTCAACCGGATTATACTGAATTGCAACATAGAAGTAGTTGAACAGGATAATCAGGATGAAATACAGAATTGCGTAGGAATAGCTTCTGGTCTTGAAGAACTCAACAAAGTTGAAGTAGAACTTCTGCCAGAAGGTGGTGTCCTCCGTGATGGATTCGACCGGCTGCCAGAACATTGCAAACATCGACGGCAAAGACATAAAGCTCATTGCGAAGATGATCGGCATAACGCCGGACATGCAAACCTTGATCGGAATGTGCGTGCTCTGACCGCCGTACTGCTTTCTGCCCACGACGCGCTTTGCGTACTGAACAGGAATGCGGCGCTCGGCTTCGTTCATAAAGACGATGCCGACGACCATTGCGACGAAGATCAGCAGATAGAGCACAACCTTGATAAAGTTCTCGTTTGCACCCTGTTTGGTGCTGATCAGGCTTGCGAGCTGACCTAAATCGGTCGGGATTCTCGCAACAATACCAGCAAAGAGGATCATAGAAACACCGTTGCCGATACCCTTTTCATTGATGCGATTGCCCATCCAGATGACGAGCGTGGAACCGGCCATAAAGGAAAGGATGATGACGAACATCGTGAAGATGCCCTCAGCACCGGCCGTATAGGTGACAGCGGAAACGCCGTCCTGTTTCATGTTCTTCAGCGTCAGATAATATGCAACTGCCATGAAGGCGGACAGACCGAGCGCGACATACGAGGTGATCGTATTGAGCTTTTTGCGTCCGTCCTCACCCTCCTGCTGGAGTCGTTCCAGCGGCGGGAGAGCATAAGTCAGAAGCTGAATAATGATGCTGGCATTGATGTACGGTGTAACACCGAGGCAGAACATCGTTGCCTTGGAAAGCGCGCCGCCGGAGAGGATGTCAAGGTATTCCAGGAAGTTACCGTTGCTGGCCTTTTCCTGCATCCAGGACGTGACGATTTCCGTATTGAGGAACGGAACCGTCAGAACGCATCCGAGGCGGAACACAGCGATGATGAACAGTGTGAACAAAATCTTCTTTCGGATTTCCGGGATACCCCAGGCTGTCTTCAGTGTTTTGAACACGTTACATCACCTCAGCCTTCCCGCCTGCCTTTTCAATTTTTTCTGCTGCGGAAGCAGAGAATTTCGCAGCCTGAACAGTCAGCTTGACATTCAGGTCGCCCTCGCCGAGGATCTTGATGCCGCCGTTTTCGACCTTGGAAATCAGGCCGGCAGCCTTGAGCAGTTCTTCGTTTACGACAGTACCCTCAACAAAGCTGTTGAGATCGCCGACATTCACAGTTGCATAGCGTGTTGCGAAATGATTGTGGAAGCCGCGCTTCGGGATACGTCTTGCAAGCGGCATCTGGCCGCCTTCAAAGCCGATTCTGACGCCGCCGCCGGAACGTGCATTCTGGCCCTTGTGGCCCTTGCCTGCGGTCTTGCCGTTGCCGGAGCCGTGGCCTCTGCCGATACGCTTGACGGGACGGTTGGAATCTGCTGCGGGTGTTAATTCATGAAGCTTCAATGGATCGCACCTCCTTGCCGTTAAGCTTCCGTCACCTTTACGAGGTGGATGATTTTATTGATCTTGCCCTCAGTCGCCGCGTTATCAGGCTGCGTGGTAGCATCACCGATCTTGCGGAGGCCGAGCGAATGAGCAGTTGCGATCTGATCCTGCTTTCTGCCGATCAGGCTCTTTACAAGCTCTACTTTCTTAGCCATTTTCGCTCACTCCTAACTCGATTATTTGCCGAAGATCTCGGCAGTGGTCTTGCCGCGCTTTGCTGCAACGCTCTTGGCGTCGGTGCACTCGCAGAGGCCTGCGATCGTTGCACGAACGACGTTGCACGGGTTATTGGAACGCTGGCTCTTGGTACGGATGTCCTGAATACCGGCCATTTCGATGACCGCACGGACCGGGCCGCCGGCGATCACGCCGGTACCGGGAGCAGCGGGCATCATCAGCACGCGGCCTGCGCCGAACTTGCCGATGACCTCGTGGGGGATCGTGGTGCCGCGGAGGCTGATGCGAACGAGATTCTTCTTCGCATCCTCAATGCCCTTGCGGATCGCATCCGGAACTTCGCCGGACTTGCCCAGACCGAAGCCGACGATACCGTTTCCGTTTCCGACAACAACGAGTGCCGAGAACTTCATGATACGGCCGCCCTTAACGGTCTTGCTGACACGGTTAATGGAAACGACTCTTTCCATCAGCTCCATGTTTGTTGCATCAATCAGTGCCAATCAAAGTCCCTCCTTTATTAGAACTTCAGCCCATTTTCACGGGCGCCGTCTGCAAGCTCCTGCACTCTGCCGTGGTAGAGATAACCGCCGCGGTCGAATACAACTTCGGAAATGCCCTTGTCAGCAGCCTTCTTTGCGATGGCTGCACCGACGAGGCGCGCACCCTCCTTGTTGCCGCCGTTGCCCTCGAAGCCCTTATCCTGGCTGGATGCGGCTGCGAGCGTCACGCCTGCGACGTCATCAATGAGCTGTGCATAGATGTGCTTGGTGGAGCGGTAAACGCTCAGTCTCGGACGAGCAGCGGTACCGGAGATCTTCGCACGAACTCTGCGGTGTCTCTTGAGACGGGCTTTGTTGCTGTCAATTTTCTTTACCATAACAATGCACCTTTCTCCTTACTTCTTGCCCTTACCGGCCTTACCTTCCTTACGGATGATGTGCTCGCCGTCGTAGCGGATGCCCTTGCCCTTATAAGGCTCCGGCGGACGCTTTTCACGGACTTCTGCTGCAAACTGGCCGACCTTCTGCTAGTCATAACCGTTGACAACTATCGTGTTTGCATTCGGCACATCCACGGTAATGCCGTCGATCTCAGGCATCACGACCTCATGCGAGTAGCCGAGGTTCATGACGAGCTTCTTGCCGTCCTTCTTGGCACGGTAGCCGACGCCTTCGATAACGAGCGTCTTGCTGAAGCCGGTGTTGACACCGAAGATCATGTTTGCGATGAGCGTTCTGGTGAGACCGTGCAGTGCGCGGTTCTCCTTATTGTCGTTGGGGCGGGTAACGGTGACGTTGCCGTCCTCAACCTTAACCTGCATAGCAGCGTTTGCGCGATAGCTATTCTCGCCCTTCGGTCCCTTGACAGTGACCAGATTGGTATCGTCAACCGTAACGGTGACGCCGGCAGGAATCGCGATCGGCATTCTTCCGATTCTTGACATAATGCGTTTCCTCCTTTATATTACCAAACGTAAGCGAGAACCTCGCCGCCGACATTCAGCTCTCTGGCCTTCTTGTCGGTCATGATGCCCTTGGAAGTGGACACGATAACGATACCGAGGCCCTTGCGAACCTTCGGCATATCCGCGCAGGAGCTGTAAATTCTCAGACCCGGCTTGGAGATGCGGCGCAGGCCGCTGATCACGGAAGTTCTGTTATCGTCGTATTTCAGGGTGATGCGGATGATGCCCTGCTTGCCATCGTCGATGATCTGAAAGCTCTTGACATAGCCCTCGTCGGTCAGGATCTGGGTGATGGCTTTCTTCACGTTGGAAGCAGGAACGTCAACGGTTGCGTGCTTTGCGGTAGCAGCGTTACGGATTCTGGTCAACAGATCCGCAATGGTATCGGAAATTTGCATACCAAATGACCTCCTTTTCTATCGTCCGGTTTACCAGCTAGCCTTCTTGACACCGGGAATCTGACCGTCGTGT
>JAEEIA010000020.1 GCA_016281125.1 Oscillospiraceae bacterium | reverse complement strand
TACTCACCCGTCCGCCACTAAGTTAGATCAAAGCAAGCTCCAATCTAACTCCGTTCGACTTGCATGTGTTAAGCGTGCCGCCAGCGTTCGTCCTGAGCCAGGATCAAACTCTTAAAAAAGTTTGTATATAATCATCTCACTCTTTTTTCAAAAGTAAGATCATTAAATCCTAGTCATTACGATCACTCGCAATTACTTCTTTGCGCTCTTTACCGTCGCGCCTCGACGTTGTATCTACCTCGTTTCCTCAGTAAATACGGAATCTTCAAGGGTTCCTCTTTGGTTGCATTGTTCAATTTTCAAGGTGCCGTGAATCAGGTTGCCGTGCTCAGATCTTTCTGAGGCGACCTCCTTATTATATCACATCTCCGGCATTTTGTCAACCCCTTCGGGCGACTTTTTTCGGAGATTTTGTCGCTGTCTTGCGGCGACTTGTATATAATACCACATATCGGCAGAAAAGTCAACCCCTCGGAGCGTAAAACCGAGGGGCATATTTTCACTCTTTTTTGTCGCTTTTGCTGTCTTTCCGTTCCGTTTCGCCTAAAATCACCGTAAACACGTTAATTCCGTTCTGGCTCTCCGCTGTAATCGTGCCGTTATGCAGCTCTGCGATGCTCTTGGCCACGCAGAGTCCGAGGCCGTACCCGCCGGTTTCCCGCGCACGGGACGGATCGGCGCGGTAGAACCTGTCAAAGAGCTTCTCCAGCTCCTCCGGCTTCAGCTCGCCGCCGCTGTTTGACATCACCATACGCAGCCGCTGCTTCCGGTCGCGGTTGACGATCATGCGGATCGTTCCGCCCTCCGGCGTATACATCCGCGCGTTGGAAAGCAGTTCCTCCGTCATCTTCCGGATCAGCTTCCAGTCGCCGTAATATTGCAGATCCGGCGTCATGTCGTATTCAAACACGCGCCCGGCCTCAAAGAATTCGCTCTCGCGCTCCATGCACATTTCTTCCAGCCGCTCCGTGATCGGAATCTGCTCCGCCGCCAGATGGATCTCCCCGGCGTCAATCTTCGCCAGAAACAGCAGGTTCGTGACCAGCCCTGACATGCGCGAGGTTTCGCCGTGAATGCTGTCCAGCCAGCGCTCCTGGCTGCCGATTGTTGCATCCGGATTCGCAAGCACCGCCTCTGTATTCGTCGCAATGACAGTCAGCGGCGTTTTCAGCTCATGCGTCGCGTCAGACACAAAGCTTTTCTGTTTATCCCATGCGGCCTCCATCGGCTTGCTGACCCACTTTGTCAGCATCGCGCAGACCGGCACCAGCAGCAGCATGCCGAGCAGCGAGATAATCATGCAGTTTCGCTTCAGCGTTTTCATCAGCTCCTGCTCTCCGGAGCACTCCGCAATGCCCGTACGGGCGCCGAGCGTATCCGGCACGGACAGATAGCGGTATTTGACATCCTCATAATAAAAAGTGCCGGTTTTCTTTTTGCCCTTCGGTTCAATCTGCTTGACCATCATCGTCAGCGTGTGCTCTGTCACATTCATATGCGAGCTTGCCCACATGCGCGGGATCCCGTGGTCATCCGTCATGACGCCGACCATGCCGCGCGTCGGATCCGGGAAATTCAAAGTTTCCACGGAAGCCTGAAGTGCCTTTTCCGTATCATTGACCGAGGACTGGTACATGTACGCACTGATTCCCACACAGGCTGCAATCAGCAGAAGCATCAGCAGAAGCCAACTGATGACCATAAAGCGCAGGCGGAATCTCCGCTGCATATGTGCTCACCCCTCTTTATTTGTATCGTTGTCCGGTTCCGCAGCCGGCGGCTTCCGCCTCCGCAGGAGCAGAAACACCGGCAGCAACAGCAGATTTGCCGCGATCAGCGCATATCCGCCATACTGTATCTTCCCGCCCATTGCCTGCTCCGCACTGCATTCCGCAACTGCAATCTCGCAGCCGGATGCAAGCGGCCTTCTCAGCAAGCGGTATTTGACATCCTTATAATATATGTAATCGAATACATCACTGTCCGGAAGGCCATCCTTCGCCTGTTCTGCAACCATCGTCATCAGTTCCCTGGAATCCGCGGATGACAGTTCCAGATGCGACTGTGACCACGAACGAATCAAGCCGCTCGTATCCAATACAATGCCGAGCATGCCGCGCGTTTCATCCGGGAAGGCCGTTGTTTCCACGCTTTTCCGGAGCAGTTCCATTGTATTTATTACGTTGTTGCGGTACAGATTGGAACAAACGAAAACATATCCGCCAATCAGCAGAGCGGCTGTCAGCAGCCAGCACACCAGCCTCAGGCACAGAGAAAACGTTTTTTTCATTTTCCAGACGCCTTCCTTTATGATTATCCTTTCAGCATCACCGCGATATAGCCGCCTGCAAAATAGCAGATCAGCACCGTCAGCATGACGGCAAATCCACGTAGCAGCCGCCAGTGTACGGCTCGGCTCTTATACCATTCCGGATAGAGGGAACGGTCTGCAAATGCGCAGACGATGCAGAGCACCGGCACCATGATAAAGTATATATCCGCATAGACCGAGCTCTCGTTCCTGCCGTGATTGAATGAGAAATCCGCATGGCCGACTGCCCAGAGCAGCAGCAGGCCGCCGAGCAGCGCAATGACTGCGGCGCCCGCGAGATACAGCGGCACACGCAGCCGCGACGGAACCTGTTTCATGGCAGTTTCCTCCCGTTTCACCGCCGCCGTTCCGCATGACGCATCTCCCGGCGGCGGCAGTATACAATATATATTTTGATTATACCACAGCGGCCGCGTGCTTGTCAATCGGATTTCAGCGAAAAAAGCGGGCTTCTGCGGATTTCGCCGCAATTATAAATATTCGTTTCAGAATCCGCTTATCCCAGCCGCGCTTCGATCAGCGGCTGCTCCCAGAAGATGCTGCCGTCCAGCGTTCCGGCAAGGGCATCCGCTTCTGCCCGCAGCGTTTCCATGAGCGCCTGCTCGCGCTTTTTGGAGCGTCTGCCCTTTGCTTCATAGAGCACCTTTTCCGCGGCCGCGTCATAGCTGATGCCGAAATCCTCTGCATCCCGGTGCGGGAAAAACGACACCTGCACCGTATAGCGGATCTGCCCCTCACCCGAGGCCGCAGTCAGCGACACCGCCGCGCCCCTGCGTTCCACACCGTTATATACGCATTTTGCCGCAAAATACTGCTGATACACATTGATATCGTTCATAATCTGCTCCTTTCACGTTTCAACAGAAACATACACAGAATCAGCCCGGCGGGGAAAACCGCAGCGGCCAGAATCCCCGTCCGGATACTGCCGGTTCCCGCAGCCGCACCGGCCAGCGTCGGGCCGCCGCCGCATCCGACGTCGCCGCCGAGCGCCAGCAGCGAGAACATCAGCGTGCCGCCGCGCCGCAGCGAGGCAGAAGCCATGCTGAATGTCCCCGGCCACATAATCCCGACGGACAGCCCGCAGAGCGCGCAGCCCGCCAGACTGACCGCAGGCACCGGCGACAGCGCAATCATCAGATAAGATATGATGCAGAGCACCGCGCTGCCGGTCATGAAGCGCTCCAGCGGGATTTTTGCGCCGTATTTCCCGTAAAACATCCTTGCGGAACCCATCAGCACGCCGAACATCATCGGCCCGGCCAGATCACCGGCCGTCTTGCTGATATGCAGCGCCTGCTCTGCCAGAAAGGACGCCCACTGACTGACCGAAAGCTCTGCCGCGCCCGCACAGACCATCATCAGCAGGAACAGCAGAAACAGCTTATTTTTCAAAAGCGCCCGCGGACGGATCTGTGCCTCATCCGGTGCGACCGGCGGCGCGATCGGCACGCTGCGGAAGAAAAAGCCGTTGCAGACCGGAATCACCGCCCAGAGCACGGCGAGCAGCTTCCAGCTTCCGATCCCTGCGAACCGGAAAAACAGCGTCGAGCCCAGCACCACGCCGACCTGCCCCCAGCAATAGAACGAATGCAGCAGGCTCATTGCGGTTTCCTTGTTCTCCGTCGGGCATCTCTCCATGATCGGGCTGACCAGCACCTCCAGCAGACCGCCGCCGACGGCATACAGCACCACCGCGGCAAGAATACCCGGAAACGGCGGCAGAAGCTCCGGCAGCACCGGCAGCAGAAGCAGTCCCGCCGCAGAGAACACATGCGCCGCAGCAATCCCGCGGCGGTATCCGATGCGGTCGAGCCAGAATGCAGACAGCAGATCGACCGTCAGCTGCACCGCGAAATTCACCGTAATCAGCGCCGTGATCTGCCCGAGCGGAATGCCGTACTGCCGCTGAAGCGTCAGAAAGAGCAGCGGCAGAAAATTGTTGACGATAGCCTGCACAATATACCCGACAAAGCAGGCTCGGATCGTTTTTCCGTAATTCAAACGGCACCTCCCGTGTTAATTCCGGCCTTCTTCGCCTGCGATAATTGCAGCGCACGCGGAATCCGGTAGATTTTTCCGTCCTTTTCAAAGCGCGCGCCGGTCTGCCGGAAGGTGAACGGTACGCCGCAGCGCATACACTGCTCGCGCGCCGATAAGATCCATTCGTAGCGGCAGAGGCGGGCGTTCTCTCCGGATTCGCCGCCGCAGCTGACATGCCCGATCAGGCCGCTTTGCAGATATTGCGCAATGTCAACCGCCTCCAGCATCGGCTCATGAATAATATGCCGGTGTACAATCGGCAGAGAGAGCAGCAACGGTATCCGGCTGTCCGCCGCCTGCTGGTTTTCGCAGGTCACACAGACCGTCACATGCGGCCAGCCGCTGCCCCAGTCCTCCGGCAGTCCGACCGTGAAGCGGGAAATCCGCTTGGTGATGATTGTGAAATGCAGATCGCTGCGCTCGCGGATCATCGCCCATGCCTCCGGGCGCCATGCATCGGCGTCCTCCAGAAAGAAATCGGAGGTCATGCAGGCAAAAACGGTTTCCGGATCGTTCAGCTTATAGGAGCCGTCCCGCTTTCGCTGCACCGGCAGACGGAAGCCCGCCGTTTTTGCAACAATCGTGCTGTCCCGACCGACCGAAGCATCCCGGCGGTACATATAACAGTTTGCGCAGCCTGCGCTCAGCTTTTTGCATCCGTGCCACGGATTCCAGACTGTCATGCGCCGCCCTCCGTTTCTCTGTTCCGCCGGTCATCTGCCGCAAAACGCGCCGATCTTGCTCTGATACTCGAAAACGCGAAAAAGGTTACATGGAATTTCGTCCAAACTTTTCCGGTGCAGATTGTGACTGTTTCCAAAGATGTGCGGAACTGCTTGATTTTTACGTAATCCTGTGATAAGATGAACCTGGGAATGTTCAGATCAGACGCGGCCGGACACCGGTTTGTGCTCCCGGCATGATGACCGCACCGAATCCGAACAGCCTGTGCATTGCGGAAAAGTCCCCCCGGCTGATCCCACATGCATAGAAAACGCCGTCTGCCAAAGACCGGATGCCCGTACACATCCGAAGCGGCAGACACGGCTGACCGTCTGCCGATAAAGGGCTGACGGAACTGAATGATGCGGCAAATCCGCCGCGAAAAAAGCATCTCCCGCAGGAGCCAGCAAGACCGCTGCGATCATGTGCAGCCACTCCCGCAGCATCCGGATCCATCAGGCCGCCGCCTGTTCGGAGTCAATGCAGCCCCGGTCACACACCGGCGCTCCCGTAAAACTGACTCCTGTCCCCGGCAGACGGCAGTATCCTGTCAATCCGGTGTGCGGAGCAGCAGCCGTGCGTCACCGGTCTTTCCCGTGTACAGCATCCGCTGTCAGGCTTCCCTGCGGGATTCCGCTTTTCTGTGCGGAGCATTCCGCTTGCAGGCGCCGCATGCCGTACCCCTTCACGGCAGAACGGATGCCGGAGGCGCCCTGTTTCCCGCACAGAACCGGAGTTGTTTTCATTATACACAATTCAGAGTGGTTCGTCAAGAGCCGACGCATTGATAATGTTGCATAAAAATCACGTTCGTTCTTGAAACCGGCTTGACATTCCGCTTGGAATCTGTTATAATTAAAGTGTATAGCTATGTGAAGCCCGATGCATTCGGCAGCGGCTTCACTCCGACAGAATCAGGGGAGGACAATCAGATGAAAAAGGACGCAAAGACAGCCATGACCGCTGCGGTATTCGCGGCGGCACTCGGCATTTCCGCGGGCGGAACCGTCCCTGTGGATGCATCCGTCTATCTGGCCGCGACCGATCAGAGAACCATGCAGATTCTTTACGGCCCGGGCCCGGATTTTGAAAAGCCCGTCAGCGGCGATCTCAACGGTGACAAGGTGCTCGATGCCCGCGATCTGTCGCTGATCAAGCAGCGGCTTCTGAAAGGCGCGGAAAACTACTCCTATACAGCCGATTTCCTCTTTGACACGGACGACGACGGCGCGGACGCCCGCGCTCTGATGCAGCATCTGACCGGCGAGGCCGATGCAGAAAACAAACGTCCCGTCAGCTTCACACTGTATTTCAGACCGGTTCCGTATTTCTCAGATGCAGTGCCGGAGGTCATGGAAGAACGGTTCAGACTGACAGAGGAGGCAAATCTCCGGCTCAGGCGGATCGAAAACTATCTTGACCGGAACGATGCCCCTGCGCCTGAATTTGTTTATTCTCTCACGCCGGAACAGCAGAATAAGAAGCTCCTGCCCTATGACCTGGAAAGCGGAGAGCAACCGTTCTGGGGCTCCGCGCTGGAAAGGATCTATCGGATGAAGGTGCCGGACGGCTTTGCGCCCAATACATTCTTTGATGACGGCGCGGATGAAACCGGCGCGGTGTGTCAGCACCGGACGGAAATCACGCTGTCCATGCCCTTTGAGGATCAGCCTCTGACGGCGGTCATCAGCGGGGACAGCGAGGATTCGGATGACGGACTGCCTGCACCGATGATGTCGCTCTGCGAATACCACAGCAGCTTCCCGACCTATACCCGCTATGCGGACGGGCAAGAAGAGTATTTTGACAAGCTCCTGATTGAATGGGACGTCAACACCGGAGAATTCCGGATGCATGAATGCCTGACACCGGAACAGAATCTCCCGGAATGACATATCCCGAACGAAAGGGTGACATATTATGAAGCATTCAAAACAGACACGCCTGACCGCTGCACTGTTTGCGGCGGCAATCAGCACGGCCGTCGGCGGAAATTCCGCTGAAGCGGCATTCTCCCCGGCGGATCAGCAGGTCGCCATGGTGCTTTACGGCCCGCCGCCGGTCATGGACAAGGTCGGCGATCTGGACAAGAACAACATTCTGGATGCGCGTGACGTGACACTGATGAAGCGGGAACTGATGTTTTCCCGTGATGATGCGGACGTCATGCAGCTCCGGCATCTCGCCTTCGGCCAAGCCGATTACAGCGGCGTGAAGGATTTCAATAACGACCAGAAGTTCTCAAAGGCGGATGTCCGTGCAATGCTGAACCGCATGACCGGCGCAGAGCTCCCGACTACTTTCAACTTGTTTGTGTATCCGGTTGCGTATGATCCCGCAGAAGCAGAAAAACTGAGCCGGGATGAAAAAATGAAACGGGTATACGAGCTGAACAAGCAGCTTACTGTTCCTTACAGTGTCACGGTCAAAACGGATTCCTCGGAATGGACGGAAAAAGACTATGTATCCCTGATGCCGGGCGACCCCGTGCAGATCCGGCTGGATCATTTCGCAGAACTGCCAAACAATACCGGCGTTGTCAGAAAAGCGCTGATCACATTTGAACGGATCTGGGAGGATACGGCCGCCGATGAAGAATCGGCGCTGCCCGACCGCTTTGCATTCGAGTATTCCTATCAGACATGCTCCGCTGACGAGCAGGGGAATATTACGTTTTTTGACAAAGGCATCGTTGAATACAATATGACGACCGGAACCTGTATATCCGGCGCACAGTTTGAACCGCGGCAGGATATCGAAGACCCGGAGTACACCGTCGAGCAGATCGACTTACTCGCCGAGGCATTCGACCGGGAATATCAGGAAAACGATCCGACCGAACCGGAGGAAGAACCGTAACCGACACAGAAAGCGCCGCCTGACGCTGAAAATTCAGGCAAACGGGTAAATCCGCGCGCCCGCGGCCAGGGCGCAGAATCACATACGCTCCCGCTTTCAGGCGCGGGAGCAAAAAGACGGAAAGGATGATCTGAACATGAAAAAGACAGCGCAGACGCTGCTGACCGCCGCGATGTTCGCAACGGCACTCGGCAATTCGGCAGCCAATGCAAGCACAGGAGTGGCCTATGCGGCAGCCAGGAATGCGGACACGACCACTTCCCTGACCACCACGACCGTACCGCCGCTTTACGGCCCGCCGTGGGTACTCTCCAGCCTTGAGGAGGAGCGGCAGAAAACCGCGACCACCCAAACGACCACCGTCGATGAGGAAGCAGGAACGACGACCACCGCACTCGATCTTTCGGAGCTCCCGCTGACCGGCACATACAGTCTTCAGCTTTCCGTGCTGGACATCGACACCAATGAGAATGTGCCGGGTCTGGAATGCGAATTCTTCAACAAGCAGACCGGCGAGGTTATTTTGACATGGAACACCTCCGAAAAAACGAAGGTCGCAATCTCAAAGCTGAAATACGAATTTGAACGGTGGGATGCATTCGGCAGTATCACCTACGGCATCCGGATCAAAAATATGCCGGAAAACTACACCTTCGCGCTTTACGGCGGCCGCAGCGAAGCACCCGTTTCGGGCGATTCGCTCTCGGATTTTGCAAACGGCTCAGTCCTCAGAACGGCTGTTTATCTGACGGACAGCAACAGAATTGCGACCGGCACCAGACCGGATGACGAGCCGTATCAGACAACGACCATGCGGCCGGATGACGATCCGTATCAGACAACGCCCGTGGTACTTTACGGCCCGCCGTGGGTCTTCTATCCGACGGGTGACGTCAACATGGACAATGTCACCGACGCACGCGACCTTTCGCTCATCAAGCAGCTGGCACTGAACCCCGCGAGAAACACCGGTTACATGGAGCGGAACATCGCTGACGTCAACCATGACGGCGAAGTGGACAAGGAGGATGTCCGCATCTTCATGGAGGAAACGCTCGGCATCCCGAAGAAAGAAGAACCCGTCACGACCACGACCGTCACCACAAGCCCGGATGAGGATCCCGACATTGTCAGCAGCCTGGAAACCACAACGGAAACAACGGTCATGCTCCTTTACGGCCCGCCTCCGATGATGGATTAACGGAACCTGCCGCAGCACGGAGATTCTGAGGGAAAGGACGAACATTTGATGAAAAGAACAGCGCAAACCATCCTGACAGCTGCGATCTTTGCAACGGCGCTCGGAAGCTCGGCGCAGTCGCAGATGCGGCAGCCCGTTCAGGCAGCAAACGATCCGATCGTTGATCTTCAGACAAATTACGCGGGGGTTTACGGCCCGCCGCCGACGCAGCCGACATCAGAGGAAACCACAGACACAACAACCTATACCACAACAAACCAGTTTGTTGCAAGTATTCCGGCATATCCTGACTGGCCGGAGGTTCCGGTTACCACGGATCTCATTCCGGAGCCGGCCTACGGCCCGCCGCGCACCGCTTTTTCGGGCGATATGAACTGGGACGCAATCGCAGATGCCCGCGATCTGACGCTCATCAAGCGCGCTGCAATGGCAGGCAGAGATCAGTTCGACGGCTGGTATGACATGGCAGACGTCAATCATGACGGCGATGTGGACAAAGAGGATGTCCGCGTCTTCATGGAGGAAACGCTCGGCATTCCGAAGAAGGAGGAGGCAGTCACAACAACGCCTGCCGTCACGACTTCCGCAGATATGACCACGCTCCTCACCACAACAACGGTGGTCACATTTCCGATCTACGGCCCGCCGCCTGTCACCACGATCAGCGAAATGACAGCGCCGCCTGAAACCACGCGGGATACGGATATTCCGGTTGTGCTTTACGGCCCGCCCTCCATGCTGCAATAAGCAGGAGGCTCCGGCAGAAACCGTCTGATTTCTGAGCACCGCAACGGTGCGGTTTCACGGCAGAAAAGGAGATGCTCTTATGAAGAAAACAGCGCAGACGCTCCTGACGGCTGCGATCTTTGCGACCGCACTCGGCAGCTCGGCGCAGTCCCGGATGCAGCAGCCCGTGCGGGCACTTGACGATCCGATTGCAGAAATTGAAACCGGCATGGCCGTGGTCTACGGCCCGCCGTCCATGTTTACGACGGAACCGCCGGAAGAAACGACCGTGCGAACCAGAAGAACCGGAAGGACGCAAACGGCCAAAGGCACAACCTATACCGAAACAACGAATACCGTTCCGGTGCCGGTGTACGGCCCGCCGCCCGTCGCATTCGCGGGTGATACAAACTGGGACGGAAGAGCGGATGCCCGTGACCTTTCGTACATCAAGAACGCTGTCCTTGAGGGCATGGATCCGCAGAATTCGTACGCTGCGCACCTGGCAGACGTCAATTTGGACGGCGTCCTGGACAAAGAGGATGTGCGCATCTTCATAGAGGAACGGCTCGGCATCCCGAAGCAGGAACCCGCCGTAACCACGACCGTGCCGGGCACAACCGTTCCGGACGGCACCACAATCGCAACGCGCCGCACCATGCATACGCGCAGCACGCGCGAAACAGAGGGGCTGATCACCGGTCTGCTCCCGTTTACCGATACCGGCGCCGTCGCACTGTACGGCCCGCCCCGTACCGGCGACTGGGATCTGATCCGGGACACGGCGGAGATGGAGTCTGTCTTTTCCGCTCTCAGTGAGAATAAAAGACAGAACGAGAAAACAACCAAAACGGAAACCGTCGGTGAAGCGGACGGAAACTCCGTATCCTAAAATTCATATCACAGGAGAAAAATTATGCTCAATCCGGCAATGAAAGAAGACAGTATGAAGCGCCTTGCGGTCTACCGCGAAGGTCTGAAAGCGATGCCGCAGCTCAAGAATCTGTTTCTTGAGCTGACGCTCCGCTGCAACGAACGATGTCTGCACTGCGGCAGCAGCGCGGGCGACGTCCCCTCCGACGAGCTTTCGCTGGAGCAGTACAAGGAATTTCTGACGCAGCTCAAAAAGGACATGGGTACCGACGGCTATATGCTCTGCATCACCGGCGGCGAGCCGCTGCTGCGCAAGGAGTTCTTTGAAATCATGGGCTTTGCGCATGAACTCGGCTTCAAATGGGGTATGACGAGCAACGGCACGCTCATCACCGAGGAGGTCGCCAAAAAGCTGAAAGAGGTCGGCATGGGCACGATCTCGATCAGTCTGGACGGCCTGCCGGAAACGCATGATGCGTTCCGCAGAACGCCGGGCGGCTGGAAAAAGGCCATGGACGGCGTCATGAATCTGCTGCGTGTCGGCGGATTTCAGGCAGTGCAGGTCACGACGGTCTGCTCGCACAAGAGCATCAGGGAGCTGGACGCGCTCTACGATATTCTCAAGAATGTGGAGATTGATTCGTGGCGCGTGGTCAATATGGATCCGATCGGCAGAGCCAAGCTGCACCCCGAGCTGCTGCTGACCAAGGAGGACTATCAGTATCTGTTCGAGTTCATCCGGAACAAGCGCATTGCCGGTGAGCCGGTCTGCTACGGATGCAGCCACTACCTCGGCATGGAGTACGAGCGCGAGGTCAGAGATTGGTATTTTCTCTGCACCGCAGGACTGTATACCGCAAGCATCATGGTCAACGGCGACATCACCGCATGTCTGGACATCGAGCGCCGTCCCGAGTTCATTCAGGGCAATATCCTGAAGGATAATTTCAAGGACGTCTGGGAAAACGGATTCAAAATTTTCCGGCGCGACCTCAGCCAGGACTGCGAAAAATGCCGGAATTGCAGCGAGCAGAAGTTCTGTCACGGCGATGCATACCACACCTGGGATTTCGACAACAACTGCCCGCAGGTCTGCTTCAAGGATATTCTGTTCTGATCACGGAACAGGCAGCGTTAAATACAGGGATGCAAAAGGCACCGGCCGATTCAGCCGGTGCCTTTGTTTTTGCGGTATCTCCGATGGAGCGGAAATGGGGCTCCGCCCCATACCCCGCTTAAGGGCTGCTAGCCCGTAAAAATCCAATTATAGTGAAAGCAATGCATTTGCTGCGTTTTTTCTATATCGCGGGATTCCAAAGGGTCACTGACCCTTTGGCGGGTTTGGGTGGAGCCCATTATAAATCATCGCGCAGCGATACCTCTTTGCACATTATTCAGAACGAAAACATATCATCAAAGGGGGCGGGGGTGCGTTTCAGTTCCCCGTGCGAGGTGAGAATCCCCGATTCCATGATATCCACCAGCCCGTACGACGGCGAAAACTGGTCGCGGGGCTGCGCGGCACTGCCGGGATTAAACAGGTGAATCCCGTCCGTATACCGGTCCATGCGCACATGCAGATGCCCGAACAGCACCAGATCTGCGCCGTCCTGCTTTGCGGTATCAATCAGGTTCTGCGGGAAATCGCCGGATACATACCGGTGTCCGTGAACAGCAAGCGCCTTGTGCCCGTAGGGCAGCGGAATCGTCCGGGCAAGCGGGATCATCGGATCATGGTCACAGTTTCCGCGCACCTGCAATAATTTCGGCGCATACTCCGGATGCTCCGCGAGGAAGCGCTCAGTTTCGTATTCACCGTCGCCGCAGTGGACAATCAGATCCGCATGCGGATGCGTCAGCAGCACATGCCGCAGAACGTCATACCGCCCGTGCGTATCGGAAATCACCAGTATCTGCATGAAAAAACGCCCCTTTGTTCTGTTTTGTTCTATTATAGCATAGAAATAAAACAGTGTCAACCGTATCACTGAAAGGAGCCGCCGATGGAAAAACCGAAGAACAGTGCGCAGCTGACAGCGCTGCTGCAAACCGTCGGGAGCAAGCTGGGGATGTCCCCCGAGCAGCTCCGGCAGGAACTCGAAGCCGGGAAATTTGACCGCGCGCTTGCGGGCATGGACGAAAAGAGCGCTGCAAAATTCAGGCAGGTGCTCGCAGATCCGAAAAAGCTGGATCAGATTATGAGCAGCCGCCAGGCAAAAGCGCTCTACGAAAAGCTGACCGGCTGACGGCCGCAGTCGGGAGGGGAGGCGCAGCCCGTGGACGATCTGACAAAGAAGCTCCAGTCGCTGCTTTCCGATCCGGAGAGCATGCGCGATCTGAGGGAGCTTGCAGAAATGCTGCACGACGATCCGCCGCCGGAGAATCCGCAGGCAGCGCCGGAGCCCGATTCCGGGGAGAGCCCGCTGCCGGATCTGACCAGACTGCTGGCGGTCGGGCAGGCGCTCACGCAGGTGCAGCAGGACGAAACCGCCGCGCTGGTACTGGCGCTGAAACCGCATCTGTCGCCGGAACGTGCCAGACGGGCGGAGCAGGCTGCGCGGATGCTCCGGCTCTGGTCGGCGGCGGGCGTTTTGCGGGAAAACGGAATGCTGAACGATCTGTTCGGCGGAACCTGACGGGAGAGGGGAGGCGCGCATGGCAAACGGCGTACCGATGTGGTGGATGTGCGGAAACAGTCATGC
Organism: Oscillospiraceae bacterium; assembly: GCA_016281125.1. Classification (GTDB taxonomy): domain Bacteria; phylum Bacillota; class Clostridia; order Oscillospirales; family Ruminococcaceae; genus Firm-04. Next base: position 24,580 of record JAEEIA010000020.1, on the reverse strand, counting down.
GCCCGCAGAGCGCCCGCCGCAGATTCCGCAGGCGCTTTCCGGTCTGGCGGAGCATCTGCGGCACCCGGACGGCGAAACGCTGCTCCTGCTGGCACTGCTCTGGCTGCTGTGGGAGGAAAAGGCCGACCGCAAGCTGCTGCTGGCGCTGGCATATATCGTGATGTAGAGGTATCTCCGATGGATTGATAATGAGGGTTGGGGGAGCAGCGCCCCCATTATAACTCCGCCGGAAGCACTTTTTCGACAAACCGGGGCCGCTGCTGTCCTACGTATTTCCGGGGACAGGCCGCCTTCAGAAATAATTCATACATCGCCCATTGAAATTTACCGGATAATATGCTATAACCGGGCAGTGCCCGGCTCCATTTTTGCCCCTATTTTACACAGCAATCGCTTTTTTGCACTCCTCCCATTGAAATTTACCGGATAATATGCTATAATAGATGCATACTCTGCTTTTGAAAGGACGTTGAAAATGAACTGGGAATTTGAATTTCTCAACGGAATACAGGATATGTTCCGTGTTCCGCTCATGGACCGCATCATGCCGATTATTACAAAATTCGGTGACGGCGGTATCTTCTGGATTGCCGTCATCCTGCTGATGTTCATTCCGAAGCGCACACGGAAATATGCGCATGTGGGTGCATTTGCACTGCTGTTCGGTGTCATCGGCGGCAACCTGATTCTCAAAAACGTGATTGCAAGACCGCGCCCGTTCTGGCTGGAAAACGGAAATCCGCTGGCAAGGCTCGCCGTCACAGACCTGACCTCCCGCATCTCCGTCCGCGACGGCGCAACGGTGATTCCGGAGGGCAGAACGGTCATGCAGCTGCTCGTCAAGCCCCCGACGGATTACGCATTCCCCTCCGGACACACGCAGGCATCCTTTGCCGCTGCGACCTCCATTTGCATGTGGAGCCGGAAGTGGGGCATTCCGGCGCTGTGTCTGGCTGCGCTGATTGCGTTCTCCCGCATGTATCTGTATGTGCATTATCCGACCGATATTCTGGGCGGACTCATCAGCGGCGTTGTGTATGCATGTCTTGCGCTGGCGATCTGCAACAAGCTGTTCGTCAACAAGCCGTGGGACGGCTGCCGCGGTGCAGCAGCAAAGGCGCACCGCCGTTGATATGCGGAGGGAAAGAGGTATCTCCGATGGATTTATAATGGGGCTCTGCCCCAAACCCTGCCAAAGGGTCGTAACCCTTTGGAATCCCACTTTGATGATAAGTTCGTATCTGCGTCATTTATATACAAAATAGGGTCTGGGGATACATCCCCAGCAGGAGCTTGAGGGCAGAGCCCTCATTATGAATCATCGCGCAGCGATACCTTATTCAACAGAACAAAGCGGCATCAGCTAAATGTAAGCTGATGCCGCTCAGTTTGTTGATAAAGAGGTATCTCCGATGGATTTATAATGGGGCTCTGCCCCAAACCCCGCCAAAGGGTCGTAACCCTTTGGAATCCCACTTTGATGATAAGTTCGTATCTGCGTCATTTATATACAAAATGGGGTCTGGGGATACATCCCCAGCAGGAGCTTGAGGGCAGAGCCCTCATTATGAATCATCGCGCAGCGATACCTTATTCAACAGAACAAAGCGGCATCAGCTGAATGTAAGCTGATGCCGCTTTTTTATCCGGCTATTGATGCTCCGTCCTGAAAGATACGGAACAGGCAGGAAACGGAAGCCGATACCGCCCGCTTACCCGTCGGCGCGCTCGCCGCCGGAAACCTCGTCTACGTAGAAATCGGTCAGGCTGTCCGGAGACTCCACATACAGCTGAAGATTCTCCGCACCCTCCGGAATCATATACGCCAGATTCTCCAGCGTAATCCACTCGCCGTTCGGTGCAGGCTCCAGTGCAATCTGATCGTACTTTTCGCCGTCCAGATCATATTGCAGCGTCATCTTCATGGTGATGTCCTCACCGCTCTTCTGCATGACCTTCGCCTTGAAATGGTACGACTCACCCGCCTTATACGTATCGCTGCTGAGCATGACCGTCGCGCCGTTCCAGTAATCGGTTCTGCCGCTGACAAACAAAGACTGCGAACCGTCAGAAGCATTGTCGCTGTCCGTCATGACAATCGAGCCGCCGCGCGGGATCCAGCCCTCGGTGCCGTTCTCGAAGCTGGTTTCAAAGAAGCCCACATCCTCCGGCGTACCGGTTTCGGTGCTCGCCAGCTTTGCGATTGCTTCCTCATCAACCGTCACCTCAATATCGGTTGCTTCCGCATAGGTGCCGCCGACGTTGAGATCATTCTTATAGACCGTGGCCTTGCCCTGCGACTGATAGCCCTCAATCGTCAGCGCAACCTCGTACATTTTGCCGAGCTCCAGACCGCACTTCTTCCATGCGTCAAAGTGCTTGGAAACGGAGATTGTGCCCTCCAGCTTGGTGCCGTCGCCCTGCGGCTTTGTGCGCCGGACGCTCCAGTACTGGTCAAAGGTCTGGGTGTCGTCGATGGACGGCTGCTCGTAACGGGTTGTCTTATAAATATCGTATACCGCGCCGTCCACGGTCACGGTGCCGATTGCAAACGGTGCCCCGGGCGGACGCCAGGAGCCCCAGGATTCGACGATATAGTATTCGATCAGCGGTTCTCTCGTCCAGCCGTAAACGCACATATAGGAGTTGCCGACCGGCTGATAGTCCACGCCGTAATCAACGGTGATATTGCCGAGCTCCGGATAGGTCATCGTGCAGTCATACTTCTTGCCGCGGCGGAACAGCGCATTGTTGATGTCGCTCCACTCGCAGGAGAAGGTGCCGCCGGTCGGATCGACCGTGAAGGACGTCGTGCCCTCATCCTTCCACAGCTCATAGTCATAGCCGTCCTGCGTGCCGGTGATGTTCTCGGTGAACACCTGCGGCTCTGCCGGCGGTTCGGAGGACTGCTCGGGGGTATCGGCAGAGGGCGTGCTGCTGCCGGTGTTGCCGCATCCGGTGCAGACGCTCATCATACAGAGTGCTGCCGCAGCGGCCGCGAGCTTTTGTAGGGTGGTTCTGGTCATTCGGGTCATTGCCTCGCTTTCGTAAAAGTATTGCCCGTTTCGTGGTTTGTTGCGGGCTGCAATTTGATTGTATCATAAATCCGGAAATATACAAGTTATTTCTTGCGAATGGCTACCCGTTTCTTGCGTAAGTTGTCTGTATGACAGAATGCCATGCAAAAAAGTTGTTCAGAACGAACGTTTGCGCCCTGCATATGCAGCCGTTCGTGCGTGATGGCCCTGTGAAAGTCCTGTGAATATCCGGTGAAGTGACTTGCATTTTCCATTTTTTGTGGTATACTTGAATTAGCACTCCGGATAGTTGAGTGCTAATTCTTTGGATAGAAAGGTGACCGTTTATGGAACAAAAACAGTTTCAGGCAGAATCCAAGCGTATGCTGGATCTGATGATTCATTCGATTTATACACACAAGGAGATTTTCCTCCGGGAGCTGATTTCCAACGCCTCCGACGCGATTGACAAGCTCTATTTCCGCTCCCTGACCGACGATCAGGTCGGCAAGAGCCGCGATGATTTTTACATCGAAATCACACCGGACAAGGAAAAGCGCACCCTCACCATCACCGATAACGGCATCGGCATGACCGCAGAGGAGCTGGAGCAGAACCTCGGCGTCATTGCACATTCCGGCTCCCGCGCGTTCAAATCGGAAAACACCCTGGACGAAAACACGGACATCATCGGTCAGTTCGGTGTCGGCTTTTATTCGGCGTTCATGGTCGCAAAGCGCGTGACCGTCCGCACAAAGGCCTACGGCAGCGATACGGCCTACGAGTGGCAGTCCGAGGGCGTCGAGGGATACACGGTCGATACCTGCGAGAAATCCGACGTCGGCACGGAAATCGTGCTGGAGCTGCTGGACGATACCGATGACGAAAAGTATTCCGAGTTCCTGGAAGAATTCCGCATCCGCCAGCTGATCAAGAAGTATTCCGATTACATCCGCTTCCCGATCCGCATGGAAATCACCCGCGAGAAGCTGAAGGAGGGCAGCGAAACCGAATACGAAACCAGCATCGACGTCGAAACGCTCAACAGCATGACGCCGATGTGGAAAAAGAACCGGAACGAACTGACCGACGAGGACTATAATAATTTCTACCGCGAAAAGTTCTTTGACTATACCGAGCCGCTGCTGCATATCCACAACCGCAGCGAGGGTACCGTCACGTATAATTCCCTGCTGTATATCCCGGCCAAGGCACCGTATGACTTCTATACGAAGGATTACGAAAAGGGCCTGCAGCTCTTTGCAAGCGGCGTCATGATCATGGACAAGTGTGCGGATCTGCTGCCGGATCATTTCAGCTTCGTGCGCGGTCTGGTCGATTCCGAGGATCTGTCGCTGAATATTTCCCGTGAGATGCTCCAGCATGACCGTCAGCTCAAGCTGATTGCAAAATCGCTGGAAAAGTCGATCAAGAACGAGCTTGCAAAGCTGCTCAAGACCGACCGCGAGAAGTATACCGAATTCTGGAAGGCGTTCGGCATTCAGCTGAAATTCGGCGTCTACAACAACTTCGGCGCAAACAAGGAGCTCTTACAGGATCTGCTGATGTTCCACAGCTCCGGCTGCGACGATGCAGAGGGCTTCACGACGCTGGCGGAATATGTCACCAGAATGCGCGAGGATCAGAAGTATATCTACTACGCGGCAGGCGAAACCGTGACGCGCTGCGCAGGTCTGCCGGCAGCGGAGCTCGTGCGCGACAAGGGCTATGAGGTGCTGTACCTCACCGAAAACGTCGATGAATTTGCGATCCAGATGCTGATGAAGTATCAGGATAAGGAATTCAAGAATGTTTCCGCCGGTGATCTCGGTCTGGAATCCGAGGAGGACAAGACCGCGCTGGAGGAGAAGAATGCCGCCGCAAAGGATCTGTTTGAGGAGATGCAGAAGGCACTGGAAGGCAAGGTCAAGGCGGTGCGGCTCTCGAACCGGCTGAAAAACCATGCGGTCTGCCTGTCGAGCGACGGACAGCTTTCTCTGGAAATGGAAAAGGTGCTCAACACGATGCCGACCGGCCAGAAGGTGCAGGCCGAGCGCGTGCTGGAGCTGAATCCGGAGCACCCGGTCTTTGCGACGCTGGAGCGTCTGCTCAGCGAGGACAAGGAAAAGCTCGGCAAGTACGCTGATCTGCTGTATCAGCAGGCGCTGCTGATCGAGGGCATGCCGGTCGAGGATCCGGTCGCGCTCAGCAAAATGATCTGCGACCTGATGGTATAAAGATGCTCTTGGGCTCTTTGGAATCCCGATATTGATATCAGAACAGGCGTCGGCGGAAAGAACAGCCGGCGCCTGTTTCATGCTGTAAAAAAGTGCCTCCGGCGAATTTATAATGGGGGCGCTGCCCCCACCCCCCCGCTTAAGGACCACTGGCCCTTAAGAATCCCATTTTATGATAATTCAGGATTTTTATATAAAGCAAGGGATGAGGATACATCCCCGGCAGGTGTTTGAACGCGGAGCAAGAGAGGGGCGGAATAAGGAAAGAGAGTCTGAGAGGAAACCTTAAGGGAGGGGAGAGAATAAGCCGCTTGCGGCGCATCTCTCTCCTCTCTTGTGGTTTCCTCTCAGGATTCGCGCCCCGCGCCCAACAAAAATATACAGCGGACGAAACGATCAAGCGTGGAAACTGAAAGATGTATGCAGCCGCGCCTTTCTTAAATCAAATACCACGCATTTCCTCTGTTATTTCCCACTCCGATAATTAGCTTTATTAGCTGATAGTTGAGCTATCACGAATCGTAAACAAATTGTGAGAAACATCCCGTTAAAATGCACAAATCAGAGGGTTGATTTTCGGCAAAACGCAGAAAATGCATTTCACACTTGCAAGGATTTTTGACACATGGTATAATAAATATGCAATTTCCGTTTGCATGAGGTGCCGCCAATATACAAAATATACGCGTTTCCGAAATTTTTGATCGGATATGCACCGTGTAAACGGCAGTAAGGAGAGTCTCACACATGAAAAATTTGGACACCGCAAAAATCAAAAATATCGTTCTCACCGGACACAGCGGCTGTGGTAAGACCGCTCTCGCTGAAGCACTGCTCTACCGCGCCGGCGTGATCGACCGCATCGGCAAGTCCGCGGACGGCAATACCGTCTGTGACTTCGACCCCGAGGAGATCAAGCGCAAATATTCAATCAACCTCTCGCTTGCGAGTTTTGAATACAGCGACTACAAGATCAACCTGCTGGACGTTCCGGGTCTGCTCGACTTCGCAGCAGCCACCAACGAAGGTCTTTATGCAGGCGATACCGTCATCATCTGCGTTTCCGCAAAGTCCGGCGTCCATGTCGGCACCATCAAGGCCTATCAGGCTGCCAAGAAGCTCAACAAGCACATCCTGTTCGTCGTGACCAAGATCGACGACCCGAACCAGGATTTCTATTCCGTGCTCAACTCCCTGAAGGAGCACTTCGGCGCATCCGTCTGCCCGGTCATCGTGCCGGAGATTTCAAACAATCAGTTCAAATCTCTTGTCCACCTCGGCAGAATGAAGTCCTATACCTACGACAAGAAGGGCGTTTCCGTTGCGGCTGACGCTTCCGGCATCGTTCTGAACGATAAGGAAGGCATCACGGCGGATTCCCTTATGGACGGCCTTTCTGAGGCTGTCGCGGAAACCAGCGACGAGCTCATGGAAAAGTTCTTCGAGGGCGAAGCATTCACCCAGGAGGAAATCAGCCACGGCATCCACGAGGCAATGCGTACCGGCCGCGCAATGCCGGTGTTCACCGTTTCCTGCACGAACCCCGCAGGCTGCGACCTGCTGCTTGAATTCCTCAAGTATATGCCGGATCCGTCCACCGCTGCGGCGCTCAAGGCGACCGATAAGGACGGCAAGGATATCGACGTCAAGGTCGATGCATCCGCACCGCTTTCCGCATTCGTGTTCCGCACCGTTGCTGACCCGTTCGTCGGCAAGATGAGCTTCATCAAGGTCATCACCGGCACGCTGACGCCGGATAAGGATCTGGTCAATGCTGCAACCGGCGCAACAGAGCGCGTCGGCAAGCTGTACACGATGCTCGGCAAGAAGCAGACCGAGGTCACCTCTGCCGTCGCGGGCGATATCGTTGTTGCAACGAAGATTTCCGCAAACACCGGCGATACCCTCTGCGATGCTTCCAAAGTCGTTTCCTATGCACAGGTCACCTATCCGAACCCGACCTACCGCATGGCCGTCAAGGCAAGCAAGCAGGGCGACGAAGCAAAGATTTCCGGCGGCCTTCAGCGGCTGCTTGAAGAGGATAAGGCACTGTCCTTCGGTCTGGATACCACGACCAAGGAGCAGATCCTCGCAGGTCTTGGCGACCAGCACCTCGACGTCGTCAAGGCGAAGATGAAGAGCAAGTTCGGCGTTGACATCGTGCTTGAAGAGCCGAAGATCGCATACCGCGAAACCATCCGCAAGAAGACCGACAAGGTACAGGGCCGCCATAAGAAGCAGTCCGGCGGTCACGGCCAGTTTGGTGACGTCTGGATCGAGTTTGAGCCGACCGACAGCGAAAGCCTCGTCTTTGAGGAAAAGATTTTCGGCGGTTCCGTTCCGAAGAACTTCTTCCCGGCAATCGAAAAGGGCCTCCAGGACAGCGTCAAGAAGGGCGTGCTGGCAGGCTGCCCGGTCGTCGGCATCAAGGCGACGCTGCTCGACGGTTCCTATCACCCGGTTGATTCTTCTGAAATGGCATTCAAGATCGCGGCTTCCCTCGCATTCAAGGAGGGCATGAAGAAGGCCGATCCGATTATGCTGGAACCGATCGGCTCGCTGACGGTCACCATTCCGGATGCAAACACCGGTGAAATCATGGGCGACCTGAACAAGCGCCGCGGCAGAGTGCTCGGCATGGAACCGGCAGGCGACGGCATCACCGTCATTCAGGCGGAAGCGCCGATGCGTGAGATGCATGACTTCACGATGTATCTGCGCCAGGTGGCAAAGGGCATGGGCGAGTATACGTTCGAGTTCCTGCGCTACGAGCCGCTGCCGTCCAATCTGCTGGACGAGGTCGTTGCAAGCGTCAAGAGCGACGACGAGGAAGAATAAGCGGTCAGCGCGCGGGCAGTGCCCGCCTCCAATGATCTAAAGTTCGCCGGTAGTTCACCTGCGGCATAAAAGATACCGCGCTCAGTCGGCATGAACAGAATAAAGAACAGGCAGTCCGTTTTCCGGGCTGCCTGTTTTCGTATTATTCCTCCTCGCCGATGGCGGGAAGTGTCGGATCCTTCACGGAGCTTGCGGTGATGACGTCCTCCGCTTCAAAGGCGAAGATTTCGATTTCCGGTGTGATGTATTTCATGGTTTTTTCCTCCTTTATCAGTATGCTAAGGCAGTCTTTGCATAAACGAACAGCGCCCTGACGACGGTTTTCAGCGCTTTGTCGTCAGAATTGTTCATGACGTAGTATCCGTAGGTCAGCGGCGAAACTACAACATATTTGCCGTTGATCAGGTATTCTTCGCCATTGGCGAGCTTCTTCGGGGTGATGCCTGTGATCTTGTGATAGCCGCCTTCCGCATCATAGATCAGATCCGGAAGCTGGCCGTTCCTTGCGGTATAGTTCTCGGTTGTGCCGATGCCGTACACCCGGAGCTCTGTCTGCGAGTTCAGGACCAGTGCAATTTTCAGGCCGTTCAGCGGAGCTTTGAACGTGCTGAAGCTGTCAGCCGTGATGTCCCCGATGCCATTGACCGTGTAATGCTTACCACAGAAATAATTGCTTGCGGCATTGCAGTAATTTTTCAGTGCGTCTGCCAATGCGAGCGCCTTTTCGTTGTCCGGATAATACGTCGATGCCTTTGCGAGATATTCCTGCACGGAGAATCGAACTGTATTGTCGATCACGCGATGGTGATCGCTGTTGTAAAGCGGCATCCTCTTTCCGTCCTTGTCATACACGCACAGGTTGATTCTGCGGCGCGCCTCCGTGGCATTGACCGGATACACCAGCTTGACACAGCCTTTGTAATCGCCGCTCTCAATCGGTGTGAGATCCGTGACGGTGACCTCACCGGGGTAACCTGCCAGCACGACTTTATTCGCCTGATCGTTTAAATTGACATAGAACGTGATGCCAATCCGGCTGCTGAGCCCGAGGCCGACACCTTTCACATAGTTACTTGAATTTGCATCAAATCTAATAGCGTTTATATCTGTGAAAAATCCGGGATTAAATTCACCGCTGTCAATGTGGGCATAATACGCATTCTCGCGCCACATTCCACTTTCGTTCTTTGTGCCGAATTCGCCAACTAAGCTATCACAATTAAAGAACATTCTGTAAGCAGATGTAACGGCATCCGTGCTCCAAAGGTCGGATACATAAATTGTCTTCAGCCTCCAGCACCACGCAAACATTGAATCCATATTCGTGACCTTGGATGTGTCGAAGCTGCTAAGATCCAGTGAATACAGATCGCATTTGTAGAACATTTCTTCCATATCCGTAACATTGGAAGTGTCAAAGCTGCTCAGATTCAGCGAACCCAGATTTCCGCAATAGGCAAACATGCCACTCATATCTGTCACATTGGAAGTGTCAAAGCTGCTCAGATCCAGTGTATCCGCTTTGTTTTGCCAAAACATTCCATGCATGTCCGTGACACTGGATGTGTCAAAGTGATCCAGTCCCAATAATTTAGGACAGGAGTAATATTCCTCCCAGGAATGAGAATCAAAATCACGATCAGTGGGACTTGCAAACATATATTTCATATTTTTTACATGTGATGTGTCTGCATGTGTAAAATCAATACTTTCTACGCTTTGCCACCCGGAGTATTCTATCCAACACTCTACGCTATCCCAAAACTTTTGCTCAACTTCGAACAAACGTGAACAATCTTCCGGCAGAATACATCCGGAATTGCAAACAATCTTTTTGACATTGTCATTATACTTGAATCCCAGAATCTGCTCCCTTGTTACCTCGCCGCTCAGGTACAGCGTGTTGTCTGTATTGTTCAATACAGCATAGCCCGCCGCGTGTGCCGTCAGCGGTGCTTTCAGCAGTTCCGCTCCGCCCGGCACAACAGGCAAAGCCCCGCCCAGCATCGCCAGCGCCATGGCAGCAGCCGCTGCCGCCTTCAATCGTTTTTTCATCATAAAACCTCCTTTTCGCTTCTGCAAATCAACTTCGTCGCACCGCACCCGCAGATGCACTGTGCTGATTTTATTATAACATAATCAAATCGTATGCACAATGGTCAAATGTGAACCAAAAGCACAGAAAATCAGCAACAAATTTGAATAATAATCGTGAATGTTTTACATTTTTCGTCAAAAGAAAGGACACCGGCTTTCGCAGGTGCCCTTTTGCTGTTTATCATGCCATCCGGAACATTTTTATTCCGCTTCAAACATGTCCTTGCCGACGCCGCAGAGCGGACATACAAAGTCCTCCGGCAGATCCTCAAACTTCGTTCCGGCTGCAATGCCGTTGTCCGGATCACCGGCGGCTTCGTCATAGACATAGCCGCAGACAGAGCAGACATACTTCATTTGCAGTTCCTCCTTTCCGTAAAAATCAGATGCATCAAACCGCCAGGATCTCCAGCGCTTTCGGGAACGCCGTCAGATCGCGCGGTGTGTCGCCTTCAATCAGCAGCATATCCTCAATCCGGACGCCGAATTTTCCGGGCATATAAATCCCCGGCTCGTCCGTCATGACAATGCCCGCCGTCAGGGGCTTTTCGCAGCGCGGCGATGCGACCGGCGTTTCATGAATCTCCAGCCCTACCGAATGCCCCAGCGCATGCGTAAAATACCGGCCGTAGCCCGCCTGTTCAATCACATGCATGGCCGCCTCATGCATATTGCAGCAGAGCATGCCTTCTCTGGCTGCCTGTGCCGCAGCCTCCTGCGCCGCAAGCACCGTTTCATAGACCTGCCGCATTTCCTCCGTCGCATGGCCGTAAGCGACCGTGCGCGTCATATCCGAATGATAGCCGTGATACACCGCGCCGAAATCCGCGAGGATGAAGTCGCCCTCCCGCAGTGCGCGGTCAGAGGGAACGCCGTGCGGCTTGCTCGTGTTCTCCCCAAACAGCAGGATTGTATCAAAGGACGGCTTTTCGCTGCCGCCCAGCGCCATATAATAATTCAGCCTTGCAGCGGCCTCGCGCTCCGTGATGCCTGCGTGCAGCTCCGGCAGCAGACGGGAAAGCGCATCCTCCGCAATTCGCTGCGCCTTGACGATACAGGCGATCTCCTCCGGCGATTTGCACGCCCGGAGCCGCCGGATGCGGTCGCCGATCGGCTGGAACGTCAGCTGGAGCTGCTCGCGCATCAGTGCAAAGTCAGAAACCGTCAGCACATCGTCCTCGTACATCAGCCGCCGGACGCCGTGCTGCTCCAGCACGCTGCGCAGAAAATCGTACATGCCGCTCAGATTGCTGCGCGTCAGCACCTCAAACCCGCGCGGCCGGAGCTGCTGCTCCGCCACTTCGGTATACCGCCCGTCCGTCACAAACACCGCAGTGTCATCCGGCAAAATCAGGCACTGTCCCTCCAGCGCCGTCAGGCCGGTGATATAAATCAGATTGACCTCTCCGGTCAGGAGCATTGCGTCTGCGTCCTCCTCGCGCACAACCGCGGAAAGTGCAGGGATTCTGTTCAACTGGATCAACTCATTTCCTTGTCATTCGATTTTAGATACAGTATAGCATAAATCCCGCAAAAATGCAAGACCTGCTCAATAGCCGAGATTCTCTGCAACAAGAATGACCTTGATGCGGCCGGGGAAGCGCTGATAGCCGGACACGACATACGAGCAGCAGATCCGCTGCTCCGCCTTACATCCCGCGGCAAGATCCCCTCTGACGCCCGCGCAGGTGCCGCAGGATGCACACGGCGTATCCTGCTTCAGCCGTATGGCATTGACCGGCGCCGCCAGCCGCTTGACGCGCTGCACCGCTGCGGAAATATCCGGCACCAGCTTGTTTGCGCCCGCAATGACGATTACGCTCTCCGGCCCGTAAACCAGCGCCGCGGCGCGGTTGCCGTTGCCGTCCACATTATACAGCTCGCCCTGCTCCGTGACGGCATTGCTGCTCATCAGGTAGGCATCTGCGCAGAACGAGCGGCGGAACAGCGCCGGGAGCTCCTCCTTTGTGACGGCTGCGCGGTCGAGGTATTCGTAGTCCCCGGAGCGCAGCAAATCCATGATGCCGCATTCCTCCAGCGTCATGGAGCCGCCGCTTGCAACCAGCGCCCCCTGCGGAATCATCGCCTGCACGCGCTCCAGCGCCTCCGCCTTGTTGCGCACCCAACAGGCCTCCATGCGGTTCGCCGCAAGTGCCTTGACGGTGCGCTCCAGCCGCATAATCAGCTGTTCATCCATCGGTTCGTGAACGGAATATTCGGACATTGCAATCTTCCTTTCCTGTATAGTATAAAATAAGGCAGGGACATTTTTACGATGCCCCTGCCTGTTTTCCGCTGCGGGATCAGCCGCCGAAATAGCTGCCGTACATACTGGAGTATGCCTGCATCATGGCATCCTGATAGCCCTTATAGTCGATGTCCAGAACCTTGTACCGGCGGAATGCGCTTGCATTGCGCGTAACCGGCAGATCCTTTGCGATGCTGTCCAGCTTGTCGAGGAATGTATCGTAGTACATTTCACGGCGGACATTCTCAATCGCGCTGCTGTTCCACTGGTCATCGTCGGTCATGCGGTCCTCAATATCGAGCTTGACGACAACATAATAGCACTCGTCGTCCTTGATCAGCTCCGGCTCCAGATACTTGGTATCCGGATTGATTGCCCAGTTGTAAACCTTTTCGCAGGGCGTATAGGTCGGCTCGGTTTCGGTTTCATCTGCATCCTCTTCCTTGGCAGAGGTGCTGACTGCGAGCACGCGCTCGTTTGCAGTATTGTAGCCCGGGCCGCCGTAGGTCACGGTCGTGGTGGTTTCCGCAGGATCCTCGGTGGTCGCAGCCGTGGTGGTCGTGGTCGTTGTGGTGACCTCTGCCGCGGCAACCGTTTCGCCGTTCTCATCGGTTTCCGCCTCTGCATCGTCATCATCAGCCGGAGCGGTGGTGACAGGCTTTGCGGTGGTGGTTTCGTCCTCGTCCACGGTCGTCACCTTCGCGGTGGTCGGCGTGGTGATTGTGCTGCCGTTTTCATCGGTCGTGGTGACGGCTGCCTCAGAGAGCGAGGTCACATAATTGTTATGCTCATCAATCAGGTAATCGAACTCAGCCATCTTTTCGGCTTCGCCCTTTTTCTTTGCAAGGCGCTTGAGATAATCATTCGCCATCTTCTCGATTTCCGCCTTGCCGTCGCCCTTGAGCAGATTACCCTCGCCGTCCTTCAGCGGCATCTCGATATACTTGATGCGGATGTGGTTTTCCTTGAAGTGATCGTAGAGCGTCTGGTCCTGGATGTTCTCCTTGCCGTCCTTGCCGTAATAGGCCTCCCAGACCTTGTCCTGCTTAAAGGAATTGAGGAGAATATCCTTGACGGATTCCTCACCGATGCCGGTTTTATCGAAGAATTCGCCGTAGAAGGACATGCTGCTCTTGGCGCTGTTTTCCGCAGACGCGAGCTCGTCGCCGGACAGCTTCAGTCCGAGTGCTTCAAACTCCTTCTCAATGGCAATAAAGGTTTCGCAGTGCTCTGCGGCCTTGTTCTGGATCCACTCATCCGCCTTGACGCCGTCAATATCGGACTCGGCAAGAATCTTCTTGTAATCCTTTGATTCCACAACATCGTCAAAGTTCTTGCCGCCCTTGCGCAGCACCTCGATCGCTTCGCCGTAAGCGCTGGTCGCATAATAGAGATAGATGCCGGCGCGCACATCCGAGCCGCCGACCTGCATTGCATTGGCTGTCTTTTCGCCGCAGGCAGTACAGCTCAGAACGGTACACAGTGCCAGTCCTGCTGCTGCGGCTCTCCGAAACAGATTCATAGGTAAAAAAAGCCTCCTTCAATTCTGGGTAGTTTGTAAAACCCGATACATTGCTATTATACATGATTTTGCGGGAAATGTCTATACCCTTTTGCAATTTTTTTGTTTTCTCACGAAAATTTCATGAAACCGCGGCGCAGGCGACTATATGGATTGCACAAGGAACGGCACATTTTTTTGTGAATTTCGGTGATAAGTGAAATCTTGCAATTTTTGCCGAAATATGGTATAATATGTTCAATTCATGCCGTGCAGGCAGGAAGGACTCCAATCCATACCATTCGGAGTGTTTTTTACGACTTATAAGGAGGTCATCTTATGCTCACATGTCCGCACTGCGGATCCCAGAATCCGGATTATTATACCCAGTGCCCGAACTGCGGTTCTGCGCTTTCCGCTGCACAGCAGCAGGCAGCAGCACCGGTCAGCTACGCGGCGCCTTCCTATCAGCCTGCGGAACCGGTAACCACGACCGGCGGCTGGTTCGGCTGGTACATGCTGATGAGCCTGCTGCCGATCATCGGCACGATCATCATGCTCTGTTCCACCAAGGATCCGTCTGCGAAGAACTACGCAAAGCTGATGCTGATTCTTCAGATTATTGCAATCGTGCTTTACATCATTATGTTCATCTGCATGGCTGCGAGCGGTTCTCTCAGCAGCATGAACTATTAAGTGTGTTTGACAAACAGGAGGTATAATTATGGCAAGATGCAATTCCTGCGGCGCTGACCTGCCGGATTACTATACGAGCTGCCCGAACTGCGGCGGCACGAGTCTTACAAAGGGCGTTTCCGCACCGGCGAGTTCCGGCTATGTGCCGATCTCTGAGCAGCGCGTTGTGACATCCATGGGCGGCTGGTTCGGCTGGACGCTCCTCTGCGGCATTCTCCCGATCATCGGACCGATCATCATGAAGATCAACTCCAAGGATCCGACTGCGAAGAACTATGCGACGCTGATGATCATTCTTCAGATTATCGGTATCGTCCTCAGTATTCTGCTGTGTGCGATCCTCGTTCCCGCAATGATCGGCTATGTCAAGAAGGCACAGGAAATGGGCATGAACTACAACATGCTCCTGAACCTGCTCTGAACGAATCTCTGATATCCGAAGCCTCCGGCAGTCCGCTGCCGGAGGCTTTTTTGTCTGCCGACGGATCCCGGTCATAGCAATATGGTATCAATTTCAGAATCCAGCCGAAAAGAGTGCAATATCAGCCGGTTTTTTGAGGCGTGCGGGCGCTTTTTGCGTTGTTTCCAAAAGAATAAATGCGGGACGGCAGAAGTTAAACGTAAATACGCGCTTTTAACAGTTTTAATTGTTGAATTATGTAAATATCAAAAAGGCCGCCACCGGCGCAAAAAACTGCACACTTCGTAAATTATTGCACATCATTCGACAACAAATTCCGAATTCAGAGCAAAATGATACTGGATTTAGGCGCAAATTCAGCATAGCAACATTATTTATAATCAAATAATTATTAAAATACAGTAAATAATATTGACAACAGATTCAACTTGTGGTATAATCCTAATCGTGCATCGGGAACGATGCAACATTTTATACATGAGGTGGAAGAATATGAAGAACATGAAAACCAGAATCGCAGCAGCAGCATTTGCTGCAATCACCGCAGTCTGCGGCATGCAGGCAATTTCTGCATCCGCATACGTGAATCATTTTGTTTACACTGTCATTTCGCAGGATCAGGCTGAAAATGCACAGTACATGGGCGAAGTCGTCAGAGGCTGGAGCCGTTTTGGCAACATCAACGCTGGCACCACGTGGACCGGAAGCGCTACCTGCGGCCCGATCTGCAAGAAAAACTTCGGAAAAGGCTCTTACAGCGGCAACAACAACGGCACCGTGCTGACAAAGTCCCAGGGTCTCAGCATGCATATGGCACAGTCCTTCTTCGGCACCACTGTCTTTATGGAGCATATTACCGGATCAAACACTGTGTACAAGCCGGGCGATCAGGTCAGACTCGGCAGCACGCGTAACGCAGCACAGAAGACCATTTTCATTACCTATGTGAACGGCAACACCTTCGATACCTATTCGATCAATCATTCCAACAACAAGATCGAATGCTGCAAGTACAGAAAGAAGGCTAATTCCTACCAATTCCAGCGCCTCAATGCGAACGGAACCGTCGCAGAAGATAATATCTACACCGATTTTCTCATTCGTCCGATTAAGGAGGGCGACGTGAACGGTGACGGTGTATTCACCGGAGCTGATCAGACATGGCTGAATAATAACATCGGTGATATGAGCAATTATCCGAAGGATGCAAATGCGCTCATGAATCCGAGCACCAAAGCAACAGAGCTCTTCATCAGAGCAGCTATGGGTGACAAGCAGACCTGGACGATCCCGTATTCTACCTACTACACCGTCGGCTGGGATCTTAACCACAAGAACGGTCAGCAGGGTGTTTACAACGACACCGGCAGAATGACATGGGACGGCAGCAGCAACTACTACTTTGTCACGGTCAACGATCTTTAATTCTTCATGCAAAACTCCCCGTTCTACGGAACGGGGAGCTTTTTTGTGCATTTATCATACAATTATGCATCAGCAGGCGCTGCCGCAGCGCATCCGCATCCGGTTTCGCAATATCGCACAACATATAACAAATCACATGCTATTCTGCGATTTTTGATAGTCGAATTCCGCAATATAATTTGAAATTAGATAATTATTAAGAAATCGCATGTCTTATTGACAAGCGGTTTTCTCTATGCTATAATCAGATTATGCGCATAATATGCGTAAATTTTGCACATGAGGTGAAACGATCATGAAACACATCGCATCAAGAGCCGCAGCTGCATTCTGCGCTGCAATCACCGCCGTCTGCGTTATGCAGGCAGTCACAGCATCCGCAACCACACCCGCGCATCCCGTTTCCGGCAACACCCAGGATTCCACCGAATTCGGCATGAACTTCGGCCACAACCTCTATTACTGGTCTGTCTACAACTACCCGCAGAACAGCCAGTGGTCGCAGACAGTCCGCCAGGGCAAGGTATTCGGTCCGGGCTATTCCACCACCAACCTCAGCGGCATCAGTGAGGGTCAGACGCTCCCGGCTCCGCTCGCATGGGCAAGACACCTCGCAATCAGCAACTATGGCAATGAGCACCTCTATTTCACCGAGCAGCCCGCCTCCACGGTCGATGACGTCACCACCGCAAAGAACGGCGACCAGATCGTCATGACCAGCAGCAGCGGTCAGAAGCATGCAATTTTCGTCACCTGCGTATATACGGATTACACCATCGACGGCAGCGAGCTGGTGAACGGCCGCGTCAACTGGAATTCCGGTTATGTCAAGTTCGGCCCCAACAAGCTCAGACGCCTCTCTGACGGCACTGTCTTTACCGTCGATTATGTTGTCCGTCCGGTCAAGGAAGGCGACGCGAACGGCGACTCCGTCGTTGACAGCGCGGATGTCACCTGGCTCAGCAACCATTACAACGCATACAGCTTCCCGGGCGCATATTATAACGTCCAGATGGCAGCTGCCGATATCGACGGCGACTGGCAGATCACCTGGCGCGATGCATTCGGCGTTTTCATGAACAACAGCGAAGGCAGAATGACCGGCAATTACAGCTACCTCATTTACTGATTGCCTTTCACAGTTTCTGTACAAACAGAAGGATCCCCTCTCCAAACGGAAAGGGGATCCTGTTGTTTTCTGATATATAGATATCTCCGATGGATTTATAATGGCCTCCGTCCAAGCCACTGCCTAAGGTACATTGTCCCTTAAGAATCCCATTGTAGTGAAAACAATGTATTTTCATTGATTTTTTATTGCGGGATTCCAAAGGGATTTATCCCTTTGGCGGGGTATGGGGCAGCGCCCCATTATGAGTCGCCGGAGGCACATTTTGATTACAGCATCAGCTGTTTTCCTTTTTGCCGCGGATGACCGCAACCGCCACGCCGCCGAGCACCAGCGCGCCGCCGAGCAGCGCAGCCGGAATCCATGCGCGTCCGCCCGGCTTGCCGAGCTTCGCGGCCTCGCCTGCGGGTGTCGTCACGATTTCCTCCGGCTTGGTGTTTTCTTCATCCGGCAGCGGCTCGTGCTCAATTCCCGCTTCCTCAGCGTATTTGCGCACAGCCTCGGCATTCGCGTAAATCCGCAGGGCATTATCCATTTTCAGATAGGTATGCGCATCCTCGCCGAACTGATAGCCAAACGCGTGCGGCTCAACGGTACTGACCGTATCCGGCAGATAAACCGCCTCGAGCTTCCAGCATTCCAGAAACGCATCCGGCCCGATCTCCCGCAGATGATGTCCGAAGCGGACATAATTCAGGAACTTGCAGGCCTCAAACGCCTTTCGCTCAATGACCTCAATGTTCTCGCCGAGCTCCACAATCTGGAGCTGTGCGCAGCGGGCAAATGCACCCTCCTCAATCCGGATGACCGAATCCGGCAGGTGTACGGAAACAAGCTCGCCGTTGAAATTGAACGCCTGCTTTGCGATCACGCGGACACCGTCCGGAACGGTTACATCCGCATCGCTGCCGTTGTAAGCCAGCAGGATCTTGCCGAGGATAATGAAATCTTCCTTGCTGCTCATCTGCCATTTGGTATTTGCAACAGCATTCGGGGCAACCTTTTCCAGTGTATCCGGCGCGTCAATCTTCGCCAGATCGTCGCAGCGCTCAAACGCCATGTCATAGATGATCTGAACGCTGGAAGGAATCTTGACGGATTTCAGCGGCTTGGCCTCAAACGCATACTCGCCGATATATTTAATGCCGTCCGGAATCGTCACGTCCTCCGCTTCTCCGTTGTAACGGTAGAGGATGTGGTCGCCGAGCACCGTGAATTCATCGGTCAGCGTTTCGTCAAAGGCGCAGTCCTCAAATGCCGCAAAGCCGATGAACGTCACCGTATCCGGAATCACAATCTCCTTTAACCGGGAGCAGGAATCGAATGCGTGCGTACCAATTGTTTCGCAGCCCTCCGGCACCTCAATGCGCTCAACATAGTCGCAGAACATGAAGGCGCGCTCACCGACCACGCGGATCGTATCCGGCAGCGTCACGGTTTCGCCGTAGCAGTATTTGAAGCACTCGTTGCCGATCTCGGTGACGGGCTTGCCGTCGATTTCCGCCGGAATCTCGATTGCCTTGGCGCTTGTCCATTTGTATTTCGTAACGCGGATGCCGCCGTCCTCAGTTTCTTCATATTCCAGACCGGCCAGCGGATCATCCGGATCGGGCTCCGGCTCCGTTGTCGTTTCCTCCGCGGAATCCTCAGCGGGTGCCGCGGTGCTTTCCGGCGCAGCTGTTGCCGCAGACTCTTCACCGGCCGCAGCGGTTTCCGCAGCAGAATCCTCCGGATCCGCAAGCACAGGCAAGGCCGCCGTCATACAGAGCAGCGCGGCACTGAACAGTCCGGCTGCAAAGCGGCTCACAAGTTTTTTGCTCATATCTTTTCTCCTATTCGGGATGCATCCCGGATGCAAAAACGGGTGACTCCGCAGCGGAGTCACCCGTTTGATCTCAGTTACAGCGGCATCTGCGGCTGCTGATAATCAGTCGGGTAGCCGTCTGCGCGCACAACCTGTACATTGTTGTACAGCGCCATACCGGTACCTGCCGGAATGAGCTTACCGATGATGACATTTTCCTTCAGGCCGAGCAGATAATCGCTCTTGCCGTTGATGGCTGCATCGGTCAGAGCCTTTGCGGTTTCCTGGAAGGATGCAGCGGACATGAAGCTCTCGGAGGACGAGGATGCCTTCGTGATACCGAGCAGTGACGGTCTGGTCGTGACAAGACGCAGATCGGTTTCGCCGGCGTCGATGCGTGCCTGAATGCCTGCATTGATGGTTTCAACCTCGCGCTTATCGACCATGGCCTCCGGAAGCAGATAGCTGCTGCCCGGATCCGCGATCAGCACCTTGCGCATCATCTGGCGGACGATAACCTCAATGTGCTTGTCATTGATGCCGACGCCCTGCTGACGGTACGCATACTGAATTTCCTCAATGATATAGTTCTGGACAGCCTGCACACCGAGGATTTCCAGCAGATCCATCGGATAAATGGAACCGGTGGTCAGTCTGCTGCCGCGCTGAATCTCAGCGCCGTCCTTGATGCCGTTCGCCAGGTGGTAGTTATACGGAATGGTGTACGGCGTGGAATCCGTATTGGTTTCCGGATCGTGAATGACAATCGTCTTGATGCCGTTGTCCTCGGACATCTGAATGGTACCGGAGGACTTTGCGAGGATCGCGCCGTTCTTCGGGCGGCGGGACTCAAACAGCTCCTCAACACGCGGCAGACCCTGTGTGATATCCTCTGCGTTTGCGATACCGCCCGTATGGAAGGTACGCATCGTCAGCTGGGTACCCGGCTCACCGATGGACTGTGCGGCGATGATGCCGACCGCCTCACCGACGGAAACCAGGTTGCCGTTTGCCAGGTTGACGCCGTAGCACTTTGCGCAGACGCCCTTCTTGGCCTTGCAGCCGAGGACGGAACGGATGCGGACATGCGTGATGCCTGCGTCCACGATGCGCTGTGCATCATGGCTGGTCATGGCGCGTGTCTTGGGGATGAACAGCTCGGATTTCTCGTCGCGGAGATCCTCGACGAGGTATCTGCCGACCAGACGCTCCTGGAGCGTTTCGAGGTCGCGCTCGCCGTCGTTGATGCAGTAGACCTCGATACCCTCGTCAGAGCCGCAGTCAATCTCACGGATGATGACATCCTGCGAAACATCGACCAGACGGCGGGTGAGGTAACCGGAGTCCGCGGTACGAAGAGCGGTATCAGCCAGACCCTTGCGGGCGCCGCGGCTGGAGATGAAGTATTCGGAAATGTTCAGACCTTCACGGTAATTGGAACGGACCGGAATTTCGATCGTCGCACCGGAGGTGTTCGCAATCAGGCCGCGCATACCTGCCAGCTGACGGATCTGGTTGATGGAACCACGGGCTCCGGAATCCGCCATGATGTTGATCGGGTTGAACGGGTCGAAGTTGGCTTTCAGTGCCTCGGTGATCTGATCGGTCGCTTCCGCCCAGACCTTACACACCTTCTCATACTTGACCTCGCCGGAGATATAGCCGTACTGATACTGCTCGTTCAGTGCATCGACCTCTGCATCCGCTGCGGCCAGAATATCCTTCTTCTGCGGCGGAATCTCTGCGTCGATGACGGCGACGGTCAGGCCGGATTTGGTGGAATACTTGTAGCCGAGCGCCTTGATGCGGTCGAGCACCTCTGCGGTCGCGGTGACGCCGTGAACCTTGAGGCACTGGTCGATGATCTTGGACAGCACGGACTTCTTGACAACCTGCGTGATCTCAAGGTCAAATTCATGCTCGGGATCGTTGCGGTTGACAAAACCGAGGTTCTGCGGAATGATCTCGTTGAAGATCAGCCGGCCGGCGGTGCAGTCGATGATGCGGGAGGTCTTGACACCGTTGACCTCCTTGGTCATGCGCACCTTGATCTTGGAGTGCAGCGTAATATCATGCTCATCGTAGGCCATCATTGCCTCATCGACATCGCGGAACACCTTGCCCTCGCCGGGCTCGCCGTCCTTGACCATGGTGAGGTAGTAGGAGCCGAGCAGCATATCCTGCGTCGGAACCGCGACAGGCTTACCGTCAGACGGCTTCAGCAGGTTGTTTGCTGCGAGCATGAGGAATCTTGCTTCTGCCTGTGCCTCTGCGGAAAGCGGGAGGTGGACAGCCATCTGGTCGCCGTCGAAGTCGGCGTTGAAAGCGGTACAGACCAGCGGATGGAGCTTCAGTGCTCTGCCCTCGACGAGCACCGGCTCAAAGGCCTGAATGCCCAGTCTGTGCAGGGTAGGCGCACGGTTCAGCAGCACCGGATGCTCGCGGATGACATGCTCCAGTGCATCCCAGACGTCGTCGTTTGCACGGTCAACCATCTTTCTGGCGCTCTTGATATTCTGAATCTTGCCGATGTCAACCAGCCGCTTCAATACAAACGGCTTGAACAGCTCCAGAGCCATTTCCTTCGGCAGACCGCACTGATACATTTTCAGCTCAGGGCCGACGACGATAACGGAACGGCCGGAATAGTCAACACGCTTACCGAGCAGGTTCTGACGGAAACGTCCCTGCTTGCCCTTGAGGATATCGGAGAGCGATTTCAACTTTCTGTTGTTCGGGCCGGTGACGTCCTTGCCGTGGCGGCCGTTGTCGATCAGGGCATCGACAGCCTCCTGAAGCATACGCGCCTCATTGCGGACGATGATGCTCGGAGCATTGAGCTGGAGCATTCTCTCCAGACGGTTATTGCGGTTGATGACTCTGCGGTAGAGGTCATTCAGGTCAGAGGTCGCATAACGGCCGCCGTCGAGCATGACCATCGGGCGGATGTCAGGCGGAATGACCGGCAGAATCGTCATGACCATCCACTCCGGACGGTTGCCGGACTGGCGGAACGCCTCCAGAATCTCCAGGCGCTTCAGGAGCTTGCCGCGCTTCTGGCTCTTCTGGGTGGTCTGTCTGCCGGTGGATTTTTCATCCAGCTTGCGGACTTCCTCCTTGAGCTGGTCGCAGGCCATGACGAGGTTGTTCTTCCACTCCTCGTCCTCACAGGATGCGCAGAACGAGCACTCGCGGCAGTTGCGGCCGAGCTCGCAGTTCTTGCAGGCCTCCTGCTCATCGGGCTCCAGCGTCAGCTTGCCCTCCGTGATGAGTTGGTCGCGGAACTTGTCGTAGCGGTCCTGGCTGTATTCCTGGAGCAGATGCAGCACGGCGCTTGCACCGATCTCCGCGGTGAACTGGCCGGGATTCTTCTGCATCGCATTCTGATATTCCTCCTCGGAAAGCGTCTGCTGCTTGAGGAGGCCTGTCACATACTGACCCTCATGCACCGGATCCGGATCGCCGGGGTCTGTGACGATATATTTGGTGAAATAAATGACAGCTTCGAGGTCCTTCTGGGAGAGGTCGCCGAGCACCTGACGGATGCAGGCCGGCGTGCCCTTGAAGTACCAGATATGTGCGACCGGCGCGGCCAGCTCGATGTGTCCCATACGCTCGCGGCGCACCTTGGCGCGGGTGATCTCAACACCGCAGTTCGGGCAGACCTTGCCCTTGAAGCGAACCTTCTTGAACTTACCGCAGTAGCACTCCCAGTCCTTCGTCGGTCCGAAGATCTTTTCACAGAAAAGACCGCCCTTTTCCGGCTTCTGGGTACGGTAATTGATCGTTTCCGGACGTTCGACCTTGCCATAGCTCCACTTCTGAATCTGCTCAGGGGATGCAAGACCGATCTTAATGGAATCAAAGGTGGTGAATTCCAATGTGTTCCCTCCTAAATTCTATGTCGGAGCGCAGCGGAATGCAGCACACAGCTGCTCCGCTGCCTGATACCGTTCGTGAACTGGGTTTCTTACAGATCCTCGTCGCCTGCACCGAACATATCGTCAGACATGTCCGTTTCGCTGTATGCGGCGGAATCGTCCTGATCGTCATAACCGAACTCGTCATCCTCATCGGCATCGTCCGGCTGATCGTGATTGACCTCATGGGTTTCGGTATCCTCACCGTACATTGCGGTATTATAACCCGCATCGCCCATATCCGCATCCTCATAATGTGTCGTATCTGCGGTATTTTCGTCATCGAAGTCAGAGGAGCTGCGCGGCGGGAGATCGTCGTCGAAGCTCATCTTCAGGTCAATCTCCTGCTGATCCTCGTCCAGCACGCGGACATCCAGTCCGAGCGACTGCATTTCCTTAATGAGAACCTTGAAGGATTCCGGAATGCCCGGCTTCGGCACATTCTGACCCTTGACAATCGCCTCATAGGTGTTGACGCGTCCGGTGGTATCGTCAGACTTGACCGTCAGGATCTCCTGGAGCGTATAGGCAGCGCCGTATGCTTCCAGCGCCCAGACTTCCATCTCACCGAAACGCTGACCGCCGAACTGTGCCTTACCGCCGAGCGGCTGCTGGGTAACCAGCGAGTACGGACCGACGGAACGCGCATGGATCTTGTCGTCAACGAGGTGGTGGAGCTTGAGGTAGTACATATAGCCGACGGTGACGCGGTTATCGAACTTCTCACCGGTGCGGCCGTCATAAACGGTAAACTTGCCGTCCTCAGAAAGCGGAATCGACGTGGTGTCGATGACCTTCTGCATCGGGCTGAGGGTAAAGGTCTGCGAATCCTCGCCGGCTTCTCTCTTTGCTTCCTTCTTCGCATTGATCTCGTCATTGCGCTCCTGTGCAAGGCGGAAGCATGCGCGGATATCATCCTCGTGCGCACCGTCAAAGACCGGCGTCATGATATGCCAGCCGAGTGCCTTTGCGGCCATGCCGAGGTGAACCTCGAGCACCTGACCGATGTTCATACGGGACGGAACGCCCAGCGGGTTCAGGCAGATATCGAGCGGCGTACCGTCCTCGAGGAACGGCATGTCCTCTTCCGGCAGAATACGGGAAACAACGCCCTTGTTTCCGTGGCGGCCGGCCATCTTGTCGCCGACGGAGATCTTGCGCTTCTGTGCGATATAGCAGCGGACGATTTCATTGACGCCCGGGCCGAGCTCGTCGCAGTTGTCACGCGTAAAGCGCTTGACATCGAC
>JAEEIA010000019.1 GCA_016281125.1 Oscillospiraceae bacterium | reverse complement strand
TCATGTTAGACGCGCTTTTGTCAACGCAATGCCGAGTGACAAGCCGATTTACGGCGTATCATACGCAACAGAAGCAGTCAAATGCTTCGACCGCATCTACCATGAAGAAAGTCTGCTGAAAGGAATGACAGCAGAAGAAAGAAAACAACAGCGGCTAGCAAAGATCAAGCCTTTGCTGGACGAGCTTTTTGCGTGGCTTGAAACTTTACAGGTCAGCGGGAACGGCAATCTGGCGAAGGCAGTGAATTATGCACTGCATGAAAAGCCGAATCTCTACACGTTTTTAGAAGATGGCAATGTTCCGCTTGACAATAATCGAGCCGAAAATGCGATCCGCCCTTTTACCCTAGGCAGGAAGAATTGGATGCATTGCAATACTGCGAACGGCGCAAAAGCAAGCGCGATACTCTACTCGATCGCTGCCACAGCTCAGGCAAACGGAATCGACACAGAACAGTATCTGATGGAGCTGTTCTCGCAGCCAGCCGGGGAGATCATACTTCCATTTCAAACATAAGACAGCCTCGCTTTTGCGGGGCTGTCAGCTTGTCGATAAAGTGTCTGATTCAGGGGACGCCCTCTATCGCAGGGCGTCCCCTCTTGCCGCTGCGCGGCAATTCACCCCTTGCGGAGCTCTTTGCACGCTAAGAGTATTCCGCGCTCTGCGGAGCGCGGCAAGGGCTCCGCCCTTGACCCGCGAGCTTTTTGAAAAAAAGCTCGACCAAAAACTGTATTTTGAGCAACCGTAGGTTTCTCGACAGATTGAAACATGCTGTTCTCCGGGAGACCGGGGGACAGCATGTTTTTCATATTCGGAACAGGTTCACGTTTCCCGCAGCAGCAGGATGAGCCCCCACGCCTTGTTGACATCATAGCCTTCCTCTTTCGGGCGCTCAATCACGATGATCTGCATGCCGAGCTTCTTTGCGGCAGATATTTTTTCGCCGAATCCGCCCGCCTTGCCGCTGTCCTTGGTCACCAGAATGTCACAGCCGGCAAAATCACGGAGATTTTCGTATTCGCTGAAAGGCCCCTTGCCGGAAATGATATCCGTAAAGCCGCATTTGCTGCATTTTTCGATGCTTTCCGGTGAATCGTACACCCGGATGCAGGCTCGGTCGGCAAAGCAGGCAAACGCCGCCGCTTCCTTGCTGCCTGTCGCAATGAAGATTCTGCCCGCCGTGTTTTTGAGATAGTTTACCGCCTGCACGGCATTTTCCAGATAGACAGCGGCTTCCAAAGGAAAACGGCTGCGAATTTGAGGCGCTGAACGAAGCGGTCCGGACAACAACGGCAACAGTCACCACAACAATTCCGACAGAAGCAACGCCGACCGTTACGACCTCTGCCGCTGCTGCCACGCAGCGCGGTGACGTGACCGGTGATAGTACCGTCAGCGTCGATGATGCGCAGCTCATCCTAAAAGCGTACACAGAACGCATTGCAGGAAATGACATGGGACTGACTGCCGGACAGATTAAGGCAGCGGATGTTGACGGCAACGGAGAGATCAGTGTCGATGACGCGCAGAACATTCTGAAATATTATACGGAAAAATCTGTTGCGGGAAAAGATACCACATGGGATGAGATCCTCGGAAAGAAAACGCAGACACTGCCGCGATTGACCGGAAAGAGAAATACATCTTTGAAGCTGAAATAACGTAAAATGGAAATGCCCGGTGTTACCCGGGCATTTCGCTTCCCTTTTTTATAAGCCGCTCCTTTTCCCTTTCAGGGATTGACGGTCGGCTGATACCGGGTTTCCTGTGTCGTCACAGGCAATGTGATCTTCTTGGCAATATATTTCAGGATATTGACGCCGTCCTCGGAATCGGTATTGCCGTTTTTGTCGACATCGGCATTTTGGATGCCCTGCTCCGTAATGACTGCCTCACTGTCCGCAACCACATATCGCATGACCAGCACCGCATCCGCCACATCGACAACGCCGTCACAGTTGGCATCGCCGGTCTGATCCTTCCGCGCCTTCATCATGTCCGTGATCTCGCTGAAAGCCCGCACCGGCGTGAGCTCGCCGGTCTCCGAATTGATGTTGAACAGCGTGGTCGGGCCTTCGTCAAAAATCAGCATCGTGACGGCCGGTTTGCCCAGCGTCACGCAGGAGATCTCATCCGCACAGTCAGCAGCCATTGCCAAAAACTGTTTCCATGCCTGGATCATGAACGCCCCCGAATAATCCCCTACGTCATGCACACCGATCTCTGCAAACTGAATATCCATGCCGAGTGCCGAAAGCTTTTTCAGCCAGCTTTCGTAGGCGGTCAGATCGGTTTCCCTGCCGACGGCAGCTTTCAGGGACACGCCGTCGATGTAATCGCCCTCCTGCATGATCTTTTTGACGAGCACTTCGAGCTCTGCGTCCTCCGCCATCTCCCATGACTGATCGTCGCAAAGATACAGCTTTGTTATACGCGGCGCGTACTTTCTCGCGTTCTTGAACGCCTGAACGATGTATGCGTCATTGCCCTCGCCGTAGATGCTGCTCCACTGATTTCTGCCGGGCATATAGAATCCGCCCTCTGAACTGCCGCCTGTCACATGGGTGCAGACATCATACGAATACAGCTTCAGGTTCGGATGCTGAAACTTCAATTCCGAAAACGTATTTTTCATGAGGCTTTCTATGCGCGCATCGCATTCCTGTGCGTTTATATTCAGAAGCATCTCCTCCGGAAGCAGCTGATCCGTTCCGATCGTGAAAAAGCTGTTTCCGCGCACCGGAATGCCGTTCTGCTCCGCAAATGTCAGAACCGACGCTGCCCTGCTGATATCCACGGTGACATCCGTTCCGTTCACAGCCTTGATCGTGTACAGCGGATCCAGACCGTATTTGCAGCTCAGCGAATTAAAATGCTTTTTTACGCTGTCCTTTGCCGCATCCGTTTTCAGATAGTTTTCGGTGATCGCGCCGCCGACACGGAAATACTGCCCAAAGATGTCCTTCAGGCCGTCACCGTCCGGGTCATAGCTCCAGCTGTCTTGGATAACGGGCGGTGCCGAAACCGGTTCGCTGTCTGCGGCGCCGTTCGTCTGCTCGGCGGAGACCGGCAAAACAGTCAGACCAGCGACCGCAGCGGCACAAAGCATACTGAATAATCTTTTTTTCATTTTAATTCCTCCTCGTCGCATGTTTTTGATCTGTACGAATAATCCCCCGGATTTTTTTCATGGGTATCTGGTCTCTTTTCTGTTTCATGGTATACAGCGGTTCTGTTGAACCTGAACCCTATATTACTATTATATATACCGAATCACGCAATGTCAAGACTTTCATATCCCTGATTCCGCAAAACTGAAACATCCGCCACTGTACAAAACAGCGTAAAAGTGGTAAAATAGAAGCAAAGAAAGCGCTGTGAAAACAGCACCCGGAGGGTGAATTTGAAAATGCGGAAAATTGAGTATGTTGTAAGCAATGAAAGACTGATTACGCCGAGCGGATTATCGCTCGTAGGACAGGTGCTCGGCAAGTCAAATCTCGTCAAAAAAGCCAACCGTACAGTCAGCGGAACGAC
>JAEEIA010000018.1 GCA_016281125.1 Oscillospiraceae bacterium | reverse complement strand
CTGACCTCGATCACAGTGCCGACTGGTCTGACAACGATCGGCACCCAGGCGTTTCAAAGCTGTTGGAACCTGAATTACGTATACCCGTACACATGGAACAATGAAAAGATCTTCGACTGCAAACTGCAAAGCGTCGGCGCAAATGCGTTTGCATACTCCGGTCTCCGGGGAATCGAGCTGCCGCCGAAGGTCAGCAGCATGGGCAGCTATACGTTCAAAAACTGTACGAAGCTCGGTTACCTCATGTTTGCAAACCAATCTACGATCACCAAGCTCCCGGCAAATATGTGCGAAAATGATACCGCACTGTACAGAGTTTCTCTCCCCTACACGCTGGAGGAAATCGGCCCGGACTGCTTCAAGAACTGCACCTACAACGGGACTGCGGAAAGCTATGTCGGTTCCGGAAAAAAAGGACTCGCGTTCTATTACCTCGATAAGAATCTTGCGCTGAATACCACTACCTATAAGGTCGATAAGTATGTCAAGGTCGTGGACAGCAGCGGCAATGAAGCGGACTGGGGCACTGCATTCCAGGGCGTCCATGCGATCTTCATGGTTTACCCGAACAACAGACTGCATGTTTCAAGAACGAGCACGCCGAAGAACATTAACGGCACCTATAAGAATAATAATTCCAGCGGCTCAGTGGAATTCGTATTCGCCTCCGGCAATGACGGCTACGGCAGTGTCTGGGCAGGTCCGCAGAACCTTCAGGCACCGGTCGTTGGCAACAAGTACAAGGGCGACAGCACCTTCAAGCTGACTGCCGAGCAGGATGCAACCTTCGACCTGCTCGCGGTCAGATGCTATGATTCCACCGGCTACCGCATGAAGACCGGCGACTTCTTCAAGGCAAATCTCGGCTACTACTACGAGTACGATATCTATGCCTCCCCGAATGATCCGATTGATCTGGTATACTGGGGCCGTCGGGGATATACCTGTTCCGGCTCCACGGCACAGGCACTCCCCAACACCACAAGCAGAAGCATCTATCAGGGCGTCAAGAGCATTTCGCAGGCCTCTGCTGATAATGGACAGACTATCACCTGCTATGCAGTCGTACATCCCTGTTTCTATAAAAATTCCAGCGGCAGTTATGTCTATCCCGATGCGGAAACCCGCGTGAACGCAAAAACACTGACCAGACGGTACAGCCTTACGGTCAACAAAAACGGCGGCAGCGCTGGCACAGCAAACTATGTTGTCTATAAGCTGCCGGCACCGACACCGGAATACGGCGCGGATTACGTCAATTTTGAAGGCCATAACATCTATGAGCAATCTCCGTACAATGCCCTCAGAGATTACACTGTTTACTACGGCTGCCGCAAGAAGGGAACCACGACCATTTCCTGGTACGGCTACAAGCCGAATGGCCTGCTCCCTGACACCACATACGAACTGTTCTACGGTTCCAACGTAAGCGGCACCAAAACAATGGTCTGCCAGCTGGATGACTACACGACCCCGGCGCTCATGCTCGTCAAATCACGGACCTTAGCAGTCGGTGGCTCGATTGACCTGAATTACTGGATGAATCTGACCAATTCTCTCACACAGAAGAGCGGCACAAATGAACCGTATATCTACATGGTGCAGACAGATGAGGCGACCGGCAGCACGATCAAAACCCAGAGCAAGCTGATTTCAGACTGCTATAAGGGTTCACAGAGCGGCAACTACGGTTACCAGTACAGAGTTCCCTTCACGGTCGCACCGATCAACATGAACGATCCGGTCACCATCAAGAACGTGTACCGCAGTGCAGCAGGCAGCAAATGGAATTTGGCTGTCGATTCCGCCTCCAACCTCCAGAATCCGAGAGAGTATTCGTACACCGTGATGGATCACCTGAACAGCATCATCAACAACCCGGGCAGCTCCAATGCAACGACCGTTGAACTGTGGAAGGCCATCAAGGCATACGGCATCTCCTCCCAGCAGCTGTTCCAGCACAATTATAACAAGGTAAGCACCGCAGACCGCAACTTTGTAAGCAACTATATCAGCGGCGTCACGGAAAATGATCTCCTCCCGTATAAGGCAGTTGTCACCAAGAGTACCACCAGACCGGAAGGCATCCTGGGCACTTCCCTCGTCGTTGACTGTAAGTCCACTACATCTCTGCGTGTCAAGATCTTCTTCGATGAGGATGTTCAGCCGAGCAAATTCACTTACACGATCGACAACAAGAGCACCACTCTGCGCTACGACGCTCAGAACGATTACTACTATCTTGAAGTTTCCGACATCATTCCGGTCTATCTCGACAGAGCTTACAACTTCAAGATCGTTGACAGCAGCACAAACACATACTACCAGGTTTCTGCTTCTGTCCTGTCCTACAGCTACGCTTCGATCCACAACAGCAGCGCATCCGTCGCGAACAAGAACCTCTCCAAGGCACTCTACCGCTACGCCATAGCAGCAGACGCAGACACTTAATATCAGACACTGATTTTCTTCAACGCTGTTTCAAACGCATCCCATCAGAAAGCGCTTCCGTGCTCAACGGAAGCGCTTTCTTTCTGTTAGTCATGCCTGATGCGCCTGAACTCCGGCCGGGGACTGTTCCCCGCCAAGCACGATTCTGCGCATGGAATCGTCAATGAGGGAAGGATCATGTGTCACCATAATGACGGTCTTTCCCATATCCGAAAACGATTTGAGAATCCGCATGACCTGTTCGGCATTGGCTCTGTCCAGCGAGCCGGTCGGCTCATCCG
This sequence comes from Oscillospiraceae bacterium, assembly GCA_016281125.1. GTDB lineage: Bacteria > Bacillota > Clostridia > Oscillospirales > Ruminococcaceae > Firm-04. The sequence goes on along the minus strand of JAEEIA010000018.1, from coordinate 28,627 downwards.
CAAGGACAACCCTGCACTGTTTCATCATGAGCCGCGCCAGGGGAGTGATCCTCTGCCTGTTTTCGTGTTGCATTTCGTGTTGCATAGTGTATGAAAACACCCGATTTCAGCATGTTTTTGCCCGAAAATGCTACACGATGCAACATAAAGAAAGTACCGCATCTACATAAAAACAACGTAGATGCGGCATTTGTGCTGTGGTCGGAGTGACAGGATTCGAACCTGCGGCATCCTGCTCCCAAAGCAGGCGCGCTACCAGCTGCGCTACACCCCGGACGCTCTATATTTTACCATGTTTTCGCTGTTTTGTCAAGTGGCAGTTGCTTTTATTCCCGGAATCGGAAGAGGCAGGTTTCATAGGAATTTTATACAGAAAATTACTTAAAATCCATTGACATTATATCAGGAATATGGTATAATGACTATAATTGGTGTAAAGTGAGAAATAGTATCATGTAATACGAACGAAAGGGAATGCAGAATATGGAACAGGAACGATTTACGCTTTTGAAAACAAACGCAGAGGTCAAAGCACGCATTGCGGAAATGGCCGACGAGATTTCCTTCGATTACGCAGGAACCCCGGAGGACAACCCGCTGCTTGTGCTCTGTACGCTGCGCGGCGCTGTGTTTTTTTCCGCCGATCTCATCCGCGGGCTGACAGTTCCGTGTGAGATCAATTTTCTCAAGGTGCAGTCCTATCAGGGTACCCGGCCGGCCGGCTCTCCGATTTTTGAGCTCGGCGAGCGGATTGACGTCCGCGGTCGGGACGTGCTGATTGTGGAGGACATTGTCGATACCGGTCAGACCATGGACACGGTGATGCACAATTTCTCCGACAAGGGTGCGCACAGCATCCGCATCGCGACGATGCTGGATAAGCCCTCCCGGCGTTATGATCACCTGAAGGACACCGTCATCCCTGACTACATCGGCTTTTCCATTCCGGATCTGTTTGTGGTCGGCTGGGGACTGGATTACAATGAGGAATACCGTATGCTGCCGGATATCATGGTGTTTCATCCGGATACGGATGCGTGAAAGGAAGACAGATGCCGTTTGTATTGTTAAATGATGTCTGCAAGGAATACCGTCGCGATGCGGTCGGGGTACGCGCCGCGCACAAGGTCAGCTTCACGATTGAGCGGGGTGAGCTGGTCATGATTGTCGGGCCGTCCGGTGCAGGCAAGACAACTGTTCTGAATCTGCTCGGCGGTATGGATCGCTGTGACAGCGGCGAGATCATTGTGGACGGCGTGCATGTTGATGCGATGAGCCGCCGTGCGCTGACACGATACCGCCGTGAGGACATCGGATTTGTGTTCCAGTTCTATAATCTGGTGCAGAATCTGACCGCAGTCGAGAACATTGAGCTGGCAACCGAGATCAGCAAGCGCGCGGCCTCTCCGATGAAGATGCTGCAAAAGGTCGGCATGGCTGACCGCGCGGATCATTTTCCCGCACAGCTTTCAGGCGGCGAGCAGCAGCGTGTTTCTATCGCGCGGGCGCTCTGCAAAAAGCCTAAGCTGCTGCTCTGTGACGAGCCGACCGGCGCGCTGGATTTCCAGACGGGACAGGTCGTGCTGCGGCTGTTGCAGCAGTGCTGCCGCGAGGACGGCATGACCGTTGTCATCATCACGCACAACCGTGCGCTGATTCCGATGGCAGACCGTGTGATTGAATTGAGCGGCGGAAAGGTTACTTCCGTGACTATGCAGAAGAATCCACTGCCGGTTTCTGAGATCAAGTGGTGATGCGGGGGACAGGATGGCGAAACGAAAATTATTCCGCAATACACTGCGGAGCGCGGTGCGTTCCAAGGAGCGGTTTCTGTCGCTGTTCGGGATCATAGCGATCAGTACCGGCTTTTTCTCCGGACTGAAGGTCACCGGCACCGACATGAAATCCTCTGCCGACCGCTATTACCGCGAAACCGGACTGATGGATCTGCATCTGCGCTCAACGGTCGGCTTCAATGATGAGGAGCTTTCGCTGCTTGCAGAACGCAGCGACGTTGCACAGGTCTGCGGCGGCTTTCAGGAAACGGTGTATATGCCGGTTTCTGAGCATTCCTCGGATGCCGTTGTCCGGATTTACAGTCTGACGGATCACGGCAAAAAGGACGGACAGCAGGTGAATCAGCCTCTGCTGACAGAGGGACGGATGCCGGAGCGGGCCAATGAATGCCTGATTGAGGTCAATACACCGGCAGAGATTGCCGTCGGAGATACGGTGACGGCCGTGATTCCCGAGGATACGGATTCGCTGCTGAAGGAAACGGAATTTACTGTGGTCGGCCGTGCGGATTCTCCGCTGCATGTCGATTTTGAACGCGGTACCGCGACAATCGGAAACGGCAGGGTTGACTGCTTTCTGCTTGTTCCGCCGGAGGCATTTGATTCTGAGATCTATACCGATGCATGGCTGCTGCTGAATGATACCGCGCAGATGAACAGCTTTGAGGAGCGCTATCTGACCGTTGTGCAGGAGCATGCAGATGCGATTCTTGCGGAAAAGGATACGCTGTCTGCGCCGCGGATTGAGCAGCTGCGCGAGGAGCTCGGCAAGACGCTGGATTCCTCCCGCAGGGAACTGGACGAGGGCCGCGCACAGTATGAAGAAGGCCTGAAAACGCTGGAGCAGTCGCTCAAAGAAGGCAGAGCGGAAATCAAAAAGGCGGAGCAGGAGCTGAAAGCCGGACGCGAGGCGCTCGACGAGCAGAAGAAGGAGAACAAGACCAAATCGTCTGATTACGACAAGAAAATCGCACAGTTCGATCAGCAGATCAAAACGGCGGAAACACAGGAGAAAAACGGCAATGCATCTCTGGAGCGGCTGCGTCAGAATGCCTACCGCATCGAATATGTTTCGGATATTGTGGAAGCATACCGGAATTATTCGGTCGATCCGCAGTCGGACAGCGACATTCAGGGTCTGATCGACGAGATGTCGGTTTACGACAACAGTGAACTGAATGTGTCGCAGGCGATGTATTCCTATTTTATGATGCCGGGCGGCACAGATGAGAAGTACACGTCTGCGGATGCGATTCAGGGGCATCTTTATAATGCCCGCGTCAGGATTCTGAATGAAATCGGCGATCTGGAAAGAAGCACCAACAAGGCTTCGGAGGATCTGAAAAAGCTCAAAAAGGACAAGGAAACATTTGTCAGGGACAATCAGGAGATTGCGATTGTTCAAAAGGAGCTGGACAAAAAGGAGAAGGAGCTGACGGACGCGCAGCATGAGTTGACCCGTCAGACTGACGATCTGAACAAAACGGAGAAAATCGAGCGGATTCGTCTGGCGGATGCAAAGCAGACACTGGACGAGGGCGAAGCAGCCTACGAAAAATCGCTGGCGACGCTGGAAAGCGTCAACATGGATATTGAGTGGTATGCTTTTGATCGCACGGAGAATCCCGGCTGGAGCAGCTACGGCGACGACACCGACCGTGTAGACCGCATTGCACTGATTTTCCCGGTGTTCTTTTTGCTGGTCGCATCGCTGGTCTGCCTGACAACCGTCACGCGCATGGTTGAGGAGCAGCGCACGGAAATCGGCACCTGCAAGGCGCTCGGTTATTCCGGCTTCTCCATCATTATGCAGTATCTGGCTTACGCGGTGCTGGCAAGTGTGCTCGGCACGGCAGCCGGCACGCTGATCGGGGATCAGATCTTCCCGCGCGTGATCTTCCGCTGCTATGGCATGATGTACCGGTTCCCGCAGATCCGCTGTCCGTATAACATGCATTACGCATTGATCTGTCTGGCAGCGGCGCTGATCTGCACCGGCCTGACAGCGATTGCGGCATGTGCTTCGGCCATGCGGGAAATGCCGGCCTCACTGATGCGCCCGAAGCCGCCGAAGAACGGAAAGCGCGTGCTGCTTGAGCACTGGAAATGGCTCTGGCGGAATTTCGGGTTCCATACGAAGGTTACGATCCGCAATTTCTCCCGCTACCGCGCGCGCCTGTTCATGACGCTGCTCGGCATCTGCGGTTGTACCGCGCTGCTGGTTACGGGCTTCGGCCTGTACCACGCAATCGCGGCGATTGTCGATCTTCAGTATGAGGAGATTCTGGTCTATGACGCTGTCGGTATTTACGACGGCAGCGAAGAAAACAGGGATATGCTCCGCAGCGTCCTCTCCGGCAGTGATGACGTTGCAGGCTGTCAGTTCGGTGCGGTTCGGACGTGCACGATCCGCAGCGACAATAAAAAGTATGAAGTCACAGTGACCGTGCCGGAATATCCGGATGCGCTCAGCGAGTTCATTGTTCTGCGCGACCGGAAAACGAAGGAGCCGTTCCCGCTGACGGATGACGGCATCATCCTGAATGAGAAGCTCGCAAAACTGCTCAATGTGTCTGTCGGGGACAGCATTTCGCTGGAGGAGGCGAATCAGCCTGCTGCGGTTGCCGCGATTGCGGAAAACTATGCGCTGAACCGGATCTGGATGACGCCGGCATACAGTGACCGGCTGTTCGGGGAAACGGAGCGCAACTGTGTCTTCATCAATGAGGAGCCCGGGACGGACGAGGATGCGCTGGCGGAGTATCTGCTCGGATCGGGTACGCTGATGCGGCTGGATTTCACCTCCCGCAGCGGCGACAGCTTCCGCAAGCTGGTCAGAGCACTCGGCTATGTCGTTGCGGTTGTCATTGTCTTTTCGGGACTGCTGGCGTTTGTGGTTCTGTATAACCTCGCAAACATCAACATTCTGGAACGCAACCGGGAGCTTGCGACTGTCAAGGTGCTCGGCTTTTACGACAAAGAGGTGTATGCCTATGTCCTTCGTGAAAACATACTGTCTGCGGTGCTCGGCATGGCGGCCGGACTGGTCGCGGGTATCTTCCTCTGCCGTTATGTTGTCGTGACGGCGGAAGTGGATGTCGTGATGTTTGCACCGGAAATCCCGTGGTATTGCTTTGCACTTGCCGCAGCTATGACGATTCTGTTTACACTGCTGGTTAATCTCCTGCTGCGCCGGAGGCTCCGTGCGATCGACATGGCAGGATCAATGAAAGCGATCGAATAGTACAGTTTCTGAAAGATGTACTTGAAAGAGGGATCCATCATGAAAAGGAAGTGTTCAAAAAAGAAGAAAGACAAATCACGACGAATGCTGCTCGCCGTGCTGGCCGCTGTCTTGCTGACGGCCGGTTCGGCTGTGCTCAGCGCGTCCGGGTTCCAGAAGTATCCGGGGGATGCAAATACCGACCGTCAGATCGACGTGGCTGACGGTGTGCTGATTGCGCGCTACTGCGTGGAGGATGTGAATGCCCTGATTACCGAAGAGGGGCTTGCGAATGCAGATGCTGACGGTGACGGTGAGGTCAGCGGCAATGATACGGTCTGTGTTCTGAAAATGATCGCGGCACTGATCCCGATGCCGAAGAATCCGTATGACGAGCCGCATCCGGATACACAGCCTGCGGAAACGACTGTGCCTGTTACGTCGGCAGAGCCGGAGCAGACAAAGGCGTTGACCGAAACCACGGAGGAACCGGTACAGACAGAGGAGCCTGCGGAAACAACGGCAGTTCCGGAGCAGCCTTCACAGACCGTGTATCTGACAGCGGACGGAACAAATTATCCGCTGGGCGTTTCAGTTTCTGTTCTGAGCGGCGACGCGATGCCGGATGAAACGCTGACTGTCAATTACAAGACCGGCAATATCATCTTTGCGGTGTTTGCAGCGGAGCCGAAGCAGACGATGATAGCATTTGCCCATAATGACAATATTTTCGGCTATTACATCTTCTGCAAGGCGTATCAGGCACCGGAGGGGTATTCCGTGACGGAAATGCGTGACCGGCAGCAGAACGATGCGCTGTATGCGGTGCTTGTGCAGAAGGAGGGGCTCAGCATCTCCTTCCATCAGCTCAGTGACTATACGGATACGAAGGTGCTTTCCAAGCTGTCGTATTACGCCACGAACGGACTCCGGGCGCTCAGCGGGCTGGACGGCTATATCTGGGACGACGAGCTTGCAAAGGCGGCGATGCAGCACAGCACCGAAATGGCTGAGAACGACTACTTCGATCACAAGAGCTTCGACGGAACCAAGTTCAGCAAGCGGCTGCTGGATTTCGGCATTGACTGGCAGGCGTGTGCGGAGAATATCGACTTCGGATATCCGGAGCCGTTTTCCGCGGTCAACGGATGGTTCAATTCCGAAACCGGACACCGCGAGAATCTTCTGAGCCCTGTGTATCAGCGCATCGGCGCGGCGTTTGCGTCGCGCGGCGAGGAGAACGGACGCTTTTACGGGACGCAGGATTTTTACAGAGGCTGGGATTGAGTGTATATTATGCAGCATAGCGGCTGATAACTGTATAATATACATGAATATTCCGAAAATATACATAAATCACGCCGAAATGCTTGACAAATTCTCATTTCTGTGTATAATAAAATATGGATTTTTAAGGCAGGACTTGACGCCTGCCGGAAAGGAAGATATATCATCATGGCTGAAAACAAGATCCCGAAGAAAATCGTGCTGGCTTATTCCGGCGGACTCGATACCTCGATTATCATTCCGTGGCTCAAGGAAACCTATCCGGGCTGCGAGGTGATTGCTGTTTCCGGCGACGTCGGACAGGGCACCGAGCTCGACGGTCTGGAGGAGAAGGCAATTAAGACCGGCGCCTCCAAGCTGTATATTGAAGATCTCACCGATGAATTTATCGACGACTATGTCTTCCCGACTGTCAAGGCGGGCGCTGTGTACGAGGGCAAGTATCTGCTCGGTACCTCCTTTGCACGTCCGATCATTGCAAAGCGCATTGCGGAAATTGCAATGAAGGAAGGCGCGGATGCGATCTGCCACGGCTGCACCGGCAAGGGCAACGACCAGGTTCGCTTTGAACTGACCATCAAGGCATTCTGCCCGGATATGCAAATCATTGCACCGTGGAGAATCTGGGACATCAAGTCCCGCGACGAGGAAATCGACTATGCGGAGGCACACAACATTCCGCTGAAGATTTCCCGCGAAACCAACTACTCCAAGGATAAGAACCTGTGGCATATCTCCCATGAGGGTCTGGATCTTGAGAATCCGGCCAACGAGCCGCAGTACAACAAGCCCGGTTTCCTGGAGCTCGGCGTTTCGCCGGAGCAGGCACCGGATGCGCCGACCTATGTGACCATCGACTTTGAAAAGGGCGTTCCGGTCGCTGTGGACGGCGTGAAGATGAAGGGCAGCGATGTTGTCCGCAAGCTGAATGCACTCGGCGGCGCAAACGGCATCGGTATCACTGATATTGTCGAGAACCGTCTGGTCGGCATGAAGAGCCGCGGCGTCTATGAAACACCCGGCGGTACGATTCTCTACTATGCACATGCTGCACTGGAAACCATCACCCTTGACAAGCAGACTGCCAGAGTCAAGGCACAGCTCGCACAGCAGTATGCAGACCTCGTCTACAACGGCCAGTGGTTCACTCCGCTGCGCGAGGCACTGGATGCATTCGTGGACAGCACCCAGCAGACCGTCAACGGTACGGTCAAGCTGAAGCTCTATAAGGGCAACATCATTACCGCAGGCATCACCTCGCCGGATACCCTCTATGATGAAGAGGTCGCAACATTTGACGAGGACAATGTCTACAATCAGGCGGATTCTGCGGGCTTCATCAACCTGTTCGGCCTGCCGATCAAGGTCAAGGCAAAGCTCGATCAGAAGCGCGGCAAATAAGCCGGAAACACGGAGATTTCTGCAATATGACAGACGGGGCGGCTTTTCGCAAGGTCGCCCGCTCTGTTTTTCGTCGAACCCGATATGGAAAGGATCAATCAATATGGCAAAAATGTGGGCAGGCCGGTTTTCAAAAGAGGTTGATGAAACGGTCAATGCGTTTAATTCCTCAATCTCCTTTGACGGCAGGATGTACGCACAGGATATCCGCGGCAGCATTGCACACGCGACAATGCTCGGACAATGCGGGATTATCCCGGAGGATGACGCACAGAAGATCATCGGCGGGCTGAAGGGCATTCTTGCCGATCTGGATTCCGGCGATCTGCTGATGGATCCGACCGCAGAGGATATTCACATGTTTGTGGAGGCGGAGCTGACCAAGCGCATCGGCGATGCAGGCAAGCGTCTGCATACGGCGCGTTCCCGGAACGATCAGGTTGCGCTGGACGTCCGTCTGATTCTCCGCGACGAGATTACGGAGATCCGTAAGCTGCTGCACGCGCTGCTCAGAACGCTTGTGAAGCTCGCGGAGCAGCATACGGATACCATCATGCCGGGTTATACGCATTTGCAGCGTGCCCAGCCGGTTACGCTTGCGCATCACATTCTGGCATATGTCTGGATGCTCCTGCGCGATGACGGCCGTCTGGTCGATACTGCAAAGCGCATGAACTACTGCCCGCTCGGCGCAGGTGCGCTGGCCGGAACGACTTATCCCATCAACCGGAAAATGACGGCTGCGGCGCTCGATTTCACCGCGCCGGTGCCGAATTCGCTGGACGCAGTTTCCGACAGAGATTTCTGCGTCGAGCTAGCGAATGCGCTCTCTTTGCTGATGGTGCATCTGTCCCGCTTCTCAGAGGAGATTATTCTCTGGTGCTCGTGGGAATTCAAATTCATCGAGCTGGATGACGCCTACGCGACCGGCTCCTCGATCATGCCGCAGAAGAAGAATCCGGACGTGACGGAGCTGATCCGCGGCAAGACAGGCAGAGTGATCGGTGACCTGACCACGCTGCTTTCCATGCTGAAAGGTCTTCCGCTTGCATATAATAAGGATATGCAGGAGGACAAGGAAGCGATATTCGATGCAATCGACCAGGCAAAGCTCTGCCTGAAAACCTTTGATCCGATGCTCGCAACGATGCGCGTCAACAAGGAAAACATGCGCGCTGCGGCTGCAAAGGGCTTTATCAATGCGACGGACTGTGCGGACTATCTCGTGAAGAAGGGTCTGCCGTTCCGCGATGCATACAAGATCACCGGCACGCTCGTTGCAAGATGCATTGCAGAGGGCGTCACGCTGGAAACGCTCCCGCTTGCAGCATATAAAGAAGCCTGCGATGCATTTGACGAGGATGTTTACAATGCAATCGCGCTGGAAACCTGCCTGAACGGAAGAATCTCCGAGGGCGGGCCTTCCGCGGCGGCTGTGAAGGAACAGCTTGCACTTGCCAATGCCGCGATTTCGGAGCTGAGCGTATGAAAAAACGCATTGTGTACTGTGCGGTCGTCACAATGATTGCATTTGCAGTCTGGCTGGCGGGGCAGCTGATTCTGATGCTGGACTTCCCGGAGTCTTCGCTGGCTGTATCGCGCGGCTGGGCGATTACGGTGCTGGCTGCGGCATGTATCTGGAATCTGATGCATTTCCGGCGGCTTGAAAAGAAAAAACGTGAGGATGAGGAAAATGAAAACTACAAAGGTGTATATTGACGGACAGGCGGGAACCACAGGTCTGAAGCTCTATGACCGCATCAAGAACCGCAGCGACATCGAGCTGCTGACGATTGATCCGGCGCTGCACCGCGACAATGCAGAGCGCGCCCGTCTGATCAATGCATCTGACGTGACGTTCCTCTGCCTGCCGGATGCTGCTTCGATTGAGGCTGTTTCGTTCGTGCAGAATCCGGATACGCGGATTATTGATGCGTCCACCGCACACAGAACGAATCCGGAATGGGCCTACGGCTTTCCGGAGCTTTCCGCTGCGCACAGAGAGAAGATCGTGAATTCCAAGCGCGTGGCCGTTCCGGGCTGCTATGCATCCGGTTTTGCAGCACTGGTCTATCCGATGGTGCAGAGCGGTTTCCTCCCGAAGAATTACCCGCTGACCTGTCATGCGGTGTCCGGATACAGCGGCGCAGGCAAGGGCGCGATTGCGGTCTATGAGTCGGATGACCGCCCCGCGGATTACGATTCGCCGCGGCAGTATGCGCTTGGCCTGATGCATAAGCATCTGCCGGAGATGCAGAAGGTTTCCGGGCTGGATTTCCCGCCCGTGTTCAATCCGCTGGTCTGCGATTACTTCGCGGGCATGGTTGTTTCAGTTCCGCTGCACAGGCGATTCCTGAACGGGATGCCCTCGATTGAGCAGATCCATGAGATGTTCACTGCACATTACGCAGGACAGCGCTTCGTCAAGGTCAGAGCACTCCAGGGTGCTGACGTGCTGGAAAACGGCTTCCTGCCTGCCAATACGCTTGCAGGCACGAACATGCTGGAGATTTTCGTCTGCGGCAATGAGGATCGCATTCTGCTCGCATCGCGCCTGGACAATCTCGGCAAGGGCGCATCGGGTGCGGCACTCCAGTGCTTCAATATCATGACCGGCGCACCGGAGGAAACCGGGCTGGAATAAAAGGGAGAACGGACTATGAAATTACAGAGCTTTTCTGATTATACATTCATTGACGGCGGTGTCTGTGCCGCGACCGGATTCAAAGCAAACGGCGTCTGCTGCGGCTTAAAGCATGATGCACTGCCGGAGGATACCGCAACAGAGCAGAATCTGGCTGCGAACAACGCGCTGCCGGAGGAGGACGATGCGCCGAAGAAAAATGATCTTGCCATGATTCTTTCGGATACCGACTGCGCCGCTGCTGCGGTGTATACGTCGAACAAGGTCAAGGGCGCACCGATCCAGGTGACGAAGAAGCATCTTGCAGACGGCCATGCGCGCGCGGTGATCGTCAACTCGGTCAACGCGAATACCTGTAATGCAGACGGCGTTCAGAAGGCAGAGGCCATGTGTCAGATTGCGGCAAATGCGCTGGACATTGCGCCGGAGGACGTCGTGGTTGCATCGACCGGCGTCATCGGGCAGATTTTGCCGATTGAGCCGATTCAGGCTGCTGTTCCGGAGCTGGTGGAAGGGCTTTCCTATGAGGGCAATGCGGAGGCGGTTCATGCCATCATGACAACCGATACCCGCGAGAAAGAGGTTGCGGTTTCGTTCAGCGTCGGCAAGACGACCTGCCGTCTGGGCGGTATGCTCAAGGGCAGCGGCATGATTCACCCGAACATGGCAACGACGCTGACCTTCCTCACCACGGACTGCAAAATCTCTCCGGCGATGCTTCAGCAGGCGCTTTCCGATGTGGTGCGCGTGACGCTGAACCGCGTTTCCGTTGACGGCGACCAGTCCACAAACGATATGGTCTGCGTGCTGGCAAACGGTATGGCGCAGAATGCCGAAATCAAGGATGAGGGCAAAGAATATGCGGCATTCCGCGGCGCACTGTATGCGGTTATGCTGAACCTTGCGAGAATGTGCGCGGCCGACGGCGAGGGCGCGACAAAGCTGATTGAATGCGTTGTGTCCGGCGCAGAATCTGAGGCGGTTGCGGAAACCGTTGCAAAGAGCGTCATCTGTTCCAGCCTGTTCAAGGCTGCGATGTTCGGCGCCGACGCAAACTGGGGACGCATTGCCTGTGCAATGGGCTATGCGGACTGCGAATTTGATATCACAAAGGTTGATGTCGATCTTGCCTCTGCAAAGGGGCGGATCACGGTTGCCAGAAACGGCTTTGGTGTTCCGTTCTCTGAGGAGCAGGCCAAAACGATTCTGCTGGAGGATGAGATTCAGGTGCTGATCTCCCTGAACAGCGGCGATTATGCAGCGGTTGCATGGGGCTGCGACCTGACCTACGATTACGTCAAAATCAACGGCGATTACAGAAGCTGAACAAAAGGAGAACTTGCTGTCATGCAGAAAATGGAGATTCCGGAAAGTATTTCCACACAGATCCGTTCACAGGTTCTGATCGACGCGCTGCCGTATATCCAGCGCTACAATCAGAAAATCATCGTTGTCAAATACGGCGGCAACGCCATGACAAATGAAGCGCTCAAGGAAGCCGTCATGAGCGACATCGTGCTGCTTTCTCTGGTCGGCATCCGCGTCGTGCTCGTTCACGGCGGCGGCCCGGAGATCAGCGATATGCTGAAACGCCTGAACATTGAGAGCAAATTCATCGGCGGCCTGCGCTATACCGATGCGGAAACCGCAGATGTTGTCCGCATGGTGCTGGCAGGTAAGGTCAACAAGGAGCTTGTTTCGCATCTGACACGCCATTCCGGCCAGGCGATCGGCCTTTCCGGCATTGACGGCGCGCTGCTCCAGGCGAAGAAAAAGGAATCCAAGCCGGATCTCGGGCTGGTCGGTGAGATCACTGACGTCAATACCAAGCCGATTCTGACAGCGCTGGACAACGGCTATGTGCCGGTCATTGCGACCGTCGCATGCGGTCCGGACGGTCAGGTTTACAATGTCAATGCCGATACGGCAGCGGCTTCGATTGCAGCGGCGCTCGGCGCGGAGAATCTGATTCTCATGACCGATATTGCCGGACTGCTCCGCGACAAGGATGATCCGTCCACGCTGATTCCGTCTGTCAACATCAGCGAGGTGCAGAATCTCAAGCGTCAGGGCATTATCTCCGGCGGTATGATCCCGAAGATTGACTGCTGCGTGGAGGCGATCCGGCGCGGCGTCAAGAAGGCCGTCATCATCGACGGCAGAGTGCCGCATTCCATTCTTGTGGAGATTTGCTCCAACGAGGGTGTCGGCACGCAGTTTTTGAGTGTTTACTGATTCCGGAATCCATCAGGATAGCAGATATGAAAAAAGAAGGCGTTCTCATTCTGATTTGCCTTTCTGTGCTGCTGATCATGACACCGTTTCTGTGCCGGCAAAGCAGAAAAACATATCAGCCGGACGACATTTCACAGATCTGTATATCGTCCTGCGGCGGATACCTTTCTCCGTATCATAATTATGTTTGGGATTTTGAAAAGCTGACCTATACATTCTCCGTCACGAACAGCGGTTCCTCCGATGTTGAGGAAACCGCGCAGACGGAATCCTTTTCTGCGGATGATGCAGAATCTATGATTGCCGCGTGCAATCAATACGGTGCTTTTGAATGGAATGAGATGTACGGAGAGGAAGGCACCTGCGAGGCAGGCGACTCTTTCGGTATCGACTTTCGGGACGGTACGAGCCGCCGGACAGAGATCGGTGCTTTCGGTGACAGCAAGCCGCCGCATTATGATGAAGTGCATGCGGCGCTCTTTCAGTTCAAACATGATTCTGAACCTGAAAACCTACAAGGAGTTTGATACATATGAATACGATACAGGCAACCGATCAGTACACGATGAAGGCCTTCGGCCGGATTCCGCTGGTCGAGGCGCAGGGGCACAACTGCACCTGCACCGATGAAAACGGAAAAACCTATATTGACTTCGGCAGCGGTATCGGCTGCAATGTGCTCGGCTGGTGCAATGACGCATGGACGGATGCCGTCTGTGCGCAGGTGAAAAAGCTCCAGCACGCGTGCAATTATTACTACACGCAGCCGCAGGCAGAGCTTGTCGAAAAGCTCGCCAAGGTCACAGGCTTCTCCCGGATGTTCCTCGGAAATTCCGGTGCAGAGGCCAACGAATGTGCGATCAAGGTCGCCAGAAAATACTCCTCCGACAAATACGGCAAGGAGCGCGGCACGATCATTTCGCTGGTGAACAGCTTCCACGGCAGAACCATGGAAACGCTGGCCGCAACCGGTCAGGATGTGTTCCATCAGTATTTCTACCCGTTCCCGGCCGGGCATGTTTTTGCAAAGGCCAATGACCTTGACGATCTGAAATCGAAGCTGGACGGCACCGTCTGCGGTATCATGATCGAGGTCATTCAGGGTGAGGGCGGTGTCTGCGCGCTTGACAAAGCGTATGTGCAGGCGATCCGCAAAATCTGTGATGAGCAGGATCTCGTCATGATCATTGACGAAGTGCAGACCGGCTGCGGCCGTACCGGTACGTTCCTTGCACAGGAGCAGTTCGGGGTGCAGGCGGATGTCACCACCATGGCAAAGGCCATCGGCGGCGGACTGCCGATCGGCATCTGTCTGGTCAATGAGCGGTGTGCGGACGTCATCACGCCCGGTACGCACGGCTCGACCTTCGGCGGCAATCCGGTTGTCTGTGCGGGTGCGGTTGCAGTGCTCGACCAGATCACGGCGCCGGGCTTCCTTGATTCCGTGAAGGAGAAGGCAGCCTATCTCCGCGGTGAGCTTGCAAAGATTCCGGAGATTGAGAGCCTCTCCGGTATCGGCATGATGATCGGTATGACGCTGAAAACAAAGGATGCACATGACGTGATGCTCGCGGCCAACGATGCCGGCCTGCTCGTGCTGACCGCAAAGGAAAAGCTCCGTCTGCTGCCGCCGCTGACGATTACAAAGGACGAAATGGACGCCGGACTAGCGATTCTGCGCAGCGTCCTTGCATGAAACATAAGAAAGGATTGATCGACTATGAAGCACTTACTGAAAATGCTGGATCTCTCCCCGGAGGAGATCATTGATCTGCTGAATCTCGCGGATCAGCTCAAGTATGAGCGGAAGCATAACATTCCGCATCCGCACCTTGCCGGAAAAACGCTCGGCATGATCTTCCAGAAGGCGTCTACCCGTACCCGTGTTTCTTTTGAAACCGGCATGACGCAGCTCGGCGGCTATCCGCTGTTTCTCTCCTCGAATGATCTCCAGATCGGCCGCGGCGAGCCGGTGCAGGATACTGCCCGCGTGCTGTCCCGGTATCTGGACGGCATCATGATCCGCACCTTTGCACAGCAGGAGGTTGAGGATCTTGCAAAGTTCGGCAGCATCCCGGTCGTCAACGGCCTGACCGACTTCTGCCATCCGTGCCAGGTGCTTGCCGATCTGATGACGATCCGTGAGTATAAGGGCAGCTTCCAGGGACTGAAAATGTGCTATATCGGCGACGGCAACAACATGGCCAATTCACTGATTGTCGGCGGTCTGAAGGTCGGTATGGAAGTATCCGTCGCCTGCCCGAACGACTATCAGCCGGATCCGGTAGTGCTTGATTTTGCAAAGAACAACGGCAAATTCTCCATGACGACCAGCCCGGTTGAAGCAGCTGTGAACGCAGATGTCATCTTCACGGATGTCTGGGCATCCATGGGGCAGGAGAGCGAAGCGGAAAAGCGCCGCATCGCATTTGACGGCTATCAGGTCAATGACGATGTGATCGGCGCCGCACATGAGGAAGTCATGGTGCAGCATTGCCTGCCCGCACACCGCGGCGAGGAGATCACCGAGAAGGTCTTTGAAGCACATGCAAATGAGATCTTTGACGAAGCTGAAAACCGTCTGCACGCGCAGAAGGCTGTGCTGGTCAAAGTGCTCGGCAATCACGACTAAATATTACCGGCTGAACTTTGTTTGCTCCCTTGACATTTGTGTACTGATATGCTATACTAAAAATATAGAATATCGCGGGAATTGACGGCGAATGGATTGCGGATCACTGCAACAGGCAGACCGCGGTACCGGCCATGCTGAATCTGAATAGCGAAAAGCAAGGCGCACTGTACTCGCGGAGAAACAGTGCGCTTTTTTGTTCGGGAAAAGGAGGAGTATTATGAATAAGCGGAAGGCAGCCGCGGCGGTTGCTGCGGGACTGGTGCTGCTGATGGCGGCGGTTCTGTCTGTCGGCAGCAGAGTGAAGCTGATGCAGCCGCCGTTTATTGCGGAGGCAGCGGAATCAACGGCTGTGCTGTCCGGTGATACGCTGACGCTGCGGGGAAATGTTGTGAAGTCGGATGTGCAGACGTTCGCGAAAAATGCTGATGTGAAAAAGGTTGTCTGCGAACCGGGGACTGTGTTTCCGGCGGATTGTGATCAGCTATTTTGGGAATTCCAGGCTGAGTCTATGGATCTTTCAAATGCTGATACTTCTAAAGTGACGACTATGCGCAGTATGTTTTTTGATTGCCGGCGTTTAGAGTCACTGAATCTCAGCAGTTTTAATACATCCAGGGTAACTGACATGTACAAGATGTTTCATACATGCATGAAGATTCAGGTTCTGGATTTGAGCAGCTTTGATACTTCAAACGTAACGAATATGTTGAATATGTTTGAATACTGCCGTTGCCTAAAACAAATCGAATTCGGCCGCTTTCACACTTCAAAAGTGAATGGCGAAAGAATGGTTTCGATGTTTTCAGGCTGTTATGATTTGACGGATTTGAATCTGAGCAGTTTTGATGTATCAAATGTAACAAGTCTGGCAGGTATGTTTAGCGATTGCCGTAGTTTGAAAGAACTTGATCTCAGTAGTTTTGATACATCAAAAGTAACGAATATGTCCTGTCTGTTCAACGGCTGCGGCAGTCTGGAATCCGTAGATCTCAGTAGTTTTGATACATCCAATGTGACGAGTATTTCCAAAATGTTTTATGGCTGCGGCAGTCTGAAATCTGTGGATCTTAGTCATTTTGATACATCAAATCTGAAACAGGCATCTGGCATATTTAGAGAATGTGTGAGCCTTGAATCCTTGATAGATCCGGCTGGATATTCGTTTGACAGACGCGATGTGAATCTTTTTTCCAACTGCCCTCTTTTTATTGCGGCTGAAGTGAAGAACGTCAGTATCTCACTGGATGGGAAGATCGGATTGCATTTTTATGTTGCTTTTAACACGGGAGAACCGGTGATCAAGATAGAAGGCTGTGACGAAATCCAGAATAATACAGAGCGGAAACCGTATCAGCAGTCAGACGGCATTTATAAATTCACGTACTATGTGAATGCGTTGCAAGCCAGTGAACCTGTCACTCTGAAACTCCTTAGTATTGGTCAGATCAGCAACAGTGACGGTGAATTGCTCCCAAATAAAACCATGCAGTATTCCGTCCGGCAATATTTAGAGGATTCTGAACAGTATGATTTTGACGAAAAGACACAGAACCTGATTCGTGCACTGGAGCAGTATCTGAATGCTTCGGAAAATTATTTTTTTCAAAAGGGACATGCACTGAACATTTCATATCCTTCGATTACCAGAACAGAAAACCGCGGTAATTACAACAAAAACGAACTGTTTGATCTTTCACTGGTGCTGAATTCCGGCACGGATCTGCGAATCTATCCGATCAAAGAAAAACTGGAATATTATGGCTACGATGAGAGTGAATATAATTACTGTGATTGGGCATGCATAGACGATGATTCCTGGGAAGACTTACAGAAAGGCGTCGGCGCGGATAACCGAAGATATGCAGCAATTCAGAGCATTCCGGCACACAGGCTGCTTTCTGTCTATGAAACAATGCTTATTGATACAGGCATAAAGATCAATCTCTGTCCGCTCGATTACTGCGCCCTGGTGCTGCAAAGGGACAGCACCTCAAAAGCACTGAAAGATGTCTGTGCCGCGCTGTATTATTACGGTGTCGCTGCACGGGATTACTATAATGCTTTGAATTCATGAGCGCTTTGTACAGCAATCAAAAACACCGCCGGTATGTTGGAAGCATACCGGCGGTGTTGATTGATCACAGATTTCAGGTTTATGCTACGCGGAAATCGCGCATCAGGAAGGAATGGTTCACCCAGTCAAAGCCGATGACATCCAGTGTCCGGCTGCCCGGATTGCTGACCTGTCCGTAGTAAGGCGTAAACTTGTTCAGCGGAAGCTCAATATGATACCAACCGCCGCCGAGGTTGTTCACGGTTGCGCCGGGCAGCGTGGTTGTGCCGTTCACAACATTGACTGTGATCGAATTGGCGATCTTGTACCAGTGACCGTCATCGGTGATCGTTTGCAGATTGACGGAAAAATTGTTGTTGCCGTAGATATGGTCTTTTGTTGCCTTGAAATCGAAGATGATCTTCTTGCTGCTGTATTTCCACATCGCAACGGAATCCAGGTTCGGCTGCGTCATAGTGGTCATGTTCAGATTCAGCTGATTGACATGGAAGCGGTTGACACTGCGGTCCGGATCAACATTTTCCAGAACCTCGAAGTCCTTATAAGTGCCGTGACCGAGGTTATACAGATAATACAAGGTCTGCCGCCCTTCCTGTGTTGGCGAGAGATAGAACGATGTGCCCTGCGAATAACCGAAGTTGTGCATTTGGTTGACCTGGATGCTGCACTGATACCATCTCATCGTTCCGCTGCCGGTGAGATCGGTCAGCGTTCCGCCGTAACTGACGGTTCCGAGCTTCGGCTTAAAGCTCAAAAAGTTTGTGCAGTAGTGTCCATCCTTATCCATCAGGGCAAAATCGGCACCGCCGTTATAGTTATATGCGAGTTTTACCTTGAATCTGAGCACTTTGTTGCTGTTTTTCCAGTTGTAGATCGGGGCGGAGAGCGGGATAAATTCATCCTGGGATGTGTACACGGTGGGGTCAGTTGCGTTTGCGGTTACCGGTGCAGTGCCGAGCATCATTGTGACCGATGCGACTGCTGCCATAGAGAGCGCGATGAGTTTTTTGCCAATGTGTTTCAAGCCAAAGTGTTTCATAAGAATCCTCCTTCGTAAAAGAAAAGTATGATTTTGCCGGGCATTCGGATTTTTATATCTGATTGCCCTTTGCAAAAATATTATAGCACGTTTATTATAAAATAGCAACAAATTGCGACAGAATGCCGTTTTCCGTGACGAAATGCAATATACGGCGACGAAATCCCGTTTTTGGCATCTGAGTTGCCACTGCGCGACGAAATGCCGGATGAACCGTTCGTCGCGGATAAAATGCATTTCGTCACGGACGAATTGCTAATTATCGGGCATAACAGTGCGGATTTGAACGAATCTGCTTGCTTTATATGGATGTGCATTTCGTCGCGCACGGTTTTCGGCTGTTCTGCGCAGCCGTTTTCTCCAAAAAACAAAAAATCCGCCGGTATGTCATTGCATACCGGCGGATGTTCTGTTGCCTTATTCAGTTCTTGCTGAAATCGCGGAGCTCCAGCCCCTCATTTTTCTCCAGCGCCCAGCGGATGTTCCACTCGCTTGTGAACAGCAGCAGATACTGGTCGCGGAAGTCCTGCACCAGCTTGGTGTCCTCGCTGATAATGAGCTTCGGCTTTTTGTCGGTCGGGATGCCGCCGATCCAGCGGATATACTGATAGCTCAGCGGCTCCCGGATGATCTCGACGTTATACTCCGTGCGCATTCTGTGCTCGAACACCTCGAATTGCAGCACGCCGACCACGCCGACAATGACCTCCTCCATACCGGTTTCCGGCTCATGGAAAATCTGAATGGCACCCTCCTGCGCAATCTGCATGACGCCTTTGACGAATTGCTTGCGCTTCATCGTATCCTTGTGGCGGACTCGTGCGAAATGCTCCGGCGCAAAGGTCGGGATGCCTTCAAAGCGGATTTTTCTGTTCGGTGCGCAGATCGTGTCACCGATTGCAAACAGACCGGGATCGAACACGCCGATGATATCACCGGCAAATGCCTCGTCAATGATTTCGCGGTTCTCTGCCATCATCATCTGCGGCTGGGAGAGGCGCATTTTCTTGTCGCCCTGTACGTGATAAACCTCCATATCCCGCGTGAATTTGCCGGAGCAGATGCGCAGGAATGTGACGCGGTCGCGGTGCGCCTTGTTCATGTTTGCCTGAATCTTGAACACGAATGCAGAGAAGCTCTCGTCAAACGGCGAAACCGTTTCGCCGTCGGCAATGCGGGCGAGCGGCGGCGGCGTCAGTTCCAGAAAACGCTTGAGGAACGGTTCGACGCCGAAGTTCGTCAGCGCAGAGCCGAAGAAAACAGGGGAGAGTGCGCCGGAATGGATTGCCGCCAGATCAAAGTCCTCCGAGGCGCCGTCCAGCAGTTCAATGTCCTCCGCAAGCTGTGCATGGTTGTCCTTGCCGATCAGATCCGCCAGTGCCGGATCATCCGGCGTCACCTCTGTCTTGGAAACCGTGTGCATGCCGCCGGTGCCTTCAAACGAGAGGATGTGTCTGCTTTCCAGATCGAACACGCCCTTGAAATCCTTGCCGGAGCCGATTGGCCAGTTGACCGCATAGGTTCTGATTCCGAGCTCCCGCTCAATTTCCTCCATCAGATCAAACGGGTTCTGTGCCTCACGATCCATTTTGTTGACGAATGTGAAAATCGGGATATGCCGCATGACACAGACCTTGAACAGCTTTCTGGTCTGCGCCTCGACGCCCTTTGCCGCGTCAATGACCATAATTGCAGCGTCTGCCGCCATCAGGGTACGGTAGGTATCCTCGGAAAAGTCCTGGTGTCCGGGCGTATCGAGGATGTTGATGCAGCAGCCGTCATACTCAAACTGCATGACGGACGAGGTGACAGAAATACCGCGCTGCTTCTCAATTTCCATCCAGTCGGAAACCGCATGGCGCGCGTTCTTTTTTCCTTTGACCGCACCGGCCATGGCAATGGCGCCGCCGTAGAGCAGCAGCTTTTCGGTCAGTGTGGTTTTACCGGCGTCCGGGTGCGAGATAATCGCAAAGGTTCTCCGCCGCCGGATTTCTTCTTCCATAGTAGGCAAGCTGAATTCCTCCGTTCAGTTGTATCAGGTTCAGATTTGACATAACTATACTATTATACCATAAAAAAAGGATGAATGCAACTGTTTTGCGCAAAAAACTGCCCGTATGCAGTCATACGGGCAGTTCGGTTACTGTTTTCCGGCGATCTTGTATTCATTGCCGTCACGGTAATAGGGACAGTGCGAATGTGAATCCTGCATGTAGCGGGCGTATTCGTCCTCATCGAGATTCATTTCGCAGACATAGCAGTCCCAGTCCTCGTCATACGCATAATACGCGCAGGTATCACAGTCATTCATCGTGCTTGCTCCGTTCAGCGTTTGACGAAGTATTCCTCATACCAGACAAGGAATGTGTAGATCGTCCAGATCTTGCGCCAGAGGTCGGAATTGCTGCCGATATACTCGTCATAGATCGCCTGAACCTCGGTCGGTTTGAAGAATTTTGCACAGATTTCACTGCTGAGAAGTCTGCGGACATCGCCGTTGTAGTTTTCATCTGCAAGCCACAGGCGGATCGGTACGATGAAGCCGAGCTTTTTCCGGAACGCGATTTCCTCCGGCAGCACCTTGGCCGCAGCGGTACGGAACGCGACCTTGTTCTGCTCCTCTGTGACCTTGTATTCCGACGGCATCCGGGACGCAATGTCAAAGATGCGGCGGTCGGTCAGCGGCATCCGGATTTCCAGCCCGGCAGCGGTGCTCATTTTATCGACGTTCAGATAAATGTCACCCTCCAGCCAGATCTGGATATCGACGTCGGACATTTTGGTCAGCGGGTCGAGCCCCTCTGTTTCCTCGTAGATCTGCTGCACCAGCTTGATCGGCAGAACCTCCGGATCGTAATGCCGGAGCAGACGCGCCTTTTCGTCCTCCTTCATGATGTTCGTGTTGCCGACATAGAAGGTTTTGAGGTTTTCGCCGTAGCGCTCTGCATTGCGGTACATGTTGTAGCCGCCGAAGAATTCATCCGCGCCCTCGCCGGAATAGCAGAGCTTCGTATGCTCCGCCGTTGCAAGGCAGCCGAGTGTAAAGACAATCGCGGAGGCGTCACCGAGCGGCTGCTCCATGTTGTACATGACATACGGTACGATATCGAAATACTGCTGCGGGGTGATCTTTGCAACGGAATGCTCCACACCGAGCAGCTCCGCTGTTTTGGCAGCAATGCGGGATTCGTCGAAACGCTCCTCGTCGTAGCCGCAGGAATCTGCACGCTTTGCATCGGACATTGCCAGCACATACGAGGAATCGACGCCGCCGGACAGGAACGATTCCGCGGTTTCGTCCGGTGTCTTGACCTCACGCATCATCTGTGCAAGGGTTTCGTGAATCTCGTCGGCATATGCTTCCAGTGACTTGCTTCTGTCCGGACGGAATTCCGGTTTCCAGTAGCGCGTTACGGTAAAGCTGCCGTTCTGCCATTCCAGCAGACAGCCGGGCATCAGCTTTTTCAGGCTCTTGAAGAATGTGTCCTCACCGGCAACATAGGTCAGTGTCAGGTAGATCTGGAGCATGCTTTCGTTGAGCTCCTTGACAAAGCCGTCCTGCCCGATGATGTCACGGATCATGGTGCCGTACAGCAGTCTGCCGTCCGCGGTCTGATAGTAGTAGAACGGCTTGGTGCCGAAGTGGTCGCGGACACAGATCAGCTTTTCCGCGTCGGAATCCCACAGCGCAAAGGCAAACATGCCGTACAGATGATCCGGCAGCGCCTTGCCCCATTTTTCGTAGCCCTTGCAGAGAATGGCCTGTTCCCGCGCCTCACGGGAGAGCGTCTTGTCAATGGAGAGCGCGTCACAGAGCGCCTCCCAGTTGCGGATATGTCCGCGGTAGGTTTTGAGTTCGATCATTTTGCACCTCGGAAATGCCCTCGTATGAGCGGGGCAGAAATCAGAAAGCAATGCCGCATCAGTGCGGCATTCCTCCCGTTTGTTGTGTATGCACAATCCATTGCAAGTATACCATATCTGCAAAAGATTGTCAAGACGGATTATACCGCCGTTTTGTAGATCCGCAGCTCAAACTGCGCACCGCGGGGATCCGCATTGCGCACGGACAGCGTCCCGTTCAGCTGGCGGACAATCTTGTTTGCATACGCCAGCCCGATGCCGTATCCGTTTCTGGCAAAATCGGAGCCGCGGTAAAAGCGTTCAAAGATATGCGGCAGATCCTCCTTGGCAATGCCGTTCCCGGTATCGGTGATACAGATTCCGGTATAGATTGCGTTTTCCGAAGCGGTCACCGTGATGATTCCGCCCTCCGGGGTATGCTCCAGACAGTTCTTGAAAATATTGCCGAGTGCCTCGGTCAGATAGGGACGGTCACCGGTCAGGACGGGTTCGCCCTCGGTGCGGATTTCCGTGCGGATGTTTTTCAGATCCATGGCAATCGAGAGCGGCTCCAGTGCGTCGGCAATCAGCGCACTGCACCGGATTTCGCTGTGCTGCATCAGCGCTGCGCCTGCCTCCAGACGGGAGAGGCTCAGCAGGGTTTCAATCAGCCACTGCATCCGGCTGAGCAGCGAAAACAGCTCCTGCAATGCTTCGGATTTCTGCGCCCGCGTCAGATCCGGTTTGCGGAGAATTTCCAGCAGCAGAAGCGTGGAAGTCAGCGGCGTGCGCAGCTGATGCGAAATATCCTCCAGAGATTCTTTCAGAAAGACCTTGTCCTCCTGCAATGCGGTATTCTGTTCCCGGAGCTTCACGGTCATTTTCCGGATCTCCGAGGCCAGCATGCTGAGCGAGCCTTCATTGAATGAATCAAAGTCGATCTGCTCAGCACCGCGCAGAATTCTGGCGGTTTCATCACAGAGCCGCCTGATCTGCTTTTGCCGCCTTTCTGCAAAAATAATCAGAATTCCCGCACAGAGCAGAAATGCGGCCGCTGCTGTAAAGCCGGCAGCAGGATCAATGAGAAAGCAGATGACAACCGAAGCCGCAGCAATCGCAGAGAGCAGAATCGCTTGCAAGCGGTCGGCGGCGCTCATGCTTCAACCGCCTTATAGCCAAGCCCGCGCACCGTCCGGATGATCCGCGGGTTCTGCGGGTCATCCTCAATTTTCTCGCGCAGACGCTTCATATAGACATTGAGCGTGTTGTCGGAAACATATTCGCTCGATACCGACCAGAGCTCGTCGATCAGGCGGTCGCGGGTGAGCAGCTGTTCCTTGTTCGTCAGAAACACAAGCAGCAGGCGGTATTCCAGCGCGGAGAGAAACAGCTCTGAACCGTTCTTTGTGACGACGCCCTTGGACTGATCCAGACAGATATTCTGGCAGCTGAGGACGGATGTGCTCCGCTGACTGCGCCGCAGGGCATTCCGGATGCGTGCGAGCAGCTCGCGCGGGCGGAACGGCTTGCTGATATAATCGTCAGCGCCGACCTCAAAGCCTGCCACCGTATTGGCCTCGTCGGCAGAGGCGGTCAGAAAAATGACCGGCGTATCCGACTGCGAACGGATTGCGGAACAGACCGCAAAGCCGTTGCCGTCGGGGAGGGAAATATCCAGAAGGGCACAGTCAAAATGCTCCTTTTGGAATGTGGTCAGCGCATCGGTCTGTCCGGCTGCGTGCGTGACCTGATACTGTTCGGAACTGAGAAAGCGAATGAGATTGCGCGCAAGCTGCATATCGTCTTCGACAAGCAGGAGCTTCGGCATAATGCATGCCTCCTTTGACAGTTTCATCTGATTATCTATAATATACCATATTCAGCAAAAAAAACACAAGGGATACGGACGAGAAAACCGCGCATCCGGAAAAAACCGGTACCTGCGAAGAATTTGCATCTTGTTTTCATAATCCTGTCACATTTGCATGATATGATAATTAACAGGGAAGTTACACACTTGCACAAGGAGGGAACTGCCATGAAGATTCAAGCTGTTGCCGCGGTATTGACGGGGTTCAGCCTGCTGACGTCCTGCGGGATGAATGATGCTGCTGCCGAGCAGTCTGCCGTTCAGCAGAATTATGCTGCCGGATCGTCGGCGCATTCGCTGCCGGATCTTTGCAGCTTTACTGCTTCAACACTGGACGGCGGCAGTTTTACCGCTTCGGATTTTGCCGGTGCAGATGTCACAGTCATCAACATCTGGCAGACGAGCTGTGCGCCCTGCATTCGTGAGATGCCGGAGATCGCGGAGTTTGCCGCCGGGCTGCCGGATTCCGTCCGCATTATGACCTGGTGTCTGGATGCTGATTATTCACCGGACGGTGAGAAGCTGAGCAGCTTTATGGATGAATGCGGCTTTGAGGGCATCACGCTGACTTCGGGTGACGGCGATATGGAAAAGCTGCTGAATCAGCTGCAATACACGCCGACAACGATCTTTCTGGACAGCGCCGGGCATCAGCTCCGGGAACCGCTGATTGGTGCGGGCGATGTGGAAACGAACTACAAAAGCGAAATCAATGCCGCGCTTGTGCTGCTCGGCAAGGATCCGCTGTAAACAAAACACCTGCTGTACACGAAGGACAGCAGGTGTTGTTTTTTTATGCTTTTGTCAGATGCAGCTGACGTTTCAGCAAAGTCAGATCTCTGGCATCCAGACGGCCGTTCATGTCCGGATCGGCAGCACTCCGGTCTGGTAGTTCTGTTTTCTTTGCCAGCAGATAATCCCGGAGCAGTTCTGCATCCGCCAGGTTGAAGGCGCCGTCCCTGTTGATGTCGCCGGAAACTTTTTGCGGGAGTACGTTCAGCACCTCGCAGATTTCCGCTGTCCGGACTGTTCCGGCTGCGGAGGTGATTGCAACGGTATACAGTCCTGCGGCGCTGCTGTCGGCACAGGAGAGCTGCCAGCTGCTCTGCACAGCGCCGCTGATGGCTTTCCCGTCATGATACCATTGATATTTTGCCTCGCCGGATGCGCCGTCCTCGACTTTGAGCAGAAGCGTTTTGCCTTCATTCAGCGTGACGGTTCGCTTCGCGGTATAGACCGGGAAGTCCGCTTTCAGTTCATAGGAGTCTGCCGTGACATCGCTGCACACCGCCCAGTCATTTGCCTCATCCTGCAAGAAGTAGCGGATTTTGGTCAGCTTTACGCCGGGCTCCAGATTCATTACCGGCCCGAACGGCACGCGGAATTCCACGATGCCGGGGGAATGCTTTTGCAGGCAGCCTGTGTATTCGCCGTGATTGAAGTACACAAAGCCGCCGGAGGCATAGTAGATCCTGTAACGCTCCTCGCCGTTGTACAGAGAGAAATTATGCACCTCTGATTCCGCGGTCGGGTTGTAGGTTGCCGTGATATAGAGGTATTGCTCATCATTGTGCAGATACAGCTTGCCGGATGCGGATTCCGCGGCAGGTGAGCCGTGCTCGCCTTCATGAGAAACAGCTCCGTCTGTGATTTGAAATCCGTTGACTGTGTAAACGGTTCCGTCCCCGGTTCCGAAGTTGGTCTGTGTCAGCAGCAGGGGATTATCAGTTTCGGTGATGCTCACCGTGCCGATGTAATTCGCGCCGAGCGCGGTATTCCAGATGCCGTCATTGGCAAAGCGCACCGACCGCAGATGCGTCTGCTCTGTGGTGTTGTCCCCGACGGACAGCTTGAGATACGCCTTCCAGTTTCCGGGGGCAAGGCCGCCGGGCAGCTGTACGCTGATCTGCTCGTCCGTGACGGTGCAGGAGCGCCATTGCCGTGAATCCAGCAGAACCGGCGTGCGGATGTAATTGCCGTCCTTTTCCAGCAGGAGCTCCGCTTTCTGCGCACGCACCGGATTTGCAAATCCGGTGTTCTCCACAGAGAAGGCAAGCTGCAAATCGCCGCCCTGCGGCGCAGTTTTGCTCATGGACGCCTTGCGGATCACAAAGCGGTAGCCGAGATGATCGCGGATGAATTTGCGGACAGTCTGCCCGTAATAGGCGCTGTTATCGACGCCCGGCACATCGTAATCCTTGCCGAATTTGTAGTTTTCATACAGGCCGAAGATATTGGAATTGATATAGCTCAGATGCGTTTTGTACATCTCCGGGATCGCATTCTGCGGCAGGTAGGTGTCATATTTCTGTGCATATTCCAGATCCCCGGAAAACTCGCCGCCGAAATAGCTTGTCGTTGCCTGCCGTCCGAGCCAGCCGGTTTCCGCTTCGCGGTCGGTGTAAGTGCCGAGGTCGCTGTCCGAGCCCATATAGCCGTCATCGAACAGGCCGACTCTTGCGGCGCGGGTTCCCGGTTCGGACTGCCAGTCAGCCAGCGCTTTCTGTTCGATGCCCGCCCATTTTGCAAAGATATTCGGGGTGCGCACCGTGACCGGAACCGGATCCGGCACAACGTCAAGCAGCAGATCCAGCAGCTCAGCTTTTTGCTCCGGCGAGCAGTATTTGCCGCCCCACTGTTCCCCGTAGCAGCCGACGAAGCCGCTTTCCACATACATCAGAATATCCTGATAGTCGTTCAGCAGTCTGCTGTCCGCGATTTGCTGAATATGGTGCTTTAACATGTCAAAGGTTGCCGGTTCGGGATTTTGTGTGCCGTTGTCGTCGTATCGGAACCGGACTGCGATTGTGCAGCCGTTTTTCCGGCAGTTTTCAAAGGTGCCGCGCAGCCCCGCAAAAAACGTATCGTCCAGGTCATAATCCTTTCCGGGCGTATACTTGCCGGCACTGTCGGTTGTACCGTTTTCGCCGCTGGAAAATGCGCCGATGTCAATGAACATCAGCACGAGTGCGCCGGAGGGATTCTCTACGGCGGTTTTGCCGGGCGCACAGCGGTACCAGAGCGTTGAGGTATAGCCCATGCCGGGGTTGAGAATGGTTTCGGTGGATTCCAGAGCAGAAATACCGGTATCCGTTTTTGCTGCGGCAGCTGCCGGATGCATCGGCGTCAGCAGAGAGCCTGTGCCGATCAGCACGGAAAGGATCGCCGCAGCGGCTTTTCTCAGTCGTTTCACATGGATCACTCCCTTCGTTATGATACGGATGATCTGATACCTCCAGTATAGCACACTTTTTTGGAGAATGCAAGCATCCGTCAGAAAGAACAGAGAATTCGCGGTTGACAATCCGCGCAAAATATAATATACTAAAATTATTAGTGCAGGACGGATGCGCCGTCACCGCACGCTGAAAAAAGGAGGAACAATGCATGAATGATTTTCAGTTTTACAGCCCGACGGAATTTGTATTCGGCAAGGACGCAGAAAACGACGCAGGAAAGTATGTCAGAAAGCACGGCGGCAGCAAGGTGCTGCTGCATTACGGCGGCGGCTCGGCAATCCGGAGCGGACTGCTTGACCGTGTGAAGCGTTCGCTGGAGGCAGCCGGACTTGCATATGTTGAACTCGGCGGCGTCAAGCCGAACCCGCGCGATACGCTTGTGTATGAGGGCATCGCGCTGTGCCGCAGGGAACAGGTTGATTTTATTCTGGCGGTCGGCGGCGGATCCGTCATTGATTCCTCCAAGGCGATTGCAATGGGCGTCCCGTATGACGGCGATTTCTGGGATTTCTACACCGGAAAGTCACCGGAGGCTGCGCTTCCGGTTGCAACTGTCCTGACAATCGCGGCAGCGGGCAGCGAGGGCTCCGGTGATTCTGTCATCACAAAGGAGGAGGGCGGCCTCAAGCGCGGGGCAGGCTCTGACCTGATCCGTCCGCGGTTCTCCATTCTGAATCCGGAGCTGACCTGTACGCTGCCGCCGTATCAGACGGCCTGCGGCGCTACGGATATTATGGCGCATGTGTTTGAGCGCTATTTCACGAACACGGCAGAGGTCGAGATCACAGACAGACTCTGCGAGGCCGTGCTGCTGACCATGATTCATGAAACGCCGCGCGTGATTGCGGAGCCGGACAATTATCAGGCGCGCGCGAATATCATGTGGGCGGGCACCGTGGCGCATACGAACATTGTCGGCGTCGGCCGTGAGCAGGACTGGAACAGCCACGGCATCGAGCATGAGCTTTCCGCGCTGTATGACTGCGCGCACGGCGCCGGTCTGGCGGTTATCATGCCCGCATGGATGGAGTTTGTCTGCAAGCATGACGTCATGCGATTTGCACAGGCTGCGGTGCGCGTCTGGGGCTGCCAGATGAACTTTGCGGATCCGGAGCAGACCGCGAGGGAGGGTATCCGCCGGTTCCGGCAGTTCCTGCACAGCATCGGGATGCCGGTCAATTTTGCGGAGCTCGGCGCAAAGAAAGAGGATATCCCGGCACTGGTGGAGAAGTTCGGCCTCGGTGACGGCAGAACGGGCGGCTTTGTGAAGCTCTCGTCTGCGGATGTTGCAACGATCTATGAGATCGCGGCGGAGGCTTCGCTCTAAAATTTCGCTTATAT
>JAEEIA010000017.1 GCA_016281125.1 Oscillospiraceae bacterium | reverse complement strand
GATGGTGATGTAGCCCTTGGCGTCAAGCTCCTCATTGAGCTGTTTGATGATCTTGTATGCATACGGAACGGAGATCTCCATGATCTCTGCGAGTTCCTCTGCACGGATAAATTTTTCTGACATAGTAGTCAACCCTTTCTTAAAATATTGTTCTGTGTGGTATCGGGCGCATTTGCGTATCCGATAAGCAAAATTCTCTATCTAAACATTTTTGCTTAGTCTTATTATACTAAACATTTTTGCTTTTGTCAACCCCTAAATCGAAATTTATCTAAATTTTTTTGTTTAGTATCTATTGACTATCCTAAACAAATATGTTATAATGCAGTAAAGCTACTATCCCGGAGGTGAATCATATGATAGAAGAAAAGGTGCTTGAAAGCAATGTGACTGTGCTCAGAACCCCGCTTGTAGATATTGAAATCGTTGATGAGGAAGATAATAGTATTCCTTTTGATATTGTCGAAAGCTGGAACAGCAACCATGATGTATATATCAATAATGATGAAAACAATATCATTGAAGCGACTGACTATGAAGAAAAACAGATCAGAATAAGAACAGCATCGCTTGAAATTGGTAAGACGTATTATGTGAAAACCTCCGTTCCAATTGAGAGCAGAGATTCTGATGAACACTTATTTACATATGGTTTGTCAACTGAGGAAAAAACTTTCGCAATTAGTTTCCCTGATCCTAATGATGAATTCAAGTGGTTTCCGGAAGATTTTAAAAAAGGATATAAAATGTTCTGGTACGACTTTAACGGAGAAGCACCATCAGGAACAAAAGCAGTATCTTTCTATTTGATCGACCGAGAAAAAGAGTTTATTTACATAGCAACTGCATGGATCTGGAATATCCACGATCATATGGAAAACTATGAAAGTGCAGCTGAGGTCTTTACCTGGATAGTATGAGATTTTGCTAACACAGAAATATATAAGGAGTGAACCACCATGAGCATTATCGGAGATAAGATACACCGCATTCGTGATTTCAGAGGAATGACGCAGAAACAGCTCGGTATGGCTGTCGGCTTTGACGAGAAGTCTGCCGATGTCCGCATCGCACAGTATGAATCAGGCACTCGCACACCCAAGCAGGCACTTGTTGAACAGCTTGCCGAAGCTCTGGACGTGAACCCTCGTTTTCTTGCAGATGATGAGATCCTCGGAGCGGAAGGCGTTATGGAGCTTCTCTTTGAGCTTGACGAGCATTATCCGATCAGCATTGAGGACTGCGAGGACGAGGACGGCAACAGAAGAAAGGGCATTGTTTTCGGCTCTATCCTGATGACTGACCTCCTTTCTGAGTGGCAGAGACGAAAAAAAGACCTTGCTGACGGTAAGATCAGCAAGGCCGAATATACAGAATGGAAGCTTAACTGGCCGAAAACGACCGATGACTGCGGAAAGCATGAACCTACGAAAGAGTGGCGTAACCTGTAAGCCACTTGAACCGCAGAATAATTCCGCTTAGCTCCCTGTTATCAAATTGTTATCACTGAGATTTTTAGACTTCGGAAATGGCGTATCTACGCCGTTTCTGAGGTCTTGTTTATTATTCCCACTCAATCGTTGCGCAGGGCTTCGGGGTGAGGTCATAGAGCACGCGGTTGACGTTCTCGACCTCAGCGGTAATGCGGGCAGTGATATGCTGAAGCAGAGCAAACGGCACATCCTCGACGGTTGCGGTCATGGCGTCCTTGGTGTTGATTGCGCGGATAATGACCGGATACGCAAAGGTGCGCTTGCCTTCCTTGACGCCGACGGACTTGAAATCCGGGACGGCTGTAAAATACTGCCAGACCTTGCCTGCCAGACCGTTTTTCTCAAATTCTTCGCGGAGGATTGCGTCGCTCTCACGGACAGCCTCCAGACGGTCGCGCGTGATTGCGCCGAGGCAGCGCACGCCCAGTCCCGGACCCGGGAACGGCTGACGGTAAACCATGCTGTCCGGCAGACCCAGCGCCTTGCCGACCACTCTCACCTCATCCTTGAACAGAAGCTTGACCGGCTCGACCAGCTCAAACTGCATGTCCTCCGGCAGACCGCCGACATTGTGATGCGCCTTGACGCCGTCGCTTTCGAGAATGTCGGGATAGATTGTGCCCTGCGCCAGGAACTCGATGCCGTCCTGCTTGCGCGCTTCCTCCTCGAACACACGGATGAACTCCGCGCCGATAATCTTGCGCTTCTTCTCCGGTTCTGCGATGCCCGCCAGCTTATCGAGGAAGCGGTCAACGGCATCCACGTAAACGAGGTTCGCGTTCATCTGGTTGCGGAATACTTCGATGACCTGCTCCGGCTCGCCCTTGCGCAGCAGACCGTGATTGACATGGACACAGACGAGCTGCTGTCCGACAGCCTTGATCAGCAGTGCCGCGACAACCGAGCTGTCCACGCCGCCGGAGAGTGCAAGCAGCACCTTCTTGTCACCGATCTGCGCGCGCAGTTCCCTGATCTGCTCGTCGATGAATGCCTGTGCAAGCGCCTCGGTGGTGATGCGCTCCATGCTTTCGGGTCTAACATTTGAACTCATAATAATCCTCCTATCCTGCTTGTATAAAAATCGGGTATTATTATTATAGCACATTATACCGGAAAGTGCAATGGGAGAAGCGAAAAAAAGATAACATCTTTGATGTATGGGTGTAAAAATGGAGGGCGGCACTGCTGCCATACAGCACATCATATCAGAAGCAGCAACGGGAGACCGCTTCATTTTTTCAGATCATAAACGAAAAACACCCCTATCATAGGGATGTTTTTCACGAACGTCAAATGAGGAACACCTCCATTGTGACGTCTAATATGCGATGCGGGTAACAGGACTTGAACCTGCACGGATTGCTCCGCCAGAACCTAAATCTGGTGCGTCTGCCAGTTTCGCCATACCCGCAAATGAACGCTGCCGTCTTTCCGGCAGACATATCTCCTATATTATACCAACTATCGCAATATTTGTCAAGCGACAGCACAAAAAACAGCAAGGCTGCCCGGATAATCCGGACAGCCCTGTATCATTGCAATTAAGCCTTGCCGACGGAACCGAACAGCTCCATCTTCTCCTTGACGGTTGCCTTGATTGCCTCAAAGCCCGGAGCGAGCAGCTTGCGCGGATCGAAGCCCTTGCCCTGGAGATCCTTGCCTTCCTCGATGTACTTTCTGACAGCCTTCTGGAATGCCCACTGGCACTCGGTATTGACATTGATCTTTGCAACGCCGAGGGAGATGGCCTTCTTGATCATCTCATCCGGGATGCCAGTGCCGCCGTGCAGAACGAGCGGCATATCGCCGACCTTCTCCTTGATTGCTGCGAGGGTCTCAAAGCTGAGGCCTTCCCAGTTCTCCGGATACTTGCCGTGGATATTGCCGATGCCTGCTGCCAGCATGGTCACGCCGAGATCTGCAACAGCCTTGCACTCATCGGGATTTGCGCATTCGCCCTTGCCGATGACGCCGTCCTCTTCGCCGCCGATTGCGCCGACCTCAGCCTCCAGGGAGATGCCGAGCACGTCGCAGGTGTTGACGAGCGCAGTGGTCTTTGCAATGTTCTCCTCGATCGGATAGTGGGAGCCGTCGAACATAATGGACGAGAAGCCGGCGTTGATGCAGGCCTTTGCGCCCTCAAAGGTGCCGTGGTCGAGGTGCAGAGCGACCGGAACGGTGATGCCCAGCTCATTGATCATGCCCTTGACCATACCGACGACGGTGGTGTAGCCGCACATATACTTGCCTGCGCCCTCAGAAACACCGAGGATGACAGGAGAGTTCAGCTCCTGCGCGGTCAGCAGAATCGCCTTTGTCCATTCGAGGTTGTTGATGTTGAACTGACCGACAGCGTACTTGCCGTCGCGTGCCTTGTTCAGCATTTCTTTTGCAGATACCAGCATTGATAATTCCTCCTAATAACCTTTTGCCGGTTGCCCGGCAGATTCAGCGGGATATGCGTCCGCATATTTCACCACATATCATTATACACGATTTCGGCATAAATTGCAATAGGCATTGTGAATGAATTATCAAACATCCGAAAACAAGCTCTGTATGCAATGGACAATCCGAAAAATCTGCACGCTGCTGCATAAACCTGCGGGAACGGTGCATACTCAAAGCACTTACATTTTTTCGGAGGCGTATCTATGAAACAGGCAATCGGGATGCTGCTCTGGCTGCTGCTGGCGGCCGCGGCTGCATCGGTATATCAGACGGCAGAAGCGCGCAGGATGCTTGAGCAGCGCATCATCCGGCTGCATATCCTTGCAAATTCCGACACAACGGCGGATCAGACGGAGAAGCTGCTGGTGCGGGACGCGATCCTTGCACGGGCAGATACATGGATTCCCGCAGGCGCAGATGAAGCCGTCTGCCGGGATGCGCTGACCGCGTCGCTCGGCGAGATCCGGGAAACCGCGGAACAGACCCTGCGCGCAGCGGGCTGTGAAGATCCGGTGACGGTCAGCTTCGGGACGGAGGCGTTCCCGGCGCGCAGCTACGGACAGTTTACGCTGCCTGCGGGGGAATACAGCGCCCTGCGCATTGAGATCGGTGCCGGAGCAGGGCAGAACTGGTGGTGCGTGATGTATCCGTCCCTGTGCATTCCTGCGGTTTCGGATCCGGCGGATGCACTCCCTGCGGATGCCCTTTCGCTCGCTTCGCAGCCGGAAAGCTATGAGCTCCGGCTGAAATGTGCAGATGTCTGCGTATCCGCATGGCGCAGGCTTCGCCGGGCGCTCCGGGAAACGGAAATGCCCGCCTCTCCGGAGGGAGAAGCGGGCAGCGAAGATTAGCAGCCGCAGCCGCCGTTGTTGCAGCCGCAGCCATTGCCGCAGCCGTTTCCGCAGCACGAGAACAGAAGAATCAGAATGATAATCCACCAGATGTTGTTGCCGCAGTCATTACCGCACATAGTCAGCACTCCTTTTTATCGCATGTAGGCCGGTGCGCCGGAACCGGACCGGCGCGCGTTTCCGAAGCGGCCGCTTGCCGCTTCTGGTCTTATGATATGCCGGGCGCGGGAATGTGTGACAGCTGACGCGTATTGCGCGAGCGGGCTGCATATAGTAACAGTATCAGCAAAAGCGTATTCGGAGGGATGAGATTTGCAGAAGGAAGCATATACGCAGAAGGCTGCCGCGATCCTTGCACGGGCAAGGCAGGAGGCCGAGGCGCTCGGGCACAGCTTCACCGGCACAGAGCATCTGATTCTTGCGATGCTTGCAGACGGCAGCAATGTCGGCGCGGCAATCCTGCGGACGCACCGTGTTTCGCTGAACAGATTCCGGCAGGCGGTGCTGGAGGAGCTCGGGCGGAGCGCGCCGTCACAGCTGGGAGAGGATGCCGCGACGCCTGCGCTCATAAGAATCCGGCAGGCAGCGGAACATGCGGCAGGGGAGCAGCCGGTCAGCTCGGAGGGGCTGCTCAGTGCCGTGCTCGGGGATACCCAGTGCGGCGCGTCGGTGCTGCTGCGGGGCATGGGCATCTCCCTGAACAGTTTGCGCAGTGCGTGTACGCAGGAGACGCTGGAGGATCCGGCAGATATCTGTCCGGTGTTTGACCGCAGAGCCTGTCCCGCCCTTGCAAAATACGCGCGTCACCTGACCGATCCGATGACGGCGGAGCGCTTTGATCCGCTGATCGGACGGGAACGCGAGCTCGGGCGCGTCATGCAGATTCTGCTGCGCCGGAGCAAGAATAACCCCGTGCTGACCGGCGCGGCGGGCGTCGGGAAAACGGCAATCGTGGAGGGGCTGGCTGCGCGGATTCTGCGCGGGACGGTGCCGCCTGCACTCGCGGGCAAGGCGATTCTCTCACTGGATCTGACGGCGCTGCTCGCCGGTGCGCGCTACCGCGGAGATTTTGAGGAGCGGCTGAAGGCCTGTATCGACGAGGCGGCGGGGGATTCCTCGCTGCTGCTGTTCATTGACGAGCTCCATATGATTGCGGGGACGGGCGCCGCAGAGGGCGCGGTCGATGCGGCGAATATTCTGAAACCGCAGCTTGCACGCGGTGTAATCCGGATCATCGGAGCGACAACTGCGGAGGAATACCGCAGGCGCATTGAACCGGACGCGGCGCTCGCAAGACGCTTTCAGCCGGTTGCCGTTGCAGAGCCGGACGCGGAGGAGGCTTCCGCCATGCTGAACGGTCTGCGGCGGCATTATGAGTCCTATCATCATGTGGCGATTGCCCCGGAGGCGATCCGTGCGGCGGTGACGCTCTCCGTGCGGTATCTGCATGACCGTGCGCTGCCGGATAAGGCGCTGGATCTGCTGGACGAGGCGTGTGCGGCTAAGCGGCTCTCTGATGAGGGGCAGGACGCGGCGGCGCCCGTGGTCGGAAAGCGGGAAATTGCCGAAGCTGCCGCGGTGAAAACCGGCATTCCGGCAGAAACGCTGACGGCCTCGGAGGCGCAGCGGCTGCTGCATCTGGAGGATGTGCTGAAACGCCGTGTGATCGGACAGGATGTCGCCGTTCACGCGGCTGCTGACGCGATCCGCAGGAGCCGTTCGGGACTGCGGCGGCGGGGCAGACCGGTCGGGGCATTTCTGTTTCTCGGGGCGAGCGGCATCGGAAAAACGGAGCTGGCGCGGTGCATTGCGGATACGCTTTATGCGGGAAGCTGCATCCGCATTGACATGAGCGAATATATGGAAAAGCACGCAGCTGCGCGGCTGATCGGTGCGCCGCCGGGATATGCCGGATACGGGGAGAGCATGACGCTGACGGAGCGTGTGAAGCGTGCGCCGTACAGTCTGCTGCTGTTTGACGAGATCGAAAAGGCGCATCCGGATGTGCTTTCGCTGCTGCTGCAAATTCTAGAGGACGGCCGTCTGACGGACAGCAGCGGCATTACGGCGGATTTTTCCGAGTGCATGGTGATCCTGACATCGAACATCGGGGCGGAGCTGCTGCAAACGGGTGTAATCGGCTTTGCAGATCCGGCGGATCAGGAACCGCAGCAGCATGCGCGGCTGCTCTCGGAGCTGCGCAGGACGATGAAGCCCGAGCTCCTGAACCGGCTGGATGCGGCGATTGTGTTCCGGAAGCTGGATCAGGCGGATTTGACGCGGATTGCGCGGCTCCGGCTGCATGACCTTGCGGACAGGGCAGCGGCCTGCGGCACATCGCTGACATGGACGCCCGATACGGAGGCGTTTCTCGCGGCGCAGGCAGATACGGAACACGGCGGGGCAAGGGCGGTGCGGACGGCTGTGACAAGGTATGCGGAGCCGCTGCTCGCAGACCGGCTGCTGCGGGCGGCTGAGGGAACCCCGTTGCGCGCGTATCAGCTGACCGTTACGGCGGAGCATATGCTTGCATTGCAGGAGCAAAGTGTTCCGGCGTCTGTCACATGAAGTAAGCGATACAGAATCCGGTAAACAAAAGCCAGGCTGCTGCCTGGCTTAACATTATTTTGCAGTTCGGTACATGCGCATTTCTTCTTTGGAGAGCTTGCGGACTGCGATGCCCGCTTTCTTGATTTTTCCTTTGAGAACGAGATGGCGGATGATGTTGACGATATCAATGATAAAGATACCGAAAAACATCATGAACATGACGATGTTTCCGATTTTTTCCGGGAGCTGTTTCAGAAGCCGGTCAGCGTAATTGAGCAGTGCATAGAATGAAAGTGCTGCGGCAATCAGACCGATCAGATAATTTCTTGTCAGCCTGATAAAGAACCAGCAATATGAAATGATGAGGTAGCTTGCCGTCAGTCCGACACCAGTCACAGAGAGCAGTGCGGCAAAAACGCCCCTGCCGAGAATGGATCCGATTTTGCTTTGCAGTTCAGATAACTGATAAAAATCATAATCTGTGACGGAATTTGCGGTGTCGATCTGCTTTTGCTGCCGGATGGCCTCAGCCTGCTCCGGATGCTCCTTCTGAAACCGCTTCCATTCCAGATCCTTCATCACCGACTGCACGATGTAGCAAATGACTGCGAGCAGGCCGGAGATTCCCATTGTAATCAGAAGTTTGCCGGTATCCATGCCGGGAAGATACTGACTGATTTTTTGCATTGTGTCCTTATTGAGCATTGCCATGAGAGAGCCGATACAGACCAGCGCACTGATTACGGACAGAATGATGAAAACGGTTCGTTTCATGCGGATCACCTCATTTTCGTTGATAAACATATTATAACAATGATATTCCGGTTTGTCAACATCCTGTTTTGCTTTGACAGCAAAAAGAAAGGCGCTTCACCTGTTTGAACGGGGAAGCACCTTTGTTGTATATTGCTTTATTTCGGCTGGAGAATCTGCTCAAGCTCGCTGATCAGGAGCGTCTGCTCGCGGCGCGTACCGGCACAGATGCGCAGGCCGTGCGGGAAGCAGCGCACTGCAATGCCCGCCTTCTGGAGCTGCTCAAAAATCTCCTTCGCATACGCTGTCTTGATAAAGATGAAGTTTGTGCGCGGTGCGTAGACCGTTTCCAGCAGATCCGGATACCGCTGCGAAAGCTCCACAGCTGCGGTGTAAAGCCGCTGTGTCTGCACGATGATTTCGTCGCGGCAGTGCTGGAGCAGGGATTTTTCCCGCAGCACCGCTGCACAGATTGTCTGGGAAATCGAGTCACAGTTGTACGGCGACTTTGCTGCGCGCAGCAGGCCGGTCTTGTACGGATCCATGACCGCAAAGCCCATTCTTGCAGCTGCAAGCCCGATGGCCTTGGAGCAGGTGCGCAGTACCACGAGATTCTCGTATTTTGTCACCAGATCGAGTACGCTTTCGTCCCAGAAGTCCATATACGCCTCATCGACGATGATCATGCAGTCCGGTGCGGATTCAATCAGCCGGATCACATCACTGCGCGGAATGCCCAGCGAGGTCGGGTTGCACGGGTTCGAGAACACCACCGCATTTGCTTTCTGACACGCCGCAATCAGCACATCCATGTCGATTTGCAGGTTCTCTTTTTTCTGTACGTTTATGACTTCGATCTCCGCCAGTTCTGCATATACGCCGTACATCGAGAAATCCGGCGAAACCGTCACGAGTGTCTGTCCCTTCTCCATAAAGGTGTTCAGCAGCAGCGTGATGATTTCATCTGAGCCGTTTCCGGCGGTGACGCAGTCCGGCGAGATGCCGTAGAGATCCGCAAACGCCTCGACGACCTCCGCTGCAATCGGATCGGGGTAGCGGTTAAAGCTGATCTGCTGCTCGATCTGATCCGCGATTTTTGCTTTCAGTACCTGCGGCAGGTCAAAATAGGATTCGTTGGCATCCAGCCGCACGGCATAGCTGCCGGTGATCGGATCATAGGGTTTCAGCTTCGTGAGCTTTTCGGGTAATCTGAACATAGCAATATCCTCTCAATCCTCAAACCGGACGGCAATCGCATTTGCGTGCGCGGTCAGGCCTTCTTTATTCGCAACAAGGATGATGTCATCCTTGGCGCTGCGGAGCGCATCCTCGGTGTAGTAGATATAGCTGGAGCGCTTGACGAAGCTGTAAACGGACAGCGGTGAGAAGAATCTTGCTGTGCCGCTGGTCGGGAGGACGTGATTCGGGCCTGCATAGTAGTCACCGAGCGGCTCGGAAGCATAGGTGCCGAGGAACACAGAGCCCGCATTATCGAGCTTTCCGATGTATTCCAGCGGATTCTGCATGAGTACCTCCAGGTGCTCCGGCGCGACCTCGTTTGCAAGCGCCACAGCCTGCTCCGGCGTGTCGCAGATCAGGATTGCACCGAAATTATCGAGGGATGCCTTGATGATTTCACGGCGTTCAAGATATGCCATCTGCCGCTCAAATTCCGCAAGCGTTTCCTTTGCGACGCGCTCGGAGGTCGTCACAAGGATCGAGGAGGCGAGTTTGTCGTGCTCGGCCTGCGACATCAGATCTGCCGCAACATACTTCGGATTTGCGGTGTCATCCGCCATGACGAGTACTTCACTCGGGCCGGCGACCATGTCAATATCAACAACTCCGTAGAGCAGCCGCTTTGCGGTCGCAACAAAAATGTTGCCCGGGCCGACGATTTTATCCACGCGCGGAATCGAATCCGTGCCGTATGCCAGTGCAGCGACCGCCTGTGCGCCGCCCATCAGGAAGATGCGGTCCACGCCGCAGAGCGATGCCGCGACCAGGATATCCGGGTTCGGCTTGCCGTCCTTGCCGGGGGGCGTCACCATGATGAGCTCCTTGACGCCCGCGATTTTTGCCGGAATCGCGTTCATCAGCACAGAGCTCGGATAGGCAGCCGTGCCGCCGGGGACATACAGGCCGACACGCTCCAGACCGCGCAGCCGCTGGCCGAGAATGACGCCGTCCGGGCGGGCATTGCAGAAGCCCTGCTCCTTCTGGCGGTTGTGGAAATCGGCAATGTTTTCAATGGAATTGAGCAGCGCCTCGACGAATTTCGGGTCTGCGGCTTCCAGTGCATCTGAAACGGTATCGGCATCGACCTCGAATTGTTCGGGGCACTTGCCGTCAAATTTTTCGGTATAGGCGCGCACGGCTGCGTCGCCCTTTGTGCGCACGTCCTCAAGAATCGTCGTGACGGTTTCCACGACCTTCGGATCCGGTGCGGCACTTCTTGCGCGAAGCTGTGCAAAGAACGCAGCTTCGTCCTTTCCGTTGCAGCGAATGATTTGCATATTCCTTCCTCCTTACTGATTGTGTGCGGATACGTTATTGCAGGAACAGTTCCATATCGGTGCATTCCCAGCTGCCGACGGGCATTTTGCAGATCCCGCTGCTGTATGCGCGGAATCCGAGTGCTTCGTAGCATCGTCTGGCGGGTTCGTTGTTGGTGAAAACGCCCAGACTAATGCGCTCGGCGTGCAGATGCTCCTGAGCGAACCGGATCCCGAGCCGGAGCATACTCCGGCCGCAGCCTTTCCCTTTGTATGCGGGATCCACGATGACAAAGCCGAACCGCACGGTGCGGTTGTCATCCGCCTTTGGGTACCGTATGATGAAATGACCGATCAGACGGCCGTCCGCATCTTCTGCACAAAACGGGAAGAACCGTCCGGACTCGATCTGCGGCGCGTAATTTTCCCGGATATCCGTCGCGGAAAGCGGAAACCGGTTGAAGCGGTCACCCGACCATCTGTACAGATCCGCTTCACTTGTGATCCATTTGCAGATGATGTCCGCATCCTGTTCCTGAAATGCCCGCAGGATCATGCTTCTGTTCCCTGGGCAAAATAGCTTTCGATTCTGGTGATCAGCGATTCAAGTTCCTGCTGACGGAGCTTCATGCTGACGGTGTTTGCGATCAGTCTTGCGGAGATCGGGCAGACGTCCTCAAAGACCTCCAGACCGTTTTCTTTCAGTGTGGTGCCGGTTTCGACAATATCGACGATGCCGTCGGAGAGCTCCAGCAGGGGCGCCAGTTCGACAGAGCCTTCAATCTTGACAATGTCCACGTCCATACCCTTTGCCTCAAAGAAGCGGCGCGTGACGTTCGGATACTTGGAGGCGATGGTCTTGACGCCGTATCCACTGTAAAAATCGGTACCTTTCTTAACGGCAAGCGCAAATTTGCAGCGGCCGAATCCGAGATCCAGCAGCTCATAGAACTTGCCCTGCATCTCCAGAATGGTGTCCTTGCCGACGACGCCGAGATCGCAGACGCCGTGCTCCACGTAGGTGATGACGTCGTTTGCCTTTGCCAGCACGACCTCAATGCTGCCGTCACCGACCGGCAGAATCAGCTTTCTGCCTTTTTCCCGGACGGCGGTGCAGTCGAGCCCGAGCTGCTCGAACATATTGACGGTATCCTTTTCCAGTCTGCCCTTTGTCAGTGCAATGCGAATCGGTCTTTGCATGATTCAGCCTTCCTTTCCGCAGTCTGCCTGCATCCGTTGTCTGGAAATCTCAATCGGCAGCACGCTGTCAATGCCGTGCGCCGCAGCATAGGCCTTTGCCTCCTCAAGCGTTTCGGAGAGCGAATGCTCCGCGATGAGCCCCTTGCTGCGCAGATTTCTTGCCGCGATGACGGCGTCCGCCTCGCAGCCCTTTGCAGCCCAGATCAGGACGTTGCTGATCTGCTGTGCCTGCGGCTCGGTCTGCTCCTGCTTGCTCAGTACCTTGACAACGGCGTCAATGTTAACGGCAAAGCCGGTCGCGGGGACGTCATAGCCGAACTCCGCAATCAGGTTGTCATAGCGGCCGCCGGAGAGAATCTCTTCGCCGCAGCCGGAGATGTATCCGCGCAGGATCATGCCGGTGTAATAATCGGTGCGGTGCATCATGCCGAGATCGACCTTGATGCGGTCGGCGCCTGCAAACTGCACGACGGCCTCCCAGAGCGAATGCAGCTCATGGAGAATTGCACGGAATGCCTCGCCGGAGCAGAGTGCCGCAGCCTTTTCAAAGACCTCCTCGCCGCCGAACAGGCGGGGGAGCATCCGCAGTGTTCTGACTGTATCGGATTCGGGCAGCGCGTC
This sequence comes from Oscillospiraceae bacterium, assembly GCA_016281125.1. Lineage (GTDB taxonomy): Bacteria > Bacillota > Clostridia > Oscillospirales > Ruminococcaceae > Firm-04. Next base: position 64,144 of record JAEEIA010000017.1, on the reverse strand, counting down.
CAGCAGGTCGTTCAGCGCAGGATAATTCTTCGCCTCGATGCAGTCACGGATGGTATCCTTGATATCGTCCGAGGCAGTCAGCTGCTGCATCAGCGTGCGGAAGAATGCCGCATTTCCGAGCTCGATGGTATAATCATCGCCGCAGACGCGGAGTGCATCGACGGCAGCTGCCACGACCTCCAGATCCGCCATGCGGGAATCAGAGCCGATCAGCTCGATGCCTGCCTGGGAGATTTCGTCATCGCGTCCTTTCAGGGAGGGGGAGATGACGTGGATATTCTGCTGATAGCAGAGCCGCAGCGGGAGTGCTGCGGAACGCAGTCTGGTTGCACAGACTCTTGCAATCGGCACGGTGTTGTCCGGGCGCAGCACCATGAGTCTGCCCTTGGCGTCGGTGAGCTTGTACATATGCTCCTGCGGGAAGGGCTGCGCGATGCGGTTGAACACGTCGTAGAATTCAAGCGTCGGGGTGATGATCTCGCTGTAACCGCGCGCGGTAAACAGGCCGTTGAGGCGGTTTTCGATCTGCCGCCGGAGTGTACACTCTGCGAATAGTGCATCGCGGGTACCTTCCGGCGTAATGCGGTCATACTTGTTCATAAAGACTCCTTTGGGTTATATATGAAGTGAAGGCTGAAAATCACGATTCGTTTTTTTCCCTTCATGGTTCACTTTTTGAATGCGGGATCGGAAAAGCGGTATTCTGCATTCTCTTGAACGCCGTCCGCTTTAGCTTGCTAACATGATAACATGATACCATAATATCACGAAAAAGTCAAGCGAAAGAAGAAAAGACCGCAGGATTTCGGAAGAATCCCCAAAGCATCCGGAACATCCGGAATATCTATTGTCGTATTTGTTGTGCAAAACAGCGCCGGTTCAGAACAGCGACAGCTGATTGGACTTCGGCAGATTTCCGAGCGCACCGAGCGCATCCAGCGTTTCAATCGTCGCTTTTGACGCGCCGGAAAGCTGCTGAAACTCGTCTACGGAGATAAAGTCGCCCTTCTGTGCGGTTTCATAGAGCTTGTCCGCAGCCTTTTCACCGATGCCGTCAATCGCGGCAAACGGAATGCGCAGTCTGCCGTCCTCGATCAGATAATCACGGGAATGCGAGCGCCGCAGATCGACCGGCAGGAAGAAATATCCTCTTGACATCATCTCATTGACAATCAGCAGAATATCGCGCAGGTCGCCCTCTTTTTTGGTGCGCTCCTTGCCCTTGGCGTTCAGTTCCTGAATCTTGTTGCGCACCGCGTCGATGCCCTGTACTGCAAGCGCCGCGTCAAAGTCGCCGCCGCGCACGGAGAAATATGTTGCGTAGTATTCCAGCGGCTTATACAGCTTGAACCAGCCCAGCTTGATCGCCGCCGTGACATACGCCGCGGCGTGTGCTTTCGGGAACATGTACTTGATTTTCAGGCAGGAGTCGATATACCACTGCGGGACATTGTGATCCAGAAGCATCTGAATGCGCTCCGACGAGAAGGTCTTGGGCGCCTTTCCCTTACGGGTATCCTCCATGATCTGGAACGCCTGCTTCGGCTCAACGTCGTGATAGAGCAGATAGGTCATGATCGAGTCACGGGTACCGATAACGTCGGAAATCGTGCAGGTGCCGTCCGCGATCAGATCCTTTGCGTTGCCGAGCCACACGTCCGTGCCGTGCGACAGACCGGAAATCTGCAAAAAGTCAGAGAACAGCTTCGGCCTTGCATCCAGCAGCATGCCGATGGTAAAGTTCGTGCCCATTTCCGGAATGCCGAGCGATCCGGTCGGACAGAAAATATCCTGTTCGGTGACGCCGAGGACGGAGCAGTCCGTACACATCTGAAAGACCTTCGGATCCGTCGTCGGGACGTCCGCGATCTTGATGCCGGTCAGATCCTCCAGGTGCTTATACAGCGTCGGAACAACGTGACCGAGCTCATCGAGCTTCAGAATCGTATCATGCAGCTTGTGGAAGTCGAAGTGCGTCGTGATGATCATGTCCGAGTCATCGGCTTCACTCGGTTCACCCGGCTGCTGCACGGGCGTGAAATCGAAAATGTCAAAATCCTCCGGCACAACGACCATGCCGCCCGGATGCTGGCCGGTCGTTTTCTTGACGCCGACACAGCCCGCGACCAGCCGGTTGATTTCACTGTTGTTGACGGTCAGGCCGCAGTCCTCCAGATAATGCTTGACATAGCCGTATGCGATTTTATCCTGCACGCCGGAGATTGTACCTGCTTTGAACACGTTTGCACGGCCGAACAGTTCCTCCGTATAGCGGTGCGATTCGGACTGATATTCACTGGAAAAGTTCTGGTCAATATCCGGCGCCTTGTCGCCGTCGAAGCCGAGGAAGGTTTCAAACGGGATATCGTGGCCGTCCCGCTTCATATCGGTGCCGCATTTAGGGCAGTCCTTCGGCGGCAGGTCAAAGCCGGAGCCGACCGAACCGTCCGTGATAAATTCGGAGTACAGGCACTTCGGGCAGACATAATGCGGCACGAGCGGATTGACCTCGGAGATGCCCGCCATGGACGCGACAAAGGACGATCCGACCGAGCCTCTGGATCCGACGAGATACCCGTGCTTTTCGGAGTTTGCAACCAGCTTCTGCGCGATCATGTACAGCACCGAGAAGCCGTGCCGGCAGATCGAATCCAGCTCGCGGTCCAGACGCTTTTTCACAAGCTCCGGCAGCGGGTCACCGTAAATGCTTTTGGCCTTGTCCGTCGTGATGCGGATGAGATCCTCCTCCGCGCCCGGAATCGAAGGGGTAAAGGTGCCTTTCGGGATTGCATGGCAGCGGTCGATTTTGTCCGCAATCATGTTGGTGTTCGTGACAACAACCTCATAGGCGCGGTCTGCGCCGAGATAATCGAATTCCTCCAGCATCTCGTCCGTGGTGCGCAGATACAGCGGCGCCTGATTGCCGGTGTCCTCAAAGCCGTTGCCGCTTTGCAGGATCTGCCGGTAAATGCCGTCCTTTTCGTCCATGAAGTGAACGTCGCAGGTCGCCACGACCGGAATGCCGAGGCGGTCGCCGATCTCCAGCACCTTGCGGTTATAATTCCGCAGGTCCTCCTCGTTCTGCGCGGGGTATTTGTCGCTGCGGATCATGAACTGGTTGTTCGCAATCGGCTGGATTTCAAGGTAATCGTAGAACGAAGCCAGCTGTTCCAGTTCCGCGGCCGGTCTGCCCTCCACAATCGCCGTGAACAGCTCACCGGCTTCACATGCGCTGCCGTAGAGCAGTCCCTCATGGTGCTTGATCAGCAGCGATTTCGGAATCAGCGGCTTTTTATAGAAATAATCGAGCTGCGAATAGGACACCAGCCGGTAGAGGTTCTTGATGCCGGTCTGGTTTTTCGCAAGAATGATCTGGTGATAGGATTTCAGCTTTTTCGGGTCGATTTCCGGCAGCACGGTGTTCAGCTGCCCGAGCGTTTCCAGCCCGTGCTCCGGAATGATGCGGTCCATCAGTGCCAGATAGATTTTTGCAAGCATATAGGCGTCGTCTGCGGCGCGGTGATGCTCAAACTTGCCGAGCTTTAAGTGCTTTGCAATGGTATCCAGCTTGTGCCGTCCGAGCTCCGGCAGCACGGCGCGCGCCATCACGACCGTATCCACGGTCACGAACGGCTTTGCATTCTGATGCCGCGCAAAAACAGCGCGCAGGAATGACGTATCAAACGAAGCATTGTGCGCAATCAGCACGGGGTTTTCTCCGCAGAACGCGAAGAACTGCTCCACGGCCTCGCGCTCCTTCGGCGCATCCGCGACCATATCCTGTGTGATATGCGTCAGCTCCTGAATAAACTGCGGAATCTCGCGCTCCGGATTCACAAAGGTATCAAAGCTGTCGATGATGCGCATGCCGCGGATCTTGACCGCGCCGATTTCTGTCAGACGGTCATGCTGCGGGGAAAGGCCGGTCGTTTCCACGTCGAAGACGATGACCTCATCCTGCGGGGTGCGCGGATCGTCCTGATCAATGACAGCAATCCGTTCAAGGTCATTGACAACATAGGCCTCGCAGCCGTAAATGACGCGGAAATCCTTCCATTTTGCGGCGGTATTCATCGCCTCCGGGAACGCCTGTACAACGCCGTGGTCGGTGATTGCAATCGCACGGTGTCCCCAGTCATGTGCGCGGCAGACAAGTGCCTCCGCAGAGGTGACAGCGTCCATCGCGGACATATTCGTATGCAGATGCAGCTCCACGCGCTTGACCGGCGCGTCGTCGGTGCGCTTTTCCGCCTTGTAGCTGTTGATAGAGTTGGGCTTCATCGTGATATCGCGGTCGTAGTCGCTGTATTCGACCGTGCCGAAAATCATCAGCGCAGTGCCCTTTTTGAGGTCGCCAGACGGGAAATCCCTGAGCTTTTCCTCGTCCAGGAACATTTTGACGAGCAGGCTGCCGGTGTAATCCGTGACCGGGAAGGTGAGCAGCGTTTTGCCGTTTTTGAGCACACGGGATTCCGGCTTTGCAAAGACCTCGCAGGTGACCGCGAATTTGGCGGCTTTTCCGCCCATGCCCATGCCGATCTGCTGCACGACGCTGCCGATTGTGACCGGCTTTTCCTTGATCACTCTGCCGTAGAGCACGTTCAGGGATTCCTTGTCGGGGCGGTCGGGCGTGACGGGCTCCGCATCCGGCGTCAGCTGCGTCAGCGCAGAAAAGACCGGCGCTTCCGCGGGCTGCGGTTCCTGCGGAATCCGCCGCTGCTCCGGCGGCAGGGCAGCCAGCACCTCTGACTGCATCTGCGACTGCTCCTCCGCAGTCACATGCAGATGATCCCCGGTGAACTGCACGGTCAGCGGCACAGAGAAGATCGTGTGGACCGCACGCGCCAGCTCCTCCCGGAAATGCGTCTGCTCCAGAATCTCCGCACCGCCGTGCATCAGCGTAATCGAGAGGACGCCGTCCTTCAGTGTGAGCCCTGCGTCCTCCAGAAAGCCGTTGATCATCGGGATTTCGCGCCGCAGCGTCAGAAAGAGCTCCGGCAGCACCTCTGCGGAAAAGCTCTCCGCAGGATACCGGCAGAGGATGCGGCAGCTCCCGAGCTCCAGCCGGTTTGCGAGCTCGTTCTCCGTTTCGGAGAGCTGCGCAAACGGCAGCGGTGCCGGGTACTCTGTTTCAAAATACAGCTTGCTTCGCTCACGGTTGGAAAGAACGCGCCGGATTTTGCCTTCCAGCACGTTCTCAGGGAGCTTAACTGCGTATTCACGCAAAAATTCGCGCAGTGTCTGCATATAGATACCATTCCCTTCGTCGGTCGGTTCGGGGGTTATGCTTTCGCCTTGCAGGTGAGCTGTTCCGCATCCAGACGGAACACGGCTGTTTTCGCGGTCACGGCGGGATCAAATGCCCAGTCCGCTTTGCCGGTGGCCTGCTTCATGATGCAGCGCAGACCGGCAAGCTGCTCGGCCGGATCTGCAACAAGATGCAGCGTTCCGGTGCCGATGATGCTCCGGAAGCGTGCGGAATGCCCGCAGCCGTTCTCCGCAGAAATCAGCGCATACTGCCCGTCCAGCTCAAAGCCGACCTTCGGCGTTTTCTGTGCCAGTGTATATTTCCGTCCGGCCGCTGCACCGTGAAAATAAAAGTGGTATGTCCCGTTTTTTTTGCAGTAACCGTAATTGACCGGCACAATATAGAGCTCGCCGGCATCATAAAAGGCGATGCGGAGGATCTGCTCCTTTGCAAGGAACGCTTCAATTTCCGCCGGATCGGTGACGGCACGGTCGTTTCTTCTCATGCGGAGCCTCCGTTTATTTCATGGTATCGTTTTGTTGTCTTTCTGTATTTTGCTGTTTACAGCTTTTCAATCTCTGCGAGCAGCGCCGGGACGATTTCGGATTCGGGCACTTTGCCGAGAATCTGCTCGCCCTTGAACAGCACGGCACAGCCGTCGCCGCCCGCAATGCCGATGTCGGCTTCTCTTGCCTCACCGGGGCCGTTGACGACACAGCCCATGACCGCAACCTTGATATTCTTTTCGCAGCCGCGCAGCGCTTCTTCGACAGCCTTTGCCGCGGAAATCAGGTCAATGCGCGTTCTGCCGCAGGTCGGGCAGGAAACCAGCTGCACGCCGCCGCGCTTGCCGATTGCTTTCAGAATATCTTGTGCTGCGTAGATCTCCTCGACGGGATCTGCCGTAAGGGATACACGGATTGTTTCGCCGATGCCGTCGCAGAGCAGCGAGCCGATGCCTGCCGCCGACTTGATCAGTCCCATGCGCGCGGTGCCCGCCTCGGTGACGCCGAGGTGCAGCGGATAACTGCACTGTTCTGCGGCCAGACGGTAGCAGGCAATCATATTCTGCACATCGGAGGATTTGATCGAGATGACAATGTCATTGAAATCAAACTGCTCCAGCAGCTCTGCATGATGCAGTGCGCTTTCGACCATGGCCTGCGGCGTCGGGCCGCCGTATTTTGCCAGCAGATCCTTTTCCAGCGAGCCGGAGTTCACGCCGATGCGGATCGGTATGTGCTTTTCCCGGCACTTGTCCGCGACTGCCTTGACGCGGTCCATGGAACCGATATTGCCCGGGTTGATCCGGATTTTATCAATGCCCGCGTCCGCAGCAGCGAGCGCCAGCTTATAATCAAAATGAATGTCTGCGACCAGCGGAATCGAAACCGCCTCCTTGATCGCGGGGATCAGCGCAACGGCTTTCGTGTTCGGAATCGCGGCGCGGATGATTTCACAGCCTGCTGCTTCCAGCTTTTTCGCCTGCGCAACAGAGCCTTCAATGTCGTCTGAACGGGTGTTCAGCATGGACTGGATGTAAATATGACTGCCGTCCAGCAGACAACTGCCGACTTTGACCGGATGCAGTTTTCTCATGATTGCTTTTCCTTTCCTCTGAGCTTGCAGTAGGTCTGACCGTTGGAGCGCAGAATCACAGCCTCTGCGGGATTCGGCTGATTGAGCTCGCAGCGGATCCGGTATTTGCCGTCCGGCAGATAGCAGATCGCATAATCGCGGGAACCGCTCTCCTCCGTATGGTGAACGGGGAGAATCATCTTTTCGGCATCCTCGCTGATCTGACAGCGCTTATGCACCACAAACAGCATAACCAGCAGCACGAGAATGGTGATGCCGACGGCCAGACAGTAATTGACAGAATGTGTGATGAAGCCCGGAATCAGTGCGGCTGCAGCAATCGGGAGTGCCTGGAGCATGACGGTGCGCTCAGCCGTCTGCTGTCCGCGGAAGGCGGCAATCAGCTCGGGCTCGGCCGGTTCGGATGCAGGAATCACGGCAGCCGCGATGGCCTCCTCATCCTCGTTGGTGAGATGCTTTGTGATGCGGCGGACAAACGGTGCGTTCAGCAGTGCTTTCATTGCTTGGTATCCTCCGGTTTGATTTCATAGGCCGGGATATATGTCAGCATCCCGTTATACTGTACGATGTAGAGCGCTTTTGCATAACCGGCATTCTGGCCGAGGGGCAGAACATATCTTCCGTCCGGCAGATAAAAGACCGCGTACTTACGGAGATATTTACGGTATTCTGTTCCTCTCAGGGCTTTCCCGCGGGTATGCTTGATGTCGTACATGCGGTCAATCGGAATGATCGTCATGACGGCGCTCTGATCAATCGGCTTCCATCTGCTACGCAGCCAGATATCCGCGGCAAGCACGCATCCGCCGAGGACTGCGAAGACAATCGCTGCCCCGAAATTCGGTACGCTGCTTCTGACGGGAACCAGACAGGCGGCTGCAACGGCGCCGATACCATAGAGTGCGCGGATCATGTCGTTGCTGAAGTGCTCTTTCTCATCCCGGACACAGCGTATGACACGCGGGTCTGCCGGAATCCAGAGCGGATAATTTGCGTTTGCGATCAGCTCGCGTTCTTTGCGGGTGGGAATCTGTATGATGAAATAACTGACAGCCAGTACTATAAGCGGCGCAGCCAGCAGAAGGAGGCGGGTGATTTCTCCCGGCCAGCCATGTATGACTGAAAAGCCCCAGCCGGCAATCGCTGCTATGAGTGCTGCAATCAGCGGCCAGCTCCTTCCGTTGAACAGGCATTTATATTTCAGCCGTTTCATCGCTGGAAAATCTTGGTAATATCCTGGAAGGTGACGGCAATCATCAGGATCATCAGCAGTGCCAGTCCGACAAAGTGGATCATGCCCTCAATATGTGCGGGAATCTGCTTGCGGCGGATTGCTTCAATGATCAGGAACACCAGTCTGCCGCCGTCCAGAGCCGGAAACGGAATCAGGTTGAAGATGCCGACATTGATTGTAATGAACGACATCAGGTCAATCAGTTCCATCAGCTTATCATGGAAGCTCTCCTGGGATTCTACGGCGGTGACCGTCGAATCCACGATGCCGACGACGCCGGACATATCATGGAAACCGTATTTTCCGCGGATCAGGTCGCGCAGGGAAATCCAGATCAGACGGGCCATTGAAACGAACTGTCTGCCGGAATAGCGTAGGACGTTGCCGGGTGTCTTTTTCAGCCCGAATACGCGGAAATCAAACATCCGACCGTTTTCGCTGTTATAGAACTTCACGTTTTCCAGCGTGACCTTCTGTCCTTCGCGTTCGACGACAACCGTAAAGGTTTCGCAGTCGTCATTTTGCAGCGCATAGCCGATATCCATCCAGGCGAAAACCCGCAGGCCGTTGATGGAGAGAATGCGGTCATTCGGCTTGAGCCATTCCGCGGAGGCGGAAACCGTTTCGCCCGCCTCATTCGTGAAAAAGTCTGCGACGGTGGTGGAGGTGATTGCATCATCCAGGCAGATAAACACGAAAATGAGGAGCAGTCCGAGGATCAGGTTCATGGTTGCGCCTGCAACCGTCACAAGCATCCGCTTCCAGACCGGCGCCTTGCGGAACGCTCTGGGATCGTCGCTGATGTCGTCCTCGCCCTCCATGGCGCAGTAGCCGCCGATCGGCAGTGCGCGCAGGGAATACTTGGTTTCACCCTTTGTGCGCGAGATGATGGCGGGGCCCATGCCGACGGAAAACTCCAGCACGCGGATGCCGCTTTTTTTTGCGACGAAGAAATGTCCTGCCTCATGGATCATGATGATGATTCCGAAGCAGAGAATTGCGACGATGATGGTAATGATGTTCATGTTCAGTAAAGTCCTTTCGTTTCATTTGCAGATCGGGATGATTCTATGATACCCGCAAATGATGGCAGATCCGGAACCGGGATGTGAAAACCGTGTAAAAATCTGCGCCGGATCAGAGAAAATAAATCAGCAGGATGCCGACGGAATTGATTGCGAGATTCGCGCAGCCGTGTACGAGCCAGCTTGCCCTGACACTGCCGAAACGGTCGCAGATCCATTGCAGGAACAGTGCGGCGTTAAACAGCATCACAATGCAGAGAATCAGCATCGGCGGGCTGAGCCAGCTGTCCACAATCCCGATGTGATAGAGCGCGAAGCACAGCGCGCTGAGCCAGCTGCCGTATTTTTTCAGGCCTGCCTCCCGGAAGCGTTCTGTCAGGAAACCGCGGAAAAAGGCCTCCTCCAGAAATGAATTGCACAGCGCGATATACGCAAACACAAACAGGCAGTTCTGCTTTGTGAGCTGTTCCTTGGCCATGAGTCCTTCCCGGATGGCCGGGAGATCCAGCTGATTCCGCAGCAGGAAGAAGCCGAGCAGTACAACCGGAATGACAGCGATGCTGAGAGCAATCAGCAGGGCCGGTCGCTGCATCTTATGAAAGCGGATGCCGTCCTTGATGCTGACGCCTGCCAGTTTGGTGCCGATACAGATGAGCAGCACAATCAGCACGAGCTTGACGGCGCTTTTGACCGCATACGGCGGTGCAAAGGTCTGCTCCGTCAGAATCATGCAGAACAGGAAGATGACAGCTGCGGCCAAAGGCATGGCCAGTTTCTTCAGGCTCATGATGCAATCTGCTCTGCGACGAATGCTCTTGCGGCACGGTCGGCAGCAACAACATCCGCATAGCAGGTGAGCGGTGCGGACGGGATCTGCGCGATTGCAGCCTTCACGAGCTCGCCAATGCGCAGGAACGGAATTTTCCGCGCAAGGAATGCCGCGACGGCGGCTTCGTTTGCGCCGTTCGCAATCGCCGGAGCACTGCCGCCGGTCTTACTCGCTTCTATGCAGGCGGTCAGACAGTCGAAGGTTTCGTAGTCCGGCTGTGCAAAGGTCAGCGTGCCGTAATCGGTCAGCGAGAGCGGTCTGGTCGGGCAGGGGAGCCGCTCGGGATAGAGCAGCGCGTACTGAATCGGGATTTTCATATCCGGTACGCCCATCTGTCCGATCATGGATTCATCCTGATACACGACGGCGGAATGCAGCACGCTCTGCCGGTGAACGACGATTTCGATCTGGTCGGGTGCCAGATCAAAGAGCCAGCGTGCCTCAATGAATTCAAGTCCCTTGTTCATCAGCGTGGCAGAGTCAATCGTGATCTTGCTGCCCATGCTCCAGTTCGGGTGATTGAGCGCCTCCTCGACGGTCGTGTTCTGCAAATCCGCCCTGGTCTTTCCGAAGAACGGGCCGCCCGATGCCGTCAGGATGATCTTTTTGAGCTGGGAACGCTTATTTCCCTGTAAACACTGGAAAATGGCAGAGTGCTCGCTGTCAATCGGATAGATCGGCAGACCGCGGTCGGCAGCGGCCTTCATGACCAGCGCACCGCCTGCGACGAGCGTTTCCTTGTTGGCCAGCGCAATCGGTTTGTTTGCTTCGATGGCGGTCAGCGTCGGCAGCAGACCGACCATGCCGACTACGGAATTGAGAAGCGTACCGGTGCTTTGGTGCTGTGCAATCTCACATAAACCGTCCATTCCTGCCAAAAGGCGGCAGCCAAGACCGGCTGCCGCTTCTTTTAATGCGGGATATCGGGATTCATCTGCGATGCATAACAGCTCCGGGCGCAGCGTGCGCGCCTGCTGCACCAGCGCATCAACTTTGGTATTTGCGGCAAGGGCAGTCACCTTGATGCCGTGCTTCTGCGCGACTTCAATCGCCTGTGTGCCGATACTGCCGGTTGATCCGAGAATTGCAACGCTGTTTGTCATAGATGAAGCTCCTTTTTTTACAACTCAAAGAAATTGGTTGCCTGCACAAATGCCGAGAAGAACGGCAGCACAAGCAGAACGCTGTCAAAGCGATCCAGCACACCGCCGTGGCCGGGCATGATATTGCCGAAATCCTTGACGCCGATCTGACGCTTCATCGTCGAGGCGGCCAGATCACCCAGCGTACCGAGCACGGCGCAGACCATAGCGAGGATGACGACGGTGATCCAGTTCACCTGCATCGCAACGCCCTTCTTTGTCATGATGCCGAGATACACGGCACAGAACAGGATAAAGAACACAATGTTTGCTGCAATGCCGCCGATGAATCCGGCGATGGTCTTTTTGGGGCTGATTGCAGGGCAGAGCTTCTGTCTGCCGAGAAATGTGCCGACGAAATAAGCGCCGCTGTCCGCGATCCATGCTCCGGCGAGTGCCAGAACAAGATACGCAAGGCCGTGCTGCTCATGCGCATTGTTCAGCGTCAGGGCGGTGGCCATTGCGTGCGGGAGCAGCATCATGCCGGTCAGCGCACAGAAAACGGTTCGCTCCGCCATTTTCTTCTGGTGGCGGACATAGTCGAACAGCACACAGGTGACGGCTGCAACCGTCAGCATGCCGCGGTATCTGGCAATCATGCCAACCTGGAGATACGGCAGCAGCAGTGCGTAGAACATGCATGCGCCGGTTGTCAGGTGATAGCGGAGCAGTTTGTTGACGCGCAGATATTCGTAGACGATCATGCCGGAGATCAGACAGACAGCAATCGCCAGCACGGGCGTGTTGTGCAGAAACAGCACAAGCAGTGCGATCGCTACACCGATCGCAGCGGTAATCATTCTTGTTGCCATAAATTCTATGCGGCAGAGCGCCGCGCCTCCAATCTGATTCAGTATGCGGTACAAGGGCTGTATGCTTCGCATTGCGGAATCACAGGATCCGCCGACCGTTTTACAGTATGCGGCCGCGGGTCAATCCATGCCGGATCAAAGTCCGCCGAATCTTCTGGTTCTTCTCGCAAACTCCACGATTGCCTTATCAAGCTCCTTGGAATCAAAGTCCGGCCAGAGTGTATCGCAGAAATAGAATTCTGCATAAGCACACTGCCACAGCAGGAAATTGGAGATTCGCTGCTCGCCGCCCGGACGGATCATCAGATCGACGTCGGGCATATCCTTGGTGTACAGATTCTGAGAAATCAGATCTTCGGTAATATCCTCCGGCGCAAGCTCTCCGCGCTGAACCTGTTCAGCCAGCTTGCGGAACGCGCAGGTGAGCTCATGACGGGAGCCGTAATTGGCCGCGATGCCCGCAGTCATCTTTTCAAAGCCATCGGTATCCTTCTGGATGTCGATGAACTGCTTGCGGAGATCGGGCTCAAAGCCGTCCTCGTCACCGAGCAGCACGAATCTTGTGCGCAGATCGAAGTGGTCATAGGCCTCCTTCAGATACTTCCGCATCAGATCCATGAGCGCATGAACTTCGTCGTCGGGGCGCTTCCAGTTTTCGGTTGAAAACGCATAGAATGAAATATACTTGATGCCGATATCATTTGCATATCTGAGCAGCTTGCGGAACGCAAGCGCGCCCTGCACATGCCCGTAGGTGCGCGGCATTCCGCGCTTCTTTGCCCACCGGCCGTTGCCGTCCATGATGATTGCAATATGCTTCGGCATCATGTCCTGCGGAACCGGCGGCTCGTGTTTTTTTGCCATTGGAACAGACTCCTTACTTCCTTTTATCTTCCTTTTGCCGGAAAATCAAAGACTCATGATCTCTTTTTCCTTTTCAGCGACGACCTTGTCGATTTCTTCTGTAAAGCGGTCGGTCAGCTTCTGGGTTTTCTTTTCGGCTTCGTTCTGATCGTCTTCGGTCAGTGCGGAATCTTTCTTGAGCTTCTTGAATTTTTCCATGAGGTCGCGGCGCTCATTGCGGATTGCGACCTTGGCCTCGTCGCCGTATTTCTTTGCGGTCTTGGCGAGCTCCTTGCGGCGGTCCTCCGTCGGCTGCGGGAAGACGAGGCGGATGGTCTTGCCGTCGTCTGTCGGGGTGATGCCCAGATCGGAGGCGAGAATCGCCTTGGAGATCGGGCGGATCATGCTCGGATCCCACGGGGTAATGAGGAGCATTCTGCCCTCGGACACCGCAACGGCAGCGACCTGGTTGATCGGTGTCGGGGAGCCGTAGTAGTCGATCGGGATCTTGTCCAGCACGGCGGGGTTGGCTCTGCCGGCACGGATGGAACCGTACTCCTTTTGCAGACGCTCAACAATCTTCTTCATGTTCTTTTCGGAAGCATCCAGCTTTTCCTTAATGATCTCATTCATGTGATTCATCTCCTTACAGGATTTGGTTTTCTTATACTATTATAATATGAGATTTGAAACAGGTGTTCTGTTCCGGATTATTCCGGAATGACAAGCGTTCCGATGCTCTGCCCCATGCAGGCATCGTAAATGTTGTCCGGTCTGCTGAGGTCAAAGACCAGAGCAGTCATGCCGTTGTCGCGGCACAGCGCGGCGGCAGTCGAATCCATGACGCCGAGCTGATTGTTGACGACTTCGGTAAAGGTGAGCTTTTCGTACTTCTTTGCATCGGGGTACTTGTTCGGATCCTTGTCGTAGACGCCGTCCACCATGGTGGCTTTCATCAGGATATCCGCCTCGATTTCCGCGGCACGCAGCGCGGCGGCGGTATCGGTCGAGAAGAACGGATTGCCGGTGCCGCAGCCGAAGATCACGATTCTGCCCTTTTCAAAGTGGCGGATCGCACGGTTCCGGATGTACGGCTCCGCGACGCTTGCCATGGTCAGTGCGGTCTGCACGCGCACCTCACAGCCGAGATCCTCGAGCGCATCTGCCAGCGCAAGAGCGTTCATGGCAGTGGCCAGCATTCCGATGTGGTCAGCTCTGGTGCGATCCATGGCACCGGACGAGCGTCCGCGCCAGAAGTTGCCGCCGCCCACCACGACGCCGACCTGAACGCCGGCATCCGCGCAGCGCTTGATTGCACGGCAGATCGGCATGATGACGTCATAGTCCAGGCCGGTCTTTTTTGCACCGGCTAGGGCCTCGCCGCTGACCTTTAAGAGTACGCGCTTATATTTCAGTTCCATTGGGTTTACCTCCGCAGTCATGATATACAAGTTTATTATACACGATTTCGCCAATATTGTAAAGAGGTAAGCGCAAAAAAGTTTCACGATTTACGGCGCTGCTGTCCGGACGGAGCAGAATCGGGGTGCCCATCCGTGCCCGCGGCGGGTTTTCGCTGCGGACTGCTGCCGTTCCGGTTCCCGGAAATGCCGTGCCCATTCATGCCCCGGCATGTGATTTTGACTGCCCGAAAATATTTATTTGCGGGCTCCGGGACATTTTTTCAAAAAATCCGCAGGGCAAATCTAGAGAAAAATACGGCTGATTTTTCCGTCAAACACAAGATGTAGTGTGCAAAAACCTGCACACTGTCTATATATTGATTTTAAGTAATTGTGCATTGTGCATAAACCGAATCCGGAAAAGCATGCTCGTTCCTGTCGATTCGACAGCGCGGGCTGCATCGCATTTTTCGACGAAAACACGCCGTTTCCGTGCCGGAAGAAGGCTGCCCGGGCACATGCCTGCACCGCCGCTTTCACATGCGAAAATTAACATAAATACGATGAAATTACGCTGCTCCAATAAGACGGAACATGCGTTCATGCGACCGCTGAATTGCGTCTTCGGAGGCTGCAAAAAAAGTTAGAAATTGTCCAAAAAAGTTTGCGCGCGGGGCTTGACAAGAGAAAGGCAATCTGTTATAATGATAGGGCAGAGATGGAAAGCAAATCCATCGGATGGAAGTGAAAGGAAACGGATACACCGGATCCGGTCACTGAAACCCGCGGAATGCGACCGGCTCTGCGCTGTACAGAATGTGTAGAAGAGAAGAATGCGAAGCAGGATGATGGTACCACCCGCGGAACGCATCCCGATTCCGGACGGAATCGGTGAACCGGATCGGAACGGCACAGGCCGATACAAAAACAGGCACGCGCCTTTCCGCAAACCGGATCGTTCACGGGCATCTCCCTGCGGAAGCTGAGAAGGGAGGCGCTGATTTTTGGACGGACAGACCTATATGTCGGGCAGACAGACCGTTTTAATGGATCAGCGCGGACGTATCAGCTTCCCTGCGGCTTTTCGCAATGCCATCGGCGAGGCACTGTATACCTCTCCGGATGCAAACAACCGGGGATTTCTGGTTGTACGCTCGGAAACGGGTTACAGAGCGGAGCTGGAGCGCATCAGACAGGAATTCATTGATGAAGGCTATGACGATGAGGACGTCAAGGACGAACTGCGTGACTTCGGCAAGGACACGGCGCGGATCCCTCCGGACAAGAACGGACGGATCACGGTTCCGGAGCAGCTGATCAGCTACGCGGGACTGTCGGACAAGGTTGTCGTGGTCGGCGTCGGTGAGTACGCGGAACTCTGGTCAGAGGAACGCCTGATCGCTTACGAGGCAGAGCGCGAGGAGCTCAAGAAAAAGAGACGCGCAAAGAAGGACAGAGATCGCAGAAAACGGCTTGAGGCACTGACTGCGGAAAGCGAGGACTGATCCCATGGCGGAACAGGTATATCATGTAGCTGTGATGCGGGATGAGGTCATCGCGGATCTGGCGGTCAAGCCGGACGGCATTTATCTGGACGGCACTGCGGGCGGCGGAAATCATTCCCGCGCCATTGCAGAGCTGCTGACGGACGGCGGAAAGCTCTACGCGCTCGATCAGGATCCCGATGCGATCGCGGAGGCCGGAAAACGGCTTGCGGGACTGCCGGCGGAGCTGATCCGCGTGAACTTCACCGAGCTTGGCAATGTGCTCGCAGAGCGCGGCGTCAAGGCGGACGGGATTCTGCTGGATCTCGGCGTCAGCAGTCATGAACTGGATGAAGGCTCCCGGGGCTTTTCCTATCACCAGGATGCGCCGCTCGATATGCGGATGTCACAGGAGGGCAGAACTGCTGCTGATCTTGTCAACACGCTGAGTGCGGCGGAGCTGAGCGATATTCTGTTCCGGTACGGCGAGGAGAAGTATGCCCGTCAGATCGCGGCACAGATTGTTTCGGCAAGAGAAATCAAGCCGATCGAAACGACACTGGAGCTCGCGGAGCTGATTAAAAAGGGCGTCCCTGCAAAGGTACGGCGCGACAAGAATCCCTGCAAAAAGAGCTTTCAGGCACTGCGCATCGCGGTCAACGATGAGCTGAACTGTCTGAGCATTGCACTGGAGGCTGCATTTTCATCTCTCAAGTCCGGCGGACGGCTCGTCATCCTGACCTTTCACAGTCTGGAGGACAGAATCGTCAAGCAGGCGTTTGCAAAATGGTGTACAGGCTGTACCTGTCCGCCGGAATTTCCGGTCTGTGTCTGCGGACATCAGCCGGAGGGCAGACTGCTGCGCCGGAAACCGCTGACCGCTTCTCCCGAGGAGCTGGCACGGAACCCGAGAAGCCACAGCGCCAAGCTGCGGTCAATCGAAAAGCTGTAATCAGCACAAAAGAGAACAAAACAAAACGATTATCCCGAACAAAGACCATTACAAAGCAAAAGAAAGAAGCACCTTCACCGGTAACTGCACAAAACGAGTGTGGACGTTTGCTGTGCGGCCGGCTGCATGATATACAGAAAGCAGCAGCCGACCGCATCGGCAGCCCTTATTGGAGAGGGAGGTGAGTGCGGATGGCCGAGGACTATTTTGCTCCGTTTACGGACTATGCGTCGTCCCCGGACCGCGAGAGCAGCCTGACTTCAAAAGAACGAAGGCTGAAATCCCTGCGGAATCTGACGATGAGCAACGCCTCCAAAGCGAGAGCAAGGAAGCGGAAGCTCGCCGGAGAAGCAGCGCGCAGACTGACGGAAACAGAGCGCATTATGCGGGAGCAGGAACGGATTCTTGCTGAACGCGAAATGCGCCGCGAAATGTCAGAGCGCAACAGGGAGGATGCCGCTGCGATCCTGATGCTTGCAGTCAGTGAGGCAGAAGCGCCTTCCGCCGAACCGCCGGAGATGGACGGCGGGAACGATATTATCATTGATATCCCCACGGGGGACGAACCGGAACAGAAGCCGGAACCGAAGAAAAAGAAGCCCCCCGTACAAAAGAAGAAAAAGAAGACAAAGAAACACGGCAAAGCCGCTGGCGATGCGGAATCGCGGACAGCAAAGGGCGGACGCTATACCCGTTCCGGAACCGGCTCCGGCACGTATCAGAACCGGATCACGACAGGAGGTGCCATTACACTCGGCATCCTGTGCGGCGTTCTGATCGGAACGGTGATTTACGGGCGCGTTCAGCTTAATGAGGTCTATACCGAAATCGCAAAGCTGCAAACGGAATATGATGATCTGACGGCGAAAAATGTCAGTATGCGCTCCGAAATGGAGGGCAAGATGACAGTCAAGAATATTGAGGAGTACGCTGAAAATGTTCTTGGACTGCGTCCACTGAATCAGTCACAGATCACCTATATTCAGCTCCGGACGGAGGATGAGGTCATCATTACCGAGCCAGAGGAGAACTTCTTCGTGCGCGTCAATGACAAGCTCGTCGGAATCTGGGAATTTTTGCGCGGCAAATAACATATGCATGTAACCGGGGCAATGCTCCGTTACAGATAGAAACAGATATGCCGAAATGAGATCGGTCAAAAATGTGTAGAGCAAAAGAACGGAGCAGCTTGGGCGGGATGGAGAAGATCCCGTACCGGCTCCGCATTGCAATCAAAAAACAGGTAAGCAAAAACGGTCCTGCGTACAGCAAACGGACCGGTATGCGGTGATGCGCAGCGGACAGCTGGAGATCCCCGGAGCCATGAGCTTGCCTGCCATGCAGTCAGGCGGGGGCATCCGGTATGCTTTCCGCCTTATTTTTTGTTTATGAAATCATTGACCGGTATGAGCCTGAGGAAGGGGTGAATCCATGCCGAAGTCAACCGACCGGAATTATATTACAAAGAAAATCAAAGCCTCCAAGAACCACCAGATGTGGAAGCGCGGATTCCGTTCCAAAGCGCCGTCCAAGAGCATGAAGCTCCGTGCGAATGCGGTGATTCTGACGTTTGTTCTGTTCTGTGCATTTGCACTCAGCGTCAATCTGTTCCGGATCATGGTGATGGAGCATGATGTCTATACCGATATGGCAAATTCCAGACAGTTCAACACGGTGAAGCTCTCTGCGGCGCGCGGCTCCATCTACGATGCGAACGGCGCGGTGCTCGCACAGAGCGCGACGGTCTACAAGATTTTTGTGGATCCCGGCCTGTTCAAGCAGGAAATGCAGATCGTCGAAAAGCGCAATAAGGAGCTTCTGGAGGCAGCCATCAAAAAGCAGGAATCCGGCGGCATTGCCAAGGCGGACATTGTCGATCCGGAGGATATCAAAACGATTGTTGTGGATTATCTGTCCGATACGCTGGAGCTCAAGCCGAAGGATGTCCGCGAGGCGTTTGAAAAGGACAGCAATTATGTCGTGCTGAAAAAGCAGGTCGAAAAGAGCCGCGCTGACCGCATTCTGGATTTCATCAGTGAGATTCACGTTGCGGGCAGCGGACGCACGATTTCGCTTTCCTCCATCAGCCGCCTTTCCGATACCAAGCGGTACTATCCGCAGAATGAGCTTGCCGCCTCCGTCATCGGCTTTAACATGGCGGACGGCCACGGTTTTTACGGCGTTGAAAAATCCTACGACAAATATCTGTCCGGCATCGACGGCCGAAATATCACGGCGGTGGATGCGAACGGCAATGCCATGCCTTACCGCTATTCCAAAACCTATCCGGCGCAGGACGGCGACGACGTCTACATGACGCTGGACATGACCGTTCAGACCTATCTGCAAAACGCAGTCAACGACATGGTGGATACGTTCAAGGTTGCACAGCGCGGCTGCGGCGTCATGCTGAATGCAAAAACCGGCGCCGTGATTGCAATGGCGACCTCCGGCGGCTTTGATGCAAATGAGCCTTATGAGGTCTATGACCAGGCGCTGGCTGCCGAGATTGAGAGCATCCAGGATGAAAATAAGCGCAAGGATGCGCTGGATAAGGCACATGAAACCCAGTGGCGCAACAAGTGCATTTCTGAAACCTATGTGCCGGGTTCGGTGTTCAAGGTCTTTACCGCATCCGCCGGTCTGGAAGAGGATAAGGTTCAGTATTACGGCGACAACTTTTATTGCAGCGGCGTGGAGGTCGTTGCCGGAGAGCGGATTCACTGCTCTATCGGTGAGCCCGGACACAAATCGCAGTCCTTTGAGGAGATCCTGCTGCATTCGTGCAACCCGGCGTTCATTCAGATCGGACAGCGGCTCGGCAAGGAGCTGTTCTGCAAGTACTTCGATTCGTTCGGCCTGAGCGAAAAAACCGGCATTGATCTGCCGGGCGAGAGCGGCTCGCTCAGCACGCCGGTCGACAAAATGAGCGTTGTGGATCTTGCGGCCAGTGCTTACGGTCAGCACAATTCGCTGACGCCGATTGAAATGGTCACGGGCTATGCGGCGGTTGTCAACGGCGGCTATCTGTTGAAGCCTTATGTGGTCAGCAAGGTTGTGGACAAATCCGGCAACATTGTGCTGTCCCATGAAAAGGAGGTGCGCCGTCAGGTCATCTCCGAGGAAACGTCGGAGGAAATGCGCCGGGCGCTTCAGTTCGTTGTGGACGGCAACGAGAAGAGCAATGCGTACATCAAAGGCTATAAGATCGGCGGCAAATCCGGTACGTCTGAAAAGCTGGATAAGCGGCCGGCCTATGAATATGTCGCATCGTACTGCTGCTTTGCACCGGCTGACGATCCCGAGATTGTGCTGCTGATCATGGCGGATGAGCCGTACAGCGGCGATGAGCGCTACTACGGCGCAACGGTCTGCGCACCGTACTGCCGTTCCGTGATGGAAAAGACGCTGCCGTATCTCGGATTCTATCCGGAGTATACCGAGGAGGAAGCGGCGCATAAGGACATCACGGTGCCGATGCTTATTGACCTGAGCGTCGATGAGGCAGTGAAGATGCTGGAGTCGCAGGGGCTGAAATATGAGAAGTCCGGCGACGGCGACATCGTCACAATGCAGATGCCGATCACCGGAACAAATGTGGCGAAGGGCTGCACGGTGATGCTTTACACCGAAAGCAGCGTGCGCTCGGAAATGATCGAGGTGCCGACGATCGAAGGCACCGGCATGACGCTGGAGCAGGTCAACGAGGTCATGGAGGAAAAAGGCCTGAACTATGTGGCGAAGGGCTCCACGCACAGTGCAAGCCAGGTGACACATCAGAATATCCGGCCGGGCACGATGGTCGAGAAATGGTCGGTCATCGAGCTGAGCTTCGGTACGGATGACGACCGCGGATAATGATTTACACAAGCGACGCTCAATCCTTTCTTCCGCCGGATGCCGGTTCGGGTGTCCGGCGGGGAAACTGTTCTCCGTCGATGCGGAGAATCTGAGCCGGAAATACGGAGCATTCCGCTCCGGACGGAGAAAACGGAGAGTTTCATGAAACTGTATACATTACTGGAAACGCTGAGAACAGCGCTGCCGGATACGGAAATCACCGGCGTGACGGATGATACCCGGAAGCTGGAGCCGGACATGGTGTTCGTCTGCATCAAGGGTCAGAAATATGACGGGCACGATGCTGCAAAGGCCATGCTTGAGAAGGGCGCGGCTGCGGTCGTGACGGAGCGCGATCTCGGGCTCGGCGACAGACAGATTCTGGTGACTGATACGCGCAAGACCTACGGCGACCTCTGCGCTGCATGGTACGGGCATCCCGAGCAGCAGATGCGCATGATCGGTGTGACCGGCACAAACGGCAAGACGACGACGGCAACGCTGATCAAGGAGATGCTGAAAAAGGCCGGGGAGAAGGTCGGACTGATCGGCACCGTGCAGTATGAAATCGGGGACGAGATTCTGCCCTCCCCGAATACCACGCCGCTGACCGATGCATATTTTGCGCTCCTGCGGAGAATGGCAGATGCCGGTGTCAAGACGGTCGTTATGGAGGTATCCTCCTTCGGACTGGAGCAGCACCGCATCGGGCCGACGCATTTTGCATGTGCGGTCTTTACAAATCTGACGCAGGATCACCTGGACGTCCACGGCACGATGGAAAACTACTACCTTGCCAAGCGGATGCTGTTTGATATCTGCGATTATGCGGTCATCAACGGCAATGACGATTACGGCAGACGGCTTTTTTCCGAAACTGCCTGTGAAAAGATCACCTACGGAATCCGTCAGCAGGAAAATGACCGCTTTGATGCAATGGCGGATGAAATCGTGCTCGGTACAGAGGGCACAAAATTCACGCTGCATCTGCACGGCAGCGCCATGCCGCTTTCCATGCGCATGACAGGCATGTTCAATGTCAGCAACGCGGTTGCGGCGCTTGCGGTCGGCAGACGCATCGGCCTGCCGATGAACGTCATGACGGAGCTGCTGCTCGATTACACCGGTGTGCGCGGCCGCTGCGAGGTTATCCCGACGGCGCTGGACTTCACGGTGATCTGCGATTACGCGCATACACCGGATGCGCTGGAAAAAACACTTGCGAGCCTGCGGGAATGCACGGTCGGCCGGCTGATTGCCGTGTTCGGCTGCGGCGGAAACCGCGATGCGGCAAAGCGCCCGAAAATGGCGCGTGCAGCGGCAAATCTCGCAGATCTGGTCGTGGTTACATCCGACAACCCGCGGGACGAGGATCCGCTGGCGATCATTCAGGATATTCTGGCGGGGCTCACTGACACCGAAGTACCGTACCTGACCGAGCCTGACCGTGCGGAAGCGATCTACCTTGCAATGAAGCAGGCCAAGACCGGCGATGTCGTGCTGCTGGCAGGCAAGGGTCATGAGGATTATCAGATCATTGCGGGCGGCGTACACCTGCACATGGATGAGCGTGAGCTGGTCGCGGATGCTGCCAAGCGGATCTTTGCGGAAAAAGCGTAACCTGTTTTTGAAACTGCGGCATTGCCGCGGACGGAGGATATCATGCCGATTTGGTTGAATTTATGTGCGGCGGTGACTGCGGCGGTCATCGCGGCACTGCTGGGATTTGTACTGATCCCGTTCCTGCGCCGCATTCACTTCGGACAGACGATTCTGGATATCGGCCCCGCGTGGCATAAGTCCAAGCAGGGGACGCCGATCATGGGCGGCTTCCTGTTTATCGCGGGCAGCCTTGCAGCGACCGCGCTCGGCTATACGGTCTGGCGCGTCATGGGCGGCGCGGATGCAACCGCAGCCGATACCGGCACCAGGGCGCTGCGCCTGCTGACGGTCATGCTGTTCTCGCTGCTGTATTCCGGCGCGTGCGGCTTCACCGATGATTTTATCAAGGCTG
Source organism: Oscillospiraceae bacterium (assembly GCA_016281125.1). Lineage (GTDB taxonomy): Bacteria > Bacillota > Clostridia > Oscillospirales > Ruminococcaceae > Firm-04. The sequence goes on along the minus strand of JAEEIA010000017.1, from coordinate 41,719 downwards.
TCAAAAAGCGCAACGAGGGTCTGAACCCGAAGCAAAAAATATTGTTCCAGATTGTATTTTGTGCCGCATTTCTGGCAATCATGTATGCACTGGGCGATACCGATACCACGGTTGACCTGATCTTCGTGAAGCTGAACCTCAGCATTTTCTATTACCCGCTGATGATGCTGTTCATGATGTATATCATTAACGCGGTCAATCTGACCGACGGCATCGACGGGCTCTGCGGCTCCGTGACGGTTGTGTCCATGCTCGTGCTGACGGTGCTCTGCGCCAAGCTGATGCAGCCGGAGCTGTCGCTGTATGCGATCACGATTGCAGGCGGCTGCCTCGGATTCCTGGTCTGGAATTTCCATCCGGCAAAATGCTTTATGGGCGACACCGGCTCGATGTACTTAGGCGGTGCATTCGCAGCCATCGGCGTTGCATGCAGAATGCATCTGCTGCTCGTGCTCGTCGGCATTGTCTATGTGCTCGATGCGCTGAGCGTTGTCATCCAGACGCTTTATTTCAAGTACACAAGAAAAAAATACGGCGAGGGCAGAAGAATTTTCAAAATGTCCCCGATTCACCACCATTTTGAGCTTTGCAAGTGGAGCGAATACAAGATCGTCGCAGTGTTCTCGCTGACCGGTCTTGCAGCAGGCGTCATCGCCGTTCTGCTTCAGCTCTGAACCGGACGCAGATAGGAGCGGATACAAATGGCAGCGACAATTGCGAAAGCATCAAGAGCAGGCACCCGCAACCGGGTGCGTCCGGCCGGAAAGGGCAGACGTCTGATTCACAGCGATGCGGACGGCGTGCTGCTGGGCGTGGTTATTGCGCTGCTGGTCATCGGCATCCTGATGATGTTCTCCGCCTCGTACCCGGCTGCGATTGAGGACGGCCGCAGCGGAACCTATTACGCGACCCGTCAGCTCGCATTCGCGGGTGCGGGTCTTGTCATCATGGGCATTCTGAGTGTTGTGCCCTATCAGTTTTTCTCAAAGCTCTGGGTATCAGGCAGTGCATTTGCGGTTTCATTTATCATGCTGATTCTGGTTCTGATTCCGGGCATCGGCTCTGACCAGGGAACCTTTGCGCGCCGCTGGATTGCAGTCGGCGGCATGACCTTTCAGCCCTCGGAGATGATGAAAATTGCGATTGTGCTGTTCTTCTCCATGCTGATTATCCGGAACGAGCACCGCATGAAATCATTCTGGTACGGCATTGTGCCGTATATGCTGATGCTCGGTCTGATTGCGGGACTGATGATGAAGGAGCCGCATCTGTCGGGTACGCTGATCATCGGCGTGCTTGCGCTGACGCTGATTTTCGTCGGCGGCGCAAGACCGACGCATTTTGCAATTCTGATTGCAGTCGGTGCGGTCGGCCTGACCTGCGTTGTGCTGTATCTGATGCACAGCAAGGGGGTCGGCTATTTCCAGAACCGTATTCTCTCATGGCTGGATCCGTTCAATGAGGAGTATATGCAGAACGAAACATGGCAGACCTGTCAGTCTTTGATTGCAATCGGCTCCGGCGGCATGTTCGGGCTCGGACTCGGCGCATCCAGACAGAAGTACAACTATCTGCCGGAAGCGCAGAACGACTTTGTGTTTGCCGTGCTCTGCGAGGAGTTCGGCTTTGTCGGCGCATGCACGGTGATTCTGCTGTTCTGTCTGCTGGTGTTCCGCGGATTCTATATCGCAGCAAAAGCCAGAGATAAATTCGGGATGCTGGTCGCTGTCGGCTTCACCATGCATATCGGCTTGCAGGCGCTGCTGAATATCGCGGTTGTCAGCAATGCGATTCCGAATACGGGTATTTCGCTGCCGTTCTTCTCCTACGGCGGAACGGCACTCATGATGCAGCTGGCCGAAATGGGCGTGCTGCTCAATATCTCCAGACAGGCCAAGCTCGACTGATTTTATGTGACGGGAGGTACGCAGGATGCCGGAGTATCTGGATCTTTACCGCAGGGACGGTACGCGCACCGGACAGAAGATTGCGCGGGGACAGCGCGTTCCGCCGGGGAGATGCGTGATGCTGGTCAGCATTCTGACGCTGAACAGCAGCGGCGAGATCCTTCTGACAAAGCGCGCAAAGGAAAAGAAATATGCATGCCGCTGGGAAATCACCGGGGGATGCGTCCAGTCCGGCGAAACCGCAGCGCAGGGCGCCGTGCGGGAGCTTTCTGAGGAAACGGGCATCGTTGTGACGGAGCAGGAGCTGGAATTCCGCGGACGGTACTGCCGTTCGGATTACATCCATGCGTTTTTTCTCGTCCGGAAGGATGTGCCGCTGACGGAGATCCGGCTGCTTGCAGGGGAAACCGATGACGCGAAATGGGTGCAGCCGGCGGAATATCTGCGGCTGGCAGAGGAGCATAAGACGATCCCGTACCACACCGCGGTGATCGTTGCACATTATCCTGAGCTGTTCAGGGAACGCGGATCAAGGAGAGGAACAAAGCTATGAAAGTTCTGATTGCCTGCGGCGGTACAGGCGGACATATCAATCCGGGGCTTGCAATCGCAGGCATCATTACGGAGCATGTGCCGGATGCGGAATTTCTGTTTGTCGGCACACCGGACGGCATGGAGGCCGAGCTGGTTCCGGCGGCAGGCTACAAAATGGAATTTGTCAAGGCTGCGGGTTTTCAGCGCAGCCTTAGTCCGCAGAATATCGTGCGGAATTTCAAGGCGCTCGGATATCTTGCAGCGTCCGGCGGACATGCCCGCGCGATTGTGAAGCGGTTTCAGCCGGATCTCGCAATCGGAACCGGCGGCTATGCGTCGGGCGCGGTGATCCGTGCGGCGCAGCAGCTCGGGATCCCGACGGCGGTGCATGAGCAGAATGCCTTTCCCGGCGTGACGAATAAGCTGCTTTCCAAAAAAGCGGGTGCCGTCATGATGACCTTTGAGGCCGCAAAGAAATATTTTCCCTCTGGGGCAAAAACCGTCCTGACCGGTCTGCCTGTGCGCAGCGATCTGACGCGGCGCAGCCGTGAGGCGGCCAGACGGCAGCTCGGTTTTGAAGGCAAAATGACGATTCTTTCATTCGGCGGCAGTCAGGGCGCAAAATGCCTGAATGATCTGATGCCGGACTTTATCAAGTGGCATCTGGATTCGGATATGGAGATCAACCAGATTCACGCATACGGCAGGCACGGCAGGGACAGCGTGCCGCAGGCGCTGGAGCAGCACGGCATCGCATCGGACAAGCGCATCCGCGTGACGGAGTATATTCATGATATGGATATCTGTCTTGCGGCAGCCGATGTGGTCATCAGCCGTGCGGGTGCATCCACGCTCAGCGAGCTGGAGGCTGTCGGACGGGCTTCGGTTCTGATTCCGTATCCCGCAGCCGCGGAGAATCACCAGTATCACAATGCGATGGTGCTCGGTAAGGCAGGCGCGGCCATCGTGATCGAACAGAAGGATCTGACGCCGGAGCTTCTGCGGAAGCATATCACAGCGCTTTATCAGAACCCTGAAAAGCGCAATGCAATGGGGCAGCGCGCAGGCGCACTGTTCCCGACAGACACAAACGAACGGATCTGGAACGTCGTAAAGGAGCTGACCGGCGTCAAAGCATGACACGGTCGGCGGCCTGTCCGTGAACCATCGGGCGGGGTACGGCATACGCTAAAGCAAAACGGCTGCGGCCGGATGCGAGAGGTGATGCAAAATGACAGATGATATTCTGCGGATTACCGGCGGAAAACCGCTGCACGGGGAAATCACCGTGCAGGGCGCGAAGAACAGCGCGCTTCCGCTGATGGCGGCGGCGCTGCTCTGCGGGGGCGAAACCGTCCTGCACCGCGTTCCGCAGCTTTCGGATGTCTATGCGGCATGCCGGATTCTGAACCGGCTCGGCTGCCGCTGCAAGGCGGAAGGAAACACAGTCAGCGTCCGGTACTCCGGCACGGGCTGCTGTGATATTCCGGACGCGGATATGCGCGCGATGCGCTCGTCGATTATGTTTCTCGGCCCGATCCTCGGGCGGATGCGGGCGTGTACGCTGACGATGCCAGGCGGCTGTGAACTGGGTCCCCGGCCGATCAATCTGCACCTTGCTGCTATGCGGCAGATGGGTGTTGAAATCCGCGAGGAGAACGGCCGGATTATCTGTAAGGCGGGACGGCTCTGCGGCACGCGGATTGATCTGCCGGTGCCGTCTGTCGGCGTGACGGAAAACGTGATCATGGCGGCGGTCTGCGCAGAGGGCGAAACCGTCCTGACCAATGCGGCCAGAGAACCGGAAATTACCGATCTGGCGCAGTTTCTCAATCAGTGCGGCGCTGAGATCCGGGGCGCAGGCGGAAGCACGGTCGTCATTACCGGCGGGCGTCCGCTCACCGGCACGGAGTATGCCGTTATGCCCGACCGGATTGCAGCCGTGACCTATCTGTGTGCAGCGGCGGCAGTAGGCGGTTCTGTCCGGATTGCCGGAACCGTTCCGCAGCATATCGAAAGCTGCACGCAGGTGCTGGAACAGGCGGGGTGTCAGATTGCAGTCAGCGGAAACAGTGTATCTCTGGAACGCAGCGGGCTGCTTCGCGCCGTGCCGTACATACGGACGATGCCGTATCCCGGGTTTCCGACCGATGCACAGGCGCTGATGACTGCTGTGCTTTGCCTGGCAAACGGCGAAAGCCGGATTGAGGAAACGATTTTTGAGAGCCGTTATAAGCATGTCAGGGCGCTGCAAAGCATGGGTGCTGATGTGCGTGTAACGGATAAAACTGCCGTAATTACTGGTGTTTCTGCATTGCATGGCGCTGCGGTTGAAGCGACCGATCTGCGCGGCGGCGCGGCAATGGCCGTTGCGGCACTGGCGGCAGAGGGCGTTACCGATCTGCGGGCGCTGGAGCATCTTGACAGGGGCTATGAGCATTTTGCAGAAACTTTCCACAGCCTCGGCGGAGATGTCAGAAGATGCAGATTTTCTGCAAAGGAACGTGAAAATCAGAGCCTCGGAGCCTGAAAATGTTGAAAACTCTGTGGAAACAGTGCAAAACTGTTGAATCAGGATGCGGAAAACAGCGAGTTTCGGCGTAGATGCGAGGCTGAACTGTTGAAAACTCTGTGGAAATTGTGGGAAAAGCATACGAAAACCGTCCTGCCGTTTTCCACAGTCCGCATGAGCAATATCAGACGAAAAATGCCGGAAAGGAGGATGCTGTGTGAGGGATGTCGTGAAAACAAGTGTACGGCGTCAGCAGAACAGCAAGCGCAAGCGGCGCCGGACGCGCAGGCATACAACCTACTTTGCGCTTGTCGCCGTGCTGGTTGTCGGCATCGGCATTGCGCTGTCCATGACGCTGTTTTTCAATATCACGGACATTGTCGTGATCAACGAAACGGATGTGCCCGACGATCAGATCATCGCCCTCAGCGGGATCTCCTATCAGGACAACCTGGTGCGGCTCGATTCTGCGATAGCCGCAGAAAAAGTACGTATGCACGTCGCTTACGCGGAAAAGGTTACGGTGAGCCGGATTTTTCCGTCCACCGTGGAGATCAAAGTTGACAAGGCGGAGCCGGTCGCAAATATCTCGCAGAGCTACGGATATCTGCTTGTCAGCGCGTCGAACCGCGTGCTGGAAGAGCTGAAGGGCGCGCCGCGCGAAGGGCTCATTATCATCACAGGCTACAATCCCGCGCAGGGTACGATCGGCATGGTGCTGAAATCTGAGGACGAGAAGCGCGACAATGTGCTGAAAACGCTGACGGCTGCGGTATCCGAGTGCAAGAATGAACAAATTAAGTCGATTGATATGACAGATCAGAGCGATATTCTGGTGCAGTTCGGCGACAATGTGACTTTCCACATGGGAACCTCCGCCGATGCGGTCTATAAGCTGCGGTTTGCGGCCAAAACCACGGAGCATCTGACGCCGGGGCGCAAATATCACCTGACGATGATCGGGAACAATCAGATTTCAGAAATACCGGAGGACACAATCCGCAAAAAGCAAACAGGCAGGCGTGATTCCGCTGTTCCGCGTGAAACGGTCACGACAACAGCTGTTTCCACAACTGCGGCCGCGGAAAATCCCGCAAATACTGTGACAACTGCTGCAGAAACGACAGCAAAACTGCCAGAATAGGCAATATAAACGAAATTTGATTTGTGCAACAACACGAAAAGTATAAATCTACTTGAAAAGATTAGAAAACTGTGTTAAAATGTAATATATGTTTGTAGGCGGCTCAGTCTACCCGACCCAACCGGGCTGTCGAAATGGAGGAACTTTGATGACTGATTTTGTTTATGAAGATTCATTTGACCCGCAGGTGAATATTAAGGTCGTCGGCGTCGGCGGCGGCGGCGGAAACGCGCTGGACTGCATGGTTCAGGCGGATGTGAAAAACATCGAGTATATTGCCGTGAACACGGATGCAAAGGCATTGCTCAATTCCAAAGCACCGACGAGAATCCAGATCGGCGCAAAGCTGACAAAGGGCCGCGGCGCGGGCAACAGACCGGAGGTCGGCAGACAGTCGGCTGAGGAAAACCGCGATGAGATCAGCAATGCACTCAAGGGCGCAGACATGATCTTTATTACCGCCGGTATGGGCGGCGGTACCGGTACCGGTGCAGCGCCTGTCGTTGCACAGATCGCACAGGAGCTCGGGATCCTGACGGTCGCTGTCGTGACCAAGCCGTTCGCGTTTGAGCGCGAGCAGAAAATGGCACAGGCAGAACGCGGTATCGAAACACTGAAAAAATACGTCGATTCGCTCGTCATCATTCCGAATGAGCGCCTGCTCGTCGGACTTGACAAGCCGCTGACCATGCGTCAGAGCTTTGCAATGGCGGACGACATCCTGAAAACCGGTGTCAAGTCGATCTCTGATCTGATTGTCGAGGACGGCTATATCAACCTGGACTTCGCGGACGTTTCCACGATCATGAAGGGTGCCGGTTATGCGCACATGGCCATCGGCCACGGTGCAGGCAAGAGCAAGGCCGACGAGGCTGCCAATGCAGTTATCTCCAGCCCGCTGCTTGAAACCTCGATCAACGGTGCAAAGCGCCTGCTCATCAACATTGCAATGAGCGAAGATGTGCTCTCCGCTGAGGTCGATGCAGCAACGCAGAAGATTACGGAAACCGCAGCGCCGGGCGTTGAGGTTATCCTCGGTACGGCATTCAAGGAAGAGATGAACGACGAAATGGTCATTACTGTCATTGCAGCAGGCTATGACGAGGATGACAAGGAGCTCATCGACGATGTGCCGATCCCTGCCGACAACAAGCAGAAGGCGCCGATCCCGGTCAAGAATCCGCTCGTTGAGGGCTTTGTTCCGGTTGAGCCGCGCCGTCAGCAGCAACCGCAGCAGCAGCGTCCGTCCGGTGCAATTCCGCGTCTGGATGACGACGACGATCTGTCCGAGATCTTCAAGATTCTCGATAAGAAATAAGCAAATAAGTACGGTGGCAGCAGGTCTTTCACAGCAAAGACCTGCTGTTTTTTGTCGATTGTTCCGGAAATCAAGCGAGATATATGGTGAAAATGCACGAAAATGAAGCGGATATTTGTACATTCCGTGTCTTGCAAAAAAAATGAAAATATGGTATCATAATATATGGTACATAAGGGGCGGCGTTATACGGTGAGTGATATTTTTCCAGCAGCTGCATCCGCGAACAGCTGATGTACATTTGCCGGCCGCGATCTTTTTACCATGCTTTATTTCATTTTTTTGCGGAGGATTGGAGCGTAACTTATGGATCAGCCAAATGTTTTGAGAACGACGAAAATCGGCGGCGGTTTTGTAAAGGAAGACGTTTTAGCTTATGTTGATGAGCTGAACTCGCAGATCTATGCCCTGCAGGAGGAACGCGACGAACTGAAAAAGCGCGCGGAAGCCGGCGGCGGTCTGAATGATGCAAAGGAAGCCGAATATGAGTCTGAGCTGACCCGCCTCCGCGGTGAGCTCGGTACCACGAAGAATCAGCTGCGTGCTGCGCAGGATGAGCTGAAAAACCGTCCGGTCATTGAGGGCGGCGAAGGCGGCATCCCGGTTGCAGATTTTGAAGCAGCCAGACAGGATGCAACCGATGCAAGAGCGGATCTTGAGGCGGTGCAGGCTGAGCTGGAGCTTGCGCAGGAAGAGCAGCAGGAACTGAATAATAAGATCACGGAGCTTGAGAGCCGCCTGACCACGCTCAACGAGGACAATGAGTCCCTCCGTCAGGATCTTGCCAATGCGGCTGCACAGGCCATCGCAGGCGAGGGTTCGGTTGAGGCAGCGGCACAGCTGGCTGCACTTCAGGATCAGGTTGCGGAATCTGAGCGTGAAATTGCAGCACTGCGTTCCGAGCTGGAAACCAAGAATACAATGATCGAGGAGTCCGCCGGTCTGTCCAGCGAATCCGATCTCCAGAAGCTCGCTGAGTACGAAGCACTCATGAGCGAGCAGACCGCACAGCTTGCGGATAAGGACCGCGAAATCGAGAATCTTCAGCAGCAGGTCGCTGAGCTCAAGGAGAACAGCGCGGACAGCAGCTTCGACATGAGCGCACTGTTCATGGAAGCACAGATGACTGCGAAGAAGGTTTCCTCTGAGGCGAGAAAAGAAGCTGACAAGCGAATCAACGAGGCGAAGGCGCAGGCTGAAACCATCATCAGTGAGGCTACTGCAAAGGCAGAGTCCACGATCGCAGATGCAAATCAGCAGGCTGAGCAGACTATCGCAGATGCAAACAAGCAGGCTGACGAAACCATCAGCAATGCCAATGCAGAAGCTGAGAAGAAGCTCAACGATGCCGATGCGAAGGCCATCCAGACCGTCGCAGATGCAGAAGAATCCGTCCGCTCCTCCCTGGAGGATGCAGAGCGCAGAACCAAGACTACGACTGAAACAGCAAGAACAGTCCGCGCACTGCTCCGCAGCGAGATCGACTCCGTCACCAAGAAGTTCAACGAGATTTCTCTGGTGCTGGAGAACCTCACCGGTCAGGCCGGAAGCCGTTTGACGGAAGCCAAGAATATCATCACCGATGCCCGCAATACGGTCGGCGATGATGACAGCGTTCCGAGCTTTGAGAGCTTCGACGAGGTCGCTTCCAAGTCCTCCTTTGAGAAGGCCGGCAAGAGTGAGTTCAATTTTGACGATCTTGCGGAGAGCGCAGGGGACAGCGGCAACGGCTGGAACTGATTGTTCATGGAATATCAATGCAATGTTTCCGATCTGCCGGCGCTTGTCAGAGAGCGTCAGGTTCTCCGCGCCGGTGATCGGGTGATTCTTTCGGGTACGGTGTACACCTCCCGCGATGCGGCACATAAGCGTCTGACTGCTGCCATGAAGGAGCAGGGCGTCGATGCGCTGCCGTTTCCGCTGAAGGATGCCGTCATCTACTATGCGGGGCCGACTGCCGCGCCGCCCGGACGTCCCATCGGGGCGTGCGGCCCGACGACCTCTGGCAGAATGGATCCCTATGCGCCGATGCTGCTCGACAACGGCCTGCTGGCCATGATTGGAAAGGGTGAGCGTTCACAGGCTGTCTGTGACGCAATCGAGCGCAATCATGCAGTATATTTCTGCGCTGTCGGCGGTGCGGGCGCACTCGCGGCTGCGCATATCACAAAATGCGAGGTCATCGCATATGACGACCTCGGCTGTGAATCGGTCAAGCGACTGGAGCTGTCGGAGTTTCCGCTGCTCGTTGCGATTGATTCCAAAGGCGGCAATCTGTTCCGCGACGGCAGGGCAGAATTTGCCGGATGATCCGGAATTTGTCTTAATTGCCGAATCAGATTGTTGAAAGCTGTTCAAAACGCCGTTTTTCCTGCTGAGAGCAGGATTATGCTTGACAAATGTTCAGCTTTCGGGTATGATGATAATAGGTCATACACCGTGCTGCCGGTTCTGCGGCAGTCTCGGTTTTTGACGGTACGGCTTCAATGCTGCGGGGAGGTTCAGCATGGATTCGTTCTCTGTTGAAATGCTTCGCAGTATGCCGGATGAAGCGTTGGTATCTGTGTGTACAGATCAGCCGCGGGCTTTTGAGGTTCTTTTTGAACGCTACCGTCCTACGGTCGTCAGTATGGCGAAATCCTTTGCCGTGAATGCGGCGGATGCCGAGGACTATGCGCAGGAGGGAATGTTCGGACTGCTTGCCGCTGTCGCTGCTTACTCGCAGGATCAGCCCGCCGGGTTTCGTACCTTTGCAGCGGTTTGCATCCGCAACCGGATGCGGAATCTTTTCCGGAAGGAATACGCTGAAAAAAGAGCAGGCTCCGATCTGCCGGATGTGTCTTTGGATGATCCGGAGAATCAGATGGCAGAAACGCTGGCCGATCAGGCTGAAACGCCCGAGGAAATCGTCCTGGAAAAGGAAGAAGCCTCCGCGCTGTATCAGCAGGTCGCAGATGTGCTCAGCACACAGGAGCGTGAGATCTTCTGGCTTTCTGTCAGCGGCCATTCCTATGAGGAAATTGCTGCGATTTTGCAGGTTTCTGCAAAGAGCGTTGACAACGCGATTCAGCGTTCCAGACGCAAGCTCCGTGCCGTATGGAGCCAAAAGGATACGGCCGCGGATCCGCAGGCAGAACCCTGAGGTACGCCCGCCGCAGTCCGGCTGACTGCCCCTGAAACGGAAGGCGGGGGAAAGCCCTTCCATTTATTCGATGACCCGGCTGCATTTCTTCCAGCATGTGCAATTCTTCACCTGCAACCCGGTTCGCTTCAGGGCAATGCCCGCAGGCGAAACATGTGCAACTGTGATGGCGTAATTCCGTCGAGGTCCAAATTTCAAGAATCGAGGAAAATTCAAATGTACGAAGACAGAACCTTAGTATGCAATGAGTGCGGACAGGAGTTCGTGTTCACCGCCGGCGAGCAGGAGTTTTATGCTGAGAAAGGCTTTGCAAACGATCCGAAGAAGTGCAAGGCTTGCCGCGACGCAAGAAAGAATGCCGGTAAGACTGAGCGTGAGTATTTCACCGCGACATGTGCAAACTGCGGCAAGGAGGCTCAGGTGCCGTTCCGTCCGCGTGAGGATCGCCCGGTTTACTGCAGCGAGTGCTATGCACAGATGAAGAGCCAGCAGGACTAATTCAGAACAGAAGGGCGCGGCACAGACTGCGCCCTTTTTATTTCCCCGGATGATGAAAGGATGATTACAATGGAAATTACCAAAGATATGCTGATCGGTGACATTCTCGATATGGCACCGCAGACTGCGCCCTATTTCATGGAAATGGGCATGCACTGCCTCGGCTGCCCCGCTTCCCGCGGCGAGTCGCTGGAGGATGCTTGTGCGGTACACGGCGTCAGCGCAGACGAGATGGTCGCAAAGCTGAATGCTGCCGTTGCAGAGTAAAAACGGATTGCCGTCGGTTTTCGGCGGCATCTTTGTTTGTAATGATATTGCTTATTCCCGAGAGAGAAGAAGGAGACATCCATGAACCGCAAGGAACTCAATGAAATCCGGAATCATTTTAATCCGGAAGCAAAATATTTTACGATGGATCGCGTGCTGACGGCGTTTATTGACAGTCAGCGCAATGTGCGCGGTGTGTGTCTGCGCAATGCTTCGTCCATTGCATCGCCGGAAAGCCAGATTCTGTATGAAACCATGAAGAAGGTGCTGAACGTCAACATCGGCAAGCAGAGTTCTGAGCTGCCGTTCCGGAATCATGCCTACGGCGAGGACGGCGCACAGGCCTTCCTGACCAAGCTGCTTGCATCGGAGCTGAAACAGGAGGATGTTGCGCTGCAATTCCTTGGTAGACTTGCGGAGCAGGTCGATTCTGATGCGCCTTATGCGGTGCTTATGGCGTATTGCCAGTATAATCCGCCGCGGAAAAATAAAATGGACGAGCTGGAAACCGATTTTACGGATCAGGTGTTCCGGTATCTCGTCGCGGCGCTTTGTCCGATTGCAAAAACGGAGGGCATGCTGGTGTATAACCAGTTCGACGACGAGATCTTGCGGCAGGAGAATCCGAATGCCGTCATCAGCAAGGCGCCCGCAGACGGCTTCTTCTTCCCGGTGTTTTCTGACCGTGCGACGGATGTTCACCATGTTCTGTACTATACGAAAACGCCGAATACGCCGAATGAAAAGCTCATAGATGCGTTTCTGGAGTGTGATGTTGAAACCACGGTCGAGGAGGATCAGGCGGACATGAAGAATGTGCTCGGTTCTCTGCTCGGGGATGATCTGACATATGAAACGGTGACGGCCGTCAACGAAAAGCTGAACGAGATTGTTGCGAAGAACAAGACCGACGATGCGCCGACGGAGGTTACGGGGCGGATCCTGCACCGGCTGCTCGCGGAATCGGGCGTGCCTGAGGAAAAGCTGGTCGATACCGAAAAGGTATTTGAGGAGCATGTGGAATCGACGCTCAAGCCGGAGCGCTTGGTTTCCTCCAAAACGGTGATCAAGACGCCGGAGATCGTTGTCAACGTCAAGAACAGCGCCAAGGACAAGGTGCGGCTCGATAAGATCAACGGGCGGCACTGCATGGTTATTGAGCTGGACGAAGCGCTGATTGAGGTCAACGGCTATGATCTGAAGGTTCCCGGCGTGCTCGATCCCGATGCACAGACGCCGTGGGACAGCTGATGAAAGGAGCGCAGTATGAAACTGGCAGCAGCACTGATGCGCCGGGCTGATCTGCAAACGCAGATCTCGGATCTGGAAAACCGGCTCAATAACAATGCACGCGTGCAGGAGGGCGAGAAGCCGACGGAATCTCCCGCGGAGCTTCTGGCGGCACTGGACGCGGCTGTTGCGGAACAGGAAAAGCTGATTGCACAGATCAACCTGACAAATGCACAGACGGTTCATGAGGGCAAAACGATTACGGAACGGATTGCGCACCGGGATGCGCTGATGCAGAAAAGCCGGATTATGCGCGGCTTTCTGAATGAGGCGAGCAGCCTTGCGCCGCGGTATTCCAAGACGGAAATCCGGATTGAAAGCAGCGTCAATGTCCGGAAGCTGCAAAAGGAACTCGATCTGCTGGCAAAGGAAATCCGGCAGAATGAGGAGCTGCTTCAGGAGCTGAACTGGACTGTTGAACTGATAGAAACGAAACCGTAAACAATTTGGCGGGACGTCAGGTGGACGGCAGCTCCGCGGCTGAGTATAAGTCCGCATAGACTTCGGTCTGAATTCTGCTTGTGACAATGCATTCTGCAAAACTGCACAGCGGAACACGGCATTCTGCACAGTTATTACCATGCTGTCAGTGACGTCCGGGCGGGAACGGGGATATGAAAAAAGCAACAGCAGGAGCCTTTCGGTTCCTGCTGTTTTTGTTCGTTCAGAAAATCTGTCCGGGGAGTTTCAGCTTTTCCTTCTCCGGAAAATCCTTGTCAAACGCCTCGACATCAGCATCATCGACGTAGTAGCCGGACGGAGTCTGGTACACGCCGGTCACGCTGTCAAGATAGCCCGGAATCAGCTCTTTGCAGAGGAAAAACGACGCGTCTGCGTCCTCCGGCAAATCGTGATAGCGGATTCCGAATTTGCTTGCGTAATCGAAGCCGCTGTTGCCGTAAAAGGCGATATTGCCCTCAAACAGCACAGCGCCGAATCCAAGTGCGGCAGCCTGTTCCAATGAATAATCCAGCAGAATCTTGCCATAGCCTTTCCGCTGGAGGCCGGGGGCAATGCCGATCGGCCCCATCGTCAGAACGTCAACCGTGCGTCCGCCGTCGGCCTCGATGATCGTTTTCATGAACATGTTCTGCCCGATCAGTCTGCCGTTCTGCTCCATGACGAAGTCCAGCTCCGGAACAAATGCCGGGTCATCGCGCAGCACATGAATGACATAATGCTCGCTGCATCCGGGACGGTAGACGTTCCAGAATGCCTCTCTGACGAGATGCTCGACAGCACGGTAATCTTCCGGTTTTTCCAAACGAATCTGATAGTCATTTGATTCCATTATTTAATCCTCCTGAAAATTGTTGACTGCAATGCTGTTCAGCGGGAGGTTTGTGATTGTCAGAAAACCTCCCGGTCAGCCGACAATCTCCGGTGTGTTGTAATGTTTCAAACAATACGCTCCTATAATAAAGATTTATGATCAGCCTTGCGGCGGGATCATCCTTTGCATCTGCGGCCGGCGGTGTTTCCGGCGTATTTTTATTATAGCATATTATCAGGTGAATTTCAATGGGAGAGCGGCAAAAAAGTTTATACTTCGACTGCATCGCATGGCCTTATAACGGAGGCACATGTTTGCTGATGGCAAACCGCACAGTTTCGCTTTGCGAAACATGGGACAGCGCCCGGATTCATGGAAGCGAATCGAACCGGCGTTTCTTCTGACAATTTGCACAAATCCGGAACCGCATTTTGCATATTATACATAATGTTCCGATTTGCACCTTGACAGAATAAAGTTGCTGCTTTATAATAATGTTGTCGGAGTAATGCGCAAACCGAATAAAACAATTCCTCAATCACATCACACCACGAAACCATACCGCAGAGGTTTTTCTGCGGTTGGAATATTATTTATTTATCAAGGAGGATACACTATGAAACATCGCAGAATCATCTCTCTACTCTCGGCAGCCCTGATGGGCTTTTCCGTCACGGCTTTCCCGCCCGTTTTTTTTGAACAGGCGGAGATCGTTGCGGAGGCGGCCACAACCAAAACTGAAGGAGACTGGAGATATTCCTACGAATCCGGTTCCAGCGTGGCGACAATAGTCAAATATATCGGCAGTGATGTGAAACCTGAGATTCCCGAAAAACGCGGCGGCAAAACAGTCACAACAATCGGGAAGGAAGCCTTTGAAAATACCAGAATTCAATCTGTTAAAATCCCCAGCACAATCAAAACAATCGAAACAAATGCGTTTCATGGTTGTTATTCGCTGACTGAAATCGTGATTCCCTCTAGTGTAACGAAAATAAAGGCGTTTGCATTCAACTACTGCACAAAGCTCAAAAAAGCTGAGATCCAAGGTGCCGCAAAGATTTATAACTATGCCTTTAATAACTGCACTGCACTGGAAAACATTATCATGAATCCGAATTGTTCTCGTGCCGCCTCAAGCAGTTCGGAATTACCGGCCAAAGGTTCATTTAATAACTGCACATCTCTGACAAAGATCAACAATATTACTGTTGTCAGCACCGGTACAAACGGAAAGCCTGCGATTACGCAAGACAAAGATGTGAAAAAGCTGATTGAGCTGTTTATGATGAGAAGCGACAATATCAAGTTTATGAAGGATTACAGCAACAAGCTTATTAATTATATCATCAAGACTGAACTGGTTGCCGGCACGAGCGACGCGATTCATGCCCGCCAGCTTCACGACTGGATGATCAGTAACTGTGGCTACATGACAACGGGAACAAAATTCGACGAACCCAAGGATGAAAAAAATATTGAATATCAGACATCAGATAACCTGTTCATGAGCTACGGGCTGACAAACTGGGTCGGTGAGGGAGTCTGCCACGCATTTGCGCGTGCGTATCAAAGACTGCTGACGGCAGCCCATATTGATTCGTATATTCTGTATCAGGATACAAAAGGTTCTGAACATTCCTGGAATCTGGCAAAAATCGGAGGAAAATGGTATTACATTGATGTTACATGGGATGAAACAAGCGGCGGAAACTTGACATATACTTATTTTATGAAAACAAGAAAGCAAATGGAACAAATGGACTCGATCTATAAAAACTGCGGAATAGAACTGAATGAAGCTTTATTGCGCAAGGATAATAATGCTGCAAGGCAGGAATATTTAGATGCAGGAGAGGTCGCGTGGAAAGCAGCCAAGAATACTGCTGCCTATACGGACAGCAACAGCGACGGTGTTCTGGACGGTGACTGGAACCTTGACGGCGTCAAAAACAGTGCGGATACAGCTATGAAAAAACGAATTGCAAACTTCTTTCCCAGCGGTTTGACAGATAAAAATATGAAAACATGGGTTTATAAGCTGCATAAAGCACATAAAACGCCCGAACAGTTCCTGACAGACGCAGGGTATTAAGCACTTTTGCTCTGATCCGGAAAGTCCATAGGCATTAGAAAACCGCCCGCTTTTCATCCAAGCGGGCGGTTTCAGTCTGCATGGGGTTATCGACAAGCTGATGCGGCTGTTCACCTCAAGGTTGCTTCGCAGGCGGATTCAGAATATCATCCCATGTGATATCCTTTTGCGCAACCGTCTTTGCCGTATAGTATTTGAGGATAAACTGCGCGTCCTCCACGCTGAGCTCGCCGCTTTCGTCCACATCTGCTGCCAGAATCTGATCCGCTGTCAGCTTCATGTCGTTTCCTGCGATGCGTTCTGTATACGCTTTCAGCGTCATCTGCGCGTCATCCACACTGACTGCGCCGTCATCGTTCAGATCGCCCGGCAGCAGCAGCTTCACGAATTTGTATTCGTATTTTTCCGCATGCGCCTGCGGGGTACTGCCCTCATAGCTCCGGATTGTCGCACCCTTGGGAATCGCCTTGGCACTGTCAGCGATTTCGCATTCCGGTGCCTGAATCAGAATTTCTTTCAGGCTCGCACAGCCGGAAACCGCCTCCGCACCGATTGCTTCAACGCTTTTGGGCAGAATGATTTTTGTAACGGGTGCGTTGTCAAATGCGTGATCCGGAATGGCAGCCGTTCCTTTCCGGAATACAACCTCCAGTTCATCGCCTGTCGTGCGGAAAGCGTTCTGATGTATTGTTTCAATGTCTTTGCCGATTGAAACGGTTTTCAGTGCCGGACACTCTGAAAATGCGCCCTGCTCTGTATAGCTGCCGCAGGCGATGTCCTTTACCGAATCCGGCAGTGTGACGCTTTCCAGCGCAGCACATTTCCGGAAGCATTCAGCCGGAATGATTTCCGTACCCTCTCCGATTGTCACCGTTTTCAGATCGGCGCATGCGTAAAACGCGCCGTTGCCAAGCGTACAGCCCGGAAGTGTCACTTCCGTCAGGCCGCTGCTGTGAAAACCGTTCCGACCGATCTCTGTCAGCGACTTCGGAAATGTGCAGTCTGTCAGCGCGCTGCACCCCTGAAATGCGGATTCACCGACAGAAGTCAGCGTTTCCGGCAGAATGACCTTAGCAAGCTCCGTGCGGTTTTTGAAGGCTTCTGCGGGCACTGCTGTCACGCCATCACGGAAGGTGACCGCAAGTCCCTCACCGCATGTGCGGAAAGCGTTTTGATGAATGGTTTCAATGCCCTTGCCGATTGAAACCGTTTTCAGTGCCGGACACTCTGAAAAAGCGCCCTGCTCAGTATAGCTGCCGCAGGCGATGTCCTTTACCGAATCCGGCAGTGTGACGCTTTCCAGTACCGCACATTTCCGGAAGCATTCAGCCGGAATCATCTCCGTTCCCTCTCCGATTGTCACCGTTTTCAGATCGGCGCATGCGTAAAACGCGCCGCTGCCGAGCGTGCAGCCCGGAAGTGTGACTTCCGTCAGGCCGCTGCTGTGAAAAACGTTCCGGCCGATTTCTGTCAGTGACTTCGGGAATGTGCAGTCCGTCAGCGCGCTGCACCCTTGAAATGCGGATTCACCGACAGATGTCAGCGTTTCCGGCAGAATGACCTTTGCAAGCTCCGTGCGGTTTTTGAAGGCTTCTGCGGGCACTGCTGTCACGCCCTCACGGAAGGTGACTGCAAGACCCTCACCGCATGTACGGAAAGCGTTCTGGTGAATGGTTTCAATGCCCTTGCCGATTGAAACCGTTTTCAGTGCCGGGCACTCCGAAAATGCGCCCTGCTCTGTATAGCTGCCGCAGGCGATGTCCTTCACCGAATCCGGCAGTGTGACGCTTTCCAGCGCAGCACATTTCCGGAAGCATTCAGCCGGAATGATCTCCGTACCCTCTCCGATTGTCACCGTTTTCAGATCGGCGCATGCGTAAAACGCGCCGCTGCCGAGCGTACAGCCCGGAAGTGTCACTTCCGTCAGGCCGCTGCTGTGAAAACCGTTCCGGCCGATTTCGGTCAGCGATTTCGGGAATGGAAATGCCGTCAGGGCGGTGCATCCGTAAAAGGCATCTTCCCCGATTGACACAACAGTGTCCGGCAGGGTAACGCTTTCCAGCGACGTGCATCCGCGGAACAGTCCGGCGCCGATTGCCGTAATCACATTTTTGCTGTCTGCATTCCGGATGACAGCACTTTTGATCTTTGCCGCGTTGGAACCGAATGCATTTCCGTTCACGGCTGCCATATCACCGGAACCGGTAAGCGTCAGAACACCGGCGGCATCCAGCTGCCAGCGAATCGTTTCCCCGATTGTATCCGCAGCAACAGGCTCCTCTTCCGCAGCGGATACAGCAGCAGATCCCGCAAAAGGCACTGCGGCAGCCGGAACAGGCTGCACGGCGGCGGCCAGCATCAGGAACGCTGTCAGGACAGATGTGTAACGAATCAGTTTCATATTAACTCCTTTTGCAGTAAACGGCGCTCTCTGTCAGAGAGCAGATATTATATTATACCATTTTCCGCACCGGAAAGCAAGCTGATTCCGCCGCGGATTCCTGCCGATTATTGCGAAGTTCCGGAAAACAGCAGCCCGTGCGGTGTCATTTCTGTCAATTACGGATGCCCGCAAGCCCTGCACCGGGCTTCATTTGCCGTATACAGCAAAACGGGCGGACGATTGTCCGCCCGTCTGTGCAACGGTTGGTTTTGATTTCGCGCAACATATCATACAATCTCTTGATACTTACGCTGTTTATGCTTATGCTGCCGTTCAGCGGCGGTCTGTCCTGTCTGCCGGATCAGCAGTAATATCCACTGATATATGTACTTCTCGGATTGCGGAATTCTGTGATATATCTGTGGTTGATGTAGACCTTGACGACAGGTACGCCGTTCCGGTCATAGACCTTGACTTCAACCGGATTCGCAATAAACAGCGTGCCGTCCACTTTCAGACGGGAGCAGTAATAATGCTGCCGCAGAACTTCTGCTGCACTTGCCGTAATGGCATAGGGACTGTCCGTTTTGGCAATCGTGTCGTATGTGCCCAAAACAGATACGAATGCGAGGGATGCTGCCAGGATACCCTTGATGATGCGTGATTTCATGGTTTCAACTTCCTTTCTGAGAATATGATGAATGAGATTCGGTTACCGAAATAACCATTTTTATTATAAAAGGAACCGCTGCGGTTGTCAAGTCGTTTTTTGAATGTTTGCCTGAGTATTCTTATGCAGTCTGCAATGCATGCGGGCGTCACCGGCGCGGTGTTTCCGGCAGCTTGCAGAGAAACAGAAAAATCGGAGCAACATATTTGCTAAAAACACTTGACAATGCGCTGCGGATGTGATAAGATGAAGATAAGCCGTCGGGATGTCCGGCGGCAAAGGAAATATTGATAGGAGGATTCACAATGGAAAAACAGGAAAAATGGCTTAACCTCTGGAAAGTACGTTACAACCCGACCGGCTTTAGCACCATACTGTACTATTTCAGCAACAAGGATGAAGCGAACAGGTTTGCTGAAAGAGATTTCGCAGACATGCCTGTCAGGGTTGCAGCCAGCACCGACGGTGAACCGCATCCGGTCAAGATTTATAAGACTGCTGAGAATGCAGAACGGGATAAAGGACAATACCAATACATCTGAGAAAGCCGACCGGCAGAGTGCAATACTCCGCCGGTCGTTTTATGTTTTGTCGATACGCTGCGCCTGTGGAGGAGGAGGCGGGCTGTAAGGGACTGCAAATCGTTACAGTTCATTCAGACCGCGCTTCACACCAAGCACACCGCCTGTGATCATAGCCAGTGAAAACAAACTCAGAAAAATGTATATCTTTGGATCCTGCACAGTTTCGCTTTTCCGTACCGCTTCACCTGTGTCTGCATTGCACATCAGTGCCACTTCCTCACCCTTTTGGTAAGATCTGGTCTGCTCTCTCCGTTCGATTGTCCGCTTCTGACCGGAATCAGTTTCATAGCCGATTGTGATTGCGTAATATGTTTTGACTTTACTGCCGTGGCGTCCGCTCCTGACTTTCTTCTGATAGGATTCGCATTGCTGCACAGTCCCGGTCACCGGTACTGTGTACAGCCTTGCATTGCTGGATGTGCTCTGATACTGCACGATCATCAGTATGATCATGATGGCAGCAACAAGGAAGCAGATAATTCCGTCTGCAATTTTGCGCTTCGGCGTATAGCGTCTCAATGAAAAACACTCCTTTATTTCCGGTTTACCGTATTTACACTATAACATATAGTACATGACGGATGCAGCTTTGCGGATTCAGATATGTATTAAGTATAGCATTTTATTGACGGAAAGTCAAGCGCAAGTCCGCAACGGAGCACGGCATTGACTGTTCCGAACCGAAGAGAATGCGGAGCAGTCCATTCAATGATACACCTGTCAGTTGGGGAACCGGACAGATTAACCGGAATGCCCGGTGGCGATTGGAGCCGGTCAGCTGACTGCCGCACGCTGTTGATCTGACCGCACCGCATAACTGAACAGTCGCGCGCCGGTATCATCACTGACATATGCGGGCGGCAGTGCTTCCGGCACTTTTTTTATTATTATAGCATAATAATCTTTTTGGAGCAGAAGCGGGGTGCAGATCAAATGATTTGAATACGCGGCTTTGCTGTTCCTGCCGCCGTTTCTGTTCGATTTGTTAATAGCACGGGAGGAAAAATAAGAAAATTCGCGTGTTTTCATGGTTGAAAGAATTCGTTAATTTGTACAAAGTTTTCCGCTTCTCATTTTAACATAAAACAATACAACTGATTTCTTGCCGGACTACACTGTGCGAATCCGTGCGTACCTGCGCTGTAATATAACACAGTAAACTATTTCTTCAAGGTTGACTTTTCAGTATCAATCTGGTATAATATGAAACATCCGGGTTCATATTGCGCAGTATAATTCAGGATTACATTTGACAAACGATAAAAGGAGTATTATTATGAAACAAAAAATCGTATCACTCGTAACATCCGTTCTCACTGTCCTGACTGTTACGACCGCACCGTTTACTGCTGCTGCTGCTGGAAAAACAACGGATTACACGATCAAGGATTATGCAGCTGCCGAGAGCTATTACAACCGTGTTGTTCTGTCCAAGTCCTGGCAGAACTCCGATGACCGCAATGAGCGCGGCGAAATGCTCCAGCTGCCGGCATATATGCTGAACCGTATGACCACCGATGCTCTGGTCGAGGCTGTCCTCGATTATCCTTATTTCTATGACATTTATGCGTTTGATGATGTCCAGGAAGGCGTCGATCTGATGATGCAGACCTTTAACGGCGTAAGAGAGCTGGCAGACCGCGATGATGTTGCTTCTGTTCTGCTTGATAAGTACAGCGGCGAAGAGGTTCTGACGGATGCATCTTCTGCGGATGCGGAAGTGTTCAGACTGACCAACCTTGAGGTTCTGCTTTCTCAGGACTTTGTTACGACGAAGCTCGACAAGAAGGAGAAGAGCAAGTTCGTCAAGAACATCGCATCCAAGATGGATGATAAGATTGCTTCGCCGGTGTACGGCGACTTTACCAACAATCTGGTATTTGACCTGACTGAGGAGAACTCCAAGGACAGCGGTCTGCTGAAGGACATGCAGACTGTCCGCGACGGCAAAGCAACCAGCACCTATGTCAAGACCCCGAACGGCACAAAGGTGGCTGCGACTGCATATTCGACGGAGCCGCTTTCTTCCTCCCAGATCAGCAGCATCAATAAGAAATATGACGCTGCATATCCGAAGGCAAAAAGACTGCGCAGCGCTTCCGGCAAGTACAACTGCCATTCTTATGCGTGGTATTCTACCTCCACTTCCAACAATAAGTGGATCAATAACCCGAGCGCATACTGGACCGATAAGAGCTATAAGCAGACCACGACTGCGAAAGCCGGCCGCAAAATTATCTATGTTGACCGCAGCAAGAACACCCTCCAGCATTCCTCGATCGTTTACTCTGTTTCCAACTCTACGATCACTGTGAATTCCAAGTGGGGCAAGTGCGGACTGTACCGTCACAGCCTGACCAACTCTCCGTACACGAACTGCAAGTATTATTGCTTCTATCGCTGATTCCGTCTGACGGATTCGGCTTCCGGTACGCTTGAAAGCAGTGTACTGATCTGTGATGAAAAAGAGAACTGCTGCACCGACGTGCGGCGGTTCTCTTTTGCTTTGCATTTGATATTTTGTATTGTTCTGCTTTTACTATGCGGACAGCGGAGTATGTATTTTTGTATCAGATATACTGTACAGATTGTTATATTGATGAACGGCCGCAAGGCGGTCCAAACACAATTTTGACGGATTAAGAAATTATGAAGATTGCGCTTTTGTTGCAAAGAATTGATATTTAACATGAGCACAGCATGATGAATAACACGTGTATACGTCGCTTTCGATTTTATGCACTTCGGGCAAGCGGGAATCAGAAAATAATTCGGGAGCTATTGACATTTCCTTGGAAATCTGATATGATGTATACATCCGGTTGATTATTGCGCGATAAAATGCAGGATAAACACAGCAAAATTATGACAAGAAAAATGACAAGGAGTATTTGAAATGAAACAAAAGCTCGTATCAATCGTTGCATCTGTACTTTCGGCACTGACCGTAACAACCATGCCGTTCGCTGCATCCGCAGCGGAGAATCCGGCAGATTACACAATCAAGGATTACACAACCGCAGAAGGCTTTTATAACCGTGTTACCCTTTCTAAAACATGGCAGCAGTCGGAAGACCGCGTGGAGCGCGGCGAGATGCTTCAGCTGCCGCAGTATATGCTCGACCGCATGACGACGGACGCACTGGTTGAGGCAGTTCTTGACTATCCGTTCTTCTATGATGTCTATGCGTTCGATGATGTTCAGGTCGGCTTCGATCTGATGATGGATACTTTCAACGGCGTGCAGGAGCTGGCTGACCGTGATGACGTTGCTTCTGTGCTGCTGGATAAGTATTGCGATGAGGACGTCATGATGGAGGCAGATTCCGCTGATGCGGATTCAGAGATGTTCAGACTGACCAACATGGAGATTCTGATGTCCCAGGACTTTGTTACGACCAAGTTCACCAAGAAGGAAAAGAACAAGTTCGTCAAGAGCGTCGCTTCCAAGATGGAAGACAAGCTGGCTTCTGAGGTTTGCGGTGACTTCACCAACAATCTTCTGTTCGACCTTGCTGAGAAGAATTTCAATGACGGCGGTCTGCTGAAGAATGTGCAGGATGTCAAAGACGGATACGGCCCCGGCTATGTTACGACGCCGAAGGGCACGAAGGTTGGCACGACTTACCACGATTCGGAACCGCTTACACAGAGCCAGATTATGGTTATTAACGCTTTGTGCGCCCGCGATTATCCGAATGCAACCAAACTGCGCGATGCGTCCGGTAAGTATAACTGCCATTCCTATGCGTGGTATTCCCAGTCTACGAGCAACTCGCATTGGATGAACAATCCGGCACTGTATGTTAGTGACGGAAGCTATGTCAGCGCATCAAAGCTTTCTTCGGGTCTTAAGCTTGTGTACGTTGCAAAGAATTCCCCGGATTATCCGGATGGATTCCCGATACATTCCGCAATCCTCTATTCGTATTCCAATAACGCGATTCAGAAGGTGACCTCTAAGTGGGGTCAATGCGGACTGTATCGCCATAGTGTGACAAATTGCCCGTATTCTTATTTTGATCTCTATGGTTTTAAGCGCGCCTGATTCACTGAAATAAATCCAAAGAGAGTTGCTGCATTTGCGGCAGCTCTCTTTTTTCTCTTACGGGTTTGAAAATGTCAGAATTTTGTCTTTTCGAGTCTGAAATCAATGGAATTTTGAGATGCTATTTTGTACAGATTGTTATATAATGTGATTGATTTGGACAGATTAAGAAATTATGAAATTTGTGTCGTGAAAAGCAGTGATCTTATATTTAACAAGCGCACTGCGCTGCGAAATCAATGCATCATCTCGCTTTTGTGCGGTTTCTGTAAAACGCAATATAGAATTGTGAAACAAATTTGGAGCTATTGACATTCAAGTGGAAATCTGGTATGATATATACATCCGGTTGAATATTGCGCAATAGCAACTTAGGGTATCAATACAACATCAATACAACATTATGACAAGGAGTATCTTACTATGAAACAAAGACTTGTATCAATCGTTGCTTCTGTACTTTCTGTACTGACCGTAACAACTGCGCCGTTCGCTGCCTCCGCAGCTGAAAAAACGGCAGATTACACAATCAAGGATTACACTACAGCAGAGAGTTTTTATAGCCGTGTGGTTCTGTCCAAGGCATTCCAGACCTCTGAGGATCGTGCCGAGCGCGGCGAAATGCTCCAGCTGCCGCAGTACATGCTGGATCGCATGACGACTGACGCACTGGCTGAGGCGGTTCTCGATTTCCCTTACTTCAATGATGTTTATGCATTCGACGATGTTCAGGACGGTTTTGATCTGATGATGGAGCACTTCAACGGCGTGCAGGAGCTGGCTGACCGTGATGACGTCGCTTCTGTTCTGCTGGATAAGTACTGCGGCGAGGAGGTTCTGACGGATGAAGCGTCTGCGGACGGTGAAGTGTTCAGGCTGACTAATATGGAGATTCTTCTCACCCAGGACTTCTTCACGGCGAAGCTCAGCAAGAAGGAGAAGAACAAGTTCGTTAAGGCGGTTGCTTCCAAGATGGAAGACAAGGCTGCTTCTCCGGTTTACGGTGAATTCACCAACAATCTGCTGTTTGATCTGGCTGAGGAGAATTTCAAGGATGGCAATTTCCTGAAGAATCTGAATGAGGTCAAGGATGGCGAATCGTTCCTGGTCACGGTTTACACACCGAATGGGTCGCCTGTTCAGGGAAGAGCGTCTAATGTTGAGCCGCTTTCGCAGACACAGATCAGTGAATATGATGGATATTGTCAAACCTATTATTCGGCCGCTACAAAACTTCGCAGCGCATCTGCAAGGTATAACTGCCATTCCTATGCATGGTATTCTCAGTCTACGAGCAATAATATCTGGCTGAGTGAACCGTATGCATACATCAATGACGGAAGCTATCATTGGACACAAAACAACAATGTCGGTTCGAAGGTGCTTTATCGTGCATATAATAGCCCGAAATATCCGAACGGTTATCCGATGCATTCTGCAAACGTATATTCGTATAGCGGAACAACTGGTTCACTTGTTCTTCAGTCCAAGTGGGGACAGTTCGGTCTGTACCGTCACACTTGGTCCAACTGCCCGTATTCCTATTATTACCTTGCTTTTGCTGTTCGCTGATTATTTGCATACATGATTCAAAGAGAGTTGCTGTATTTGCGGCAGCTCTCTTTTGTTTTGCATGTCTGAAGCGGGCTTGTTGAAAAATAGGATGATTTTGCCTTTTTCGACGCGGATTATGCCTTGCGCGAACTGTACTATTTGTTATTTATCAGGTGCGAATCTGGGCGAATTGCAGATCCCCGTGGAAGTAAAATAATAAAGAGTGTATGTCAAGAGCAACGATGTTATATTTAACATGAATTTGGAATGCATGTATTATCTGATGATACATGTTTTTTCGCGTGTCATGACATATGGCAAGATAAAACAATAGAAAAAAGCCGAATGCTATTGACATTTCTAAAAAAATCTGGTATGATATATACATCCGGTTGATTATTGGCCAATAAAACACGGGATGAAGCATAGCAATATTATGAAAAAATATGATAAGGAGTATCTCAATGAAGCACAAAATTGTATCAATCGTAACATCTGTTCTCACTGTTCTGACCGTCACATCCGCTCCGTTCTCTGCAATGGCAGCTGACAAGGCAGCGGACTACACGATCAAAGATTACACGACCGCAGAGAGCTTCTACAATCGTGTTGTTCTTTCCAAG
Source organism: Oscillospiraceae bacterium (assembly GCA_016281125.1). Taxonomy (GTDB): domain Bacteria; phylum Bacillota; class Clostridia; order Oscillospirales; family Ruminococcaceae; genus Firm-04. Next base: position 15,877 of record JAEEIA010000017.1, on the reverse strand, counting down.
GCGTGGCAGCAGACCGTAGACCGTGCAGAGCGCGGCGAAATGGTTCAGCTGCCGGCATACCTGGTTGACCGCTTGACGACCGATGCCCTGGTTGAGGCGGTTCTGGATTATCCTTTCTTCTGCGACGTTTATGCGTTCGATGATGTTCAGGTCGGTGTCGATCTGATGATGGAACACTTCAACGGCGTGCAGGAGCTGGCTGACCGTGATGACGTTGCATCCGTTCTGCTTGACAAGTACTGCGACGAAGAGGTCCTGACGGACGCTGCTGCTGACTCTGATGTGCTCAGACTGACCAACATGGAGATTCTGATGTCCCAGGATTTCGTTACGACCAAGTTCAGCAAGAAGGAAAAGTGCAAGTTCGTGAAGACCGTCGCTTCCAAGATGGAAGAGAAGGTTGCTTCTCCGGTGTACGGTGAATACACCAATGGTCTGCTGTTCGATCTGCTGGAGAACAATTCCGCAGACAGCGCGCTCCTGAGCGACATGGCTGAGGCAAGAGATCGCGGATATTCTTCCTATGTCACGACCCCGAACGGTACGCAGGTTCCCACCATTGCGAATGATACCGAGCCGCTGACACAGGCTCAGATCAACTCCTACGACGCTTCTTGTGCTTCGGCGTATCCGAATGCAGTAAAACTGCGCAGCGCATCCAAAAAGTACAACTGCCATTCCTATGCATGGTATTCTACTTCTTCCAGCAACAAGCACTGGATGAACAATCCGGTTGCGTATGTCAATGACGGCAGCTATGTCGGCGCAAATTCGATCGTTTCCGGCCGTAAGGCTGTTTACATCGCAAAGAACAGCCCGGAGTATCCGAACGGCTTCCCGATCCACTCCGCGATTGTTTACTCTTACTCCAACAATGTGCTCACAATGAGATCTAAGTGGGGTTCCTGCGGTCTGTATCGTCACGTCTGGAACGACAGCCCGTACACCTACTACTGCCTCGGTTTCTTCCAGCGCGCATAATTTGCACCAATGCATCAAAGAGAGTTGCTGCACCTTGCAGCGACTCTCTTTTTTATGCAGATTATCAGCGGCGATACCTGTCGGGGCGGAGCTGCGCTGCCGGTATGATTGTACAGTTTGTTATATATCAGCAGTGAAGCGGAAGAAACTGTCAGCGCCACATGTGTGAATAATTTCAGGAATTTGTTCAGAATCGCAATATTCTTATATTTAACAGAACGACATGAACACACGTTTTCTTCGTTTCTACTTTTATTCCGAGAATTGACGGGCGAAGCAAGATAAAACTATAAAAGATATCGCAGACTATTGACATTTTTGAAGCGATTTGCTATAATGTATACATCCGGTTGAATCGTGCGCATGATAAACTCAGGATATAATAAGAAAAAGGAGTATCTCAAATGAAACACAACATCGCAGCAATCATCACATCTGTACTCACCGTTTTCGCAGCAACAACCGTTCCGTTCTCCGCAGCAGCTTCTGAGAAGCCGGCGGACTACACAATCAAGGATTACACCACCGCAGAGAGTTTCTATAACCGCGTGGTTCTGTCCAAGTCCTGGCAGCAGTCCGATGATCGCATTGCGCGCGGTGAAATGCTTCAGCTGCCGCAGTATATGCTGGATCGCATGACAACCGATGCACTGGCTGAGGCTGTTCTTGATTATCCGTTCTTCTGCGATGTCTATGCATTTGACAATGCACAGGACGGCTTTGATCTGATGATGGAGCACTTCAACGGCGTGCAGGAACTGGCTGACCGTGATGACGTTGCATCCGTTCTTCTGGACAAGTATTGCGATGAGGAAGTTCTGACAGACGCATCTGCGGATGAGGATGTGTTCAGACTGACCAACATGGAAATCCTGCTTTCTCAGAACTTTGTTACGACGAAGCTCTCCAAGAAAGAGAAGTCCAAGTACACCAAGACAGTCGCTTCAAAGCTGGCGGACAAGGCTGCTTCTCCGGTGTACGGTGAATACACCAGTAACCTGATGTTTGAGCTGACCGCGGAAAATACCAAGGACAGCGCTCTCCAGAAGAATATGGAGAAGGTCAGAGATGGCGCATATGTGAAGACACCGAACGGTACAAGAGTTTCTACAACGCAATCGTCGTCGGAGCCGTTTACACAGTCTGAAATCAATGATATGAACAGATATGCTGACAGCCAATACCCGACCGCAACGAGATACCGCAGCGCATCCGGCAAATATAACTGCCATTCCTATGCGTTCTACTCGACCTCAACCAGTAATAATCACTGGATGCCGAATCCGAGCGCATATTGGAACGATGGCAGCTATCATGAAACGTCCATGATTTCCGGCGGCCGCAAGCTCGAATTCTTCTCCGGCAATTCTCCTGAACACTCCGCGATTGTCGTTTCGGCATATGGTGCTGTGACACTGGAATCCAAGTGGGGTCCGTATGGAGTATATCGTCACACGACGCGCAACTGCCCGTATACCTACTGCAACATTCTGAAGTATTACTGCCGCTGATTCGTCAGCTTACAACAAGCAAAGAGAGTTGCTGCACCACGCAGCAGCTCTCTTTTTCTCTCTGTTTGGATATGGACATGTCTATACAATTTGTTGTATCGGCGTCGCAGATTTAACAATAATGTGCGTTCATCTTTGTGGAAAATACCCGGAAATTTGTATGCGTATTTATTATGCGCAGTTTTAACATAATCTATCACAGGTGATTTTCACCTATTCTGCTACGGTTAAAAATATCTTGCTGCTAACAAGATAAAACGGTGAATAATCGTCCGAAAAAGTTGACAATCTGCGGATAATCTGATATAATATATACATCCGGTTGAATATTGCGCAATGTATCTTCGGATGAATTATGAAAAAAGGAGTAAGAAAATGAAACAAAAACTCGTATCAATCGTAACATCTGTTCTCACTGTTCTGACCGTAACCACCGCACCGTTTTCCGCTGCTGCTGCTGAGAAACCGATGGATTACACAATTAAGGACTATACAACTGCGGAGAGCTTTTACAACCGCGTGATTCTGTCCAAGGCATTCCAGACTTCTGAGGATCGTGCAGCGAACGGTGAGATGCTTCAGCTGCCGCAGTACATGCTGGATCGCATGACGACCGACGCACTTGTTGAGGCTGTTCTCGATTATCCTTATTTCTATGACATTTATGCTTTTGAAGATGTTCAGGTCGGCGTGGATCTGATGATGGACACCTTTAACGGCGTGCAGGAGTTGGCTGACCGTGATGACGTTGCCACTGTGCTGCTGGACAAGTATTGTGATGAGGAAGTTCTGACCGACGCATCCGCTGATGACGATGTGTTCAGACTGACCAACATGGAAGTTCTGCTGGCACAGGACTTTGTCACGACCAAGTTCAGCAAGAAGGACAAGTGCAGATTCGTCAAGAATGTTGCATCCAAGATGGAGGATAAGGTTGCTTCTCCTGTGTACGGTGAGTTTACAAACAGTCTTCTGTTCGATCTGACTGAGAAGAATTGCAAGGACAGCACCATTCTGAATGACATGCAGTCAGTTCGGGACAGTGCAACCATCACATATGTCTATACGCCGAAAGGAACCGCTGTTGCCGCATACTTGAATTCATCCGAGCCGCTTTCGTTCTGGCAGAGAATGAAAATTACTCTGCAATATACTGCTGCTTATCCGAATGCAGAACTGTTGGCATTAGCTTCCGGAAAATATAACTGCCATTCCTATGCGTGGTATCAACAGTCTACAAGCAATGATAAGTGGATCAATGATCCGAGCGCATACTGGAAGGACGGAAGTTACAAACGGACGAGCGTTGCCGCTGCGAACCGCAAGATGACATATTTCTCTAACAGCAATAATGCCCTTCAGCATTCTGCTGTCATTAATTCTGTATCCGGTTCTACAATCACTGTGACCTCAAAATGGGGTCAGTGCGGACTGTACAAGCACAATGCAACGTATTCTCCGTATACGAATTGCTGGCTTGCTTACTATTATCGCTGATTTCTTTTCAGTGAATACAACAAAGAGCACTGCTGTACAAACAGTACAGCAGCGCTCTTTTTATCAATGCAGGTTCTGATGATACAGAAAACCGTCCTTCCGGCGCGGAGCCGGAGGGACGGTTGTTTTGTCATCAGTCAGCAAAATATCTGACGCCGCTTTCAAAGATCTTCTGATCCTTTTCACCCGGTACGTTCTTGCAGACCAGCTCGCCGATACGCTCGCTGTGTCCCATTTTGCCGAGCACTCTGCCGTCTGGCGAGGTGATGCCCTCAATCGCGTCCACAGAGCCGTTCGGATTGAAGCGGATGTCCATGGTCGGACGTCCGGAGAGATCAACATACTGTGTTGCGATCTGGCCGTTGTTTGCCATGCGCTGGAGCAGCGAGCCGGAGGCGATGAATCTGCCTTCGCCGTGGGAAATCGGGATCGTGTGCAGGTCGCCGACCTCGCAGGCAGCCAGCCACGGCGATTTGTTCGACGCAATGCGCGTGGTGACCATCATGCTCTGGTGGCGCGCAATCGTGTTGAACGTCAGCGTCGGGGAATTCTCGCTCATGTCGGTGATTTCGCCGTAGGGGACAAGGCCCAGCTTGACGAGCGCCTGGAAGCCGTTGCAGATGCCGAGCATCAGGCCGTCGCGGTTTTTCAGCAGGTTATGCACAGCCTCCGTGACCTTCGGGTTGCGGAAGAATGCCGTGATGAACTTGCCGGAGCCGTCCGGCTCGTCACCGCCGGAGAAGCCGCCCGGAATCATAATCATCTGGGAATTCTCAATCAGCTTGACCGCAGCCTCCACGGACTGCTCAATGTCATTTGCGGAGAGATTGCGCACGACAAGGATTTCCGGCACGGCGCCTGCGCGCTCAAATGCTCTTGCGGTATCGTATTCGCAGTTTGTGCCCGGGAACACCGGAATCAGCACGCGCGGCTTTGCGGTCTTGACAGCCGGTGCAGGACGCGTCGCGGCCTTGTGCGAATAGGCCTCGATGGTTGCAAATGCGGTCTTGATGCGGCAGGGGAATACAGATTCGAGCTTGCCCTCCCACGCCTTCTGGAGCGTGTCGAGGCTGATCGTCTGCGTATCGCTGAAAATCTTGTACTGTTCGGTCGTTCTGCCGATGACCTCCTCGCCGGGCTTGGCAGCGCCGTTCAGTTCGATGATGAACGAACCCGCGCACGGATCAAAGAGGACGCGCTCCGGCAGCACCTTGGTGAATTCAAAGCCGATGTGGTTGCCGAATGCCATCTTTGCAAGACCCTCTGCGACGCCGCCGTTTTCGACGGACCAGATTGCCTTGGCTCTGCCGTCGGAGATCAACTTTTCAACCTGATCAAATACTGCACGGACGCTCTCCCAGTTCGGCAGACCGCTGCTGGAATACTCCGGCGCAATCCGGATGACCGTGCTGCCGGCCTCCTTGAACTCGGTGGAGATCACGCGCTTGGTATCCGCTGTGGAAACCGCAAAGGAAACGAGAGTCGGCGGGACGTCGATATTTTCAAAGGTGCCGGACATGGAATCCTTGCCGCCGATGGATGCACAGGAGAGCTCCAGCTGGGCACGGAAAGCGCCGAGCAGCGCGGAGAACGGCTTGCCCCAGCGTCTGGGATTGTTCTGGGTGCGCTCAAAATACTCCTGGAAGGTCAGCCAGCACTGATGCCAGGAGCCGCCCGCAGCGATGACCTTTGCGACCGATTCGATGACCGCATAGATTGCACCGTGATACGGGGAGTGCTCGGAAATGACCGGGTTGAAGCCCCAGCCCATGATCGAGCAGGTCGAGGTTTCGCCCTTGAGCACCGGAATCTTGGCTGCCATGGCCTGTGCCGGTGTCAGCTGATAGACGCCGCCGTAGGGCATCAGGACGGTGCCTGCGCCGATTGTCGAGTCAAACTTTTCGACAAGACCCTTCTGCGAGCAGATATTGAGGCTGCTCATCAGCTCGCGCCAGCCGTCCGGGGTATCCTCAAAGCGCTCGTCGCGCTCCGGCATTTTGGTCGGTGCTGCCGCCACAATGTCGGTGTGCTTTTCTGCGCCGTTGGAATTCAGAAATTCGCGGGAGAGATCGACAATGGTCTTGCCGTTCCAGTTCATGCGGAGGCGGTTCGTATCGGTTGCCTTTGCCACGACCGTTGCGAGGAGGTTTTCCTTTGCAGCCGCAGCCATGAAGGCGTCCACATCCTCCGGTGCGACGACAACCGCCATGCGCTCCTGCGATTCGGAGATGGCAAGCTCGGTGCCGTCCAGGCCGTCATACTTTTTCGGAACAGCGTTGAGGTCGATGTCCAGACCGTCGGTCAGCTCACCGATTGCGACGGAAACGCCGCCTGCGCCGAAGTCGTTGCAGCGCTTGATCAGCTTGGTGACTGCGGGATCGCGGAACAGACGCTGGAGCTTGCGCTCCTCGGGCGGATTGCCCTTCTGAACCTCTGCACCGCAGTGCGTCAGGGATTCCAGCGTATGGGACTTGGAGGAACCGGTTGCACCGCCGCAGCCGTCGCGGCCGGTTTTGCCGCCCAGCAGAATGATGATGTCACCGGGCGCCGGACGCTCTCTGCGGATATTTTCCGCCGGTGCAGCGCCGACAACCGCGCCGATTTCCAGACGCTTTGCAACATAGCCCGGATGATAGACCTCGGAAACATGTCCCGTTGCCAGACCGATCTGGTTGCCGTAGGAGCTGTAACCGTTGGCTGCGCCGACGGTGATTTTTCTCTGCGGCAGCTTGCCGGGAATCGTATCTGCGACCGGAACAAGCGGATTCGCCGCACCGGTCACGCGCATGGCCTGATAGACGTAGCTTCTGCCGGAGAGCGGATCACGGATTGCACCGCCCAGACAGGTTGCAGCGCCGCCGAACGGCTCAATCTCTGTCGGGTGATTGTGCGTTTCGTTCTTGAACATGAGGATCCAGTCCTCCTGCCCCTTGTCGGTGTCAACCTTGATTTTGACGGAGCATGCGTTGATCTCTTCGCTCTCGTCGAGCGCCGGGATCTTGCCGTCCGCCTTCAGCTTGCGCATCGCCATGGTTGCCATGTCCATGAGCGTGACAGGCTTCTTCTCTCTGCCGAGCGCCTTGCGCGCTGCGAGGTATTCATTATAGGTATCCTTGATATACGGCGTTTCGATTTTGACATTGTCGATCGTCGTCAGGAATGTGGTGTGGCGGCAGTGATCGCTCCAGTAGGTGTCGATCATGCGGATTTCGGTGATTGTCGGATCACGGTGCTCGGTGTCGCGGAAATATGCCTGGCAGAATGCGACGTCGTCCAGATCCATTGCGAGGCCGTACTTTGCAAGGAACGCCTTTCTGCCTGCTTCATCGAGCGCAGTGAAGCCGTCCAGCGTTTCGACGGTTTCCGGAATCGCATAGTTCATATCGAGCGTTTCCACCGTTTCCAGCGAAGCCTCGCGGCTTTCGACCGGGTTGATCAGATATGCCTTGAGCTTGTCGAACTCGGCATCCGTCAGCAGACCGGAAACGATGTAGATGCGCGCATTGCGGACGCGGCAGCGCTCTTTTCCGTTCAGAATCTGGATACATTGCTCACAGGAATCTGCGCGCTGGTCAAACTGACCGGGGAGATACTCCACGGCAAAGACGCGCTCCTGGTTTGAGAGCATCGGCAGCTTTTCGTAGACGTAGTCAACGGCGGGCTCGGAAAACACGGTCGGGATTGCACGCTGGAAATCCTCCGCTTCAATATGGTCGGCGTCGTAGCGGTTCAGCACGCGGATGCCCTGCACGTCCAGACGCAGCGCGGTGCGCAGGTCGGACAGCACAGACTGTGCTTCTACGGCATATTGCGGCTTTTTCTCGGTATAAATACGATAAACAGCCATGAACGAATCAGCCTCCAGTAACATAGTATATATTGGGAAATCGAATGAGCCGTCTGCGGCGGCAGTCAGACACGCGCGGTCAGACAGTCATCCTCGTACCCCTCTATTGTAACACAAATCGCGGAATTCTGCAAACCCTTTTCTGCATTTTCCTGAAAAATTTTCACAACTGTACCATCCGGCGTGTGACCTTGGTAAAACCGCTGTGCATTTTGCTGTTTCTCACCCTCGACGAGCACCTGCACAGTCTGTCCGACCTGCCGCGCCAGATGCGTGCGCCGGATGTCATCCGCCAGCTTGGAGAGCCTTGCGGCGCGTTCGGATTTGACGCTCTGCGGGATCTGATCCGGGAAGGCTGCGGCTCTGGTGCCGGTGCGGGGAGAATACGGAAAAACATGTACCTTCGCAAATCCGATTTCCTGCACAAAGCGGAGGGTTTCCTCAAAATCGGCGTCCGTTTCTCCCGGAAAGCCGACGATGACATCGGTGGTCAGGGCAGAATGCGGGAAGATGCTGCGGATGCGTGCAGCGAGGTCCCGGTATTCTGCGGAAGTGTAGCGGCGGTTCATGCGCTTTAATACGCTGTCGCAGCCGCTCTGCAAAGACAGATGAAACTGCGGGCAGAATTTTTCGCAGGCAGCGAGCGCGGAGAGCGTCTGCTGATCCATGCGCTCCGGCTCCAGAGAACCGAGCCGCACGCGCAGGACACCCGGATGCTTTGCGGCGGCCGCGACCGCCTCTGCGAGCGTCTGTCCGGTATCCAGCCCGAAGAATCCGAGGTTGATGCCGGTCAGGACGATCTCGCGGAAGCCTGCCTCAGCCAGCGCCTGAACCTCAGCCTCCAGACGCTCCGGCGGCATGGAGCGGCACCGTCCGCGGGAAAAGGGGATGATACAGTAGCTGCAAAACTGGTTGCACCCGTCCTGGATTTTCAGGAATGCACGGGTGCGTGTCGTATCCGCGCATGGCAGCGCGGAAAAGGCATCGCCGGTCTGATACGGCACGATGCAGCGCGTCTGCGCCTCGGCATGCGCCTGCGCAATCCATGCGAGCAGGTCATCCCGGTTTTTCGTGCCGGTGACGAAATCGGCGTCCTCAAAGTCGTCCTCCGGGAAGGCCTGCGGCCAGCAGCCGGTCAGAATCAGCTTTGCCTGCGGATTCCGCCGTCTGAGGCTGCGCAGGAGCTGCTTTGCCTTGCGGACGCTCTCTGCGGTGACGGCACAGCTGTTGACAATCAGGACGGCGGCGTCAGCGGCGTTCTGCGCCTCTGTCAGTCCCATTTCCCGGAGCGCCTGCGCCAGTCCGGAGCCCTCCGCCTGGTTGACCTTGCAGCCCAGTGTCATGATCTTGAATTCCATGTTTCTCTCCTGTTTATAGTGCACAATTTCAACATTCTTGCGTTGTGCAACCCCAACAGTTTATTCGGATTGCAAAAAAGAAATGCGAAACCCGTGCGAAAAATCGGTCAGGTGTACAAAAAGCCGCGAATTCACTTGACTTTTTCACGATTCTAGTGTAATATTGAGCCTAGGGTAATTCATGACAACCCTCCAAAACGTTTTGGTGTGCGGGAGCACGCATTCGGCAGCAGTATGTCAACCCTCTCGGCAGACTGTTCGGCGCTGCGCCCCGTCACCGCTGTTTTTTCCGATGATTCTGCCGTATTCGGCCCGCGAAAGGTGAGGATTTACCGATGTACGTAACGACCGTTCATCTCCCCGAGATCGCAGATGTTTCTGACTTTGTCAACATCATGAGCCGCTTCCGCTTTGAGGCACAGCTTCATGTCGGCAGCTATTCCGTCGATGCCAAGTCCATCATGGGCATTTTTACGCTCGACAGAGAGCAGCCGCTCCAGCTTGAGGCATTCGTCACGGACGAAGCCGAGCAGGAGAAGCTGAATAAAGCCCTCGGCAGATTTTTATATCATCCGGTGCACTGATGACACCGACCTTTCGATAACCTCCTTTTGGGAGACATAAGCTGCTCCCGAAATCCCCCTTTTTTCATGTTGCTCCCCGTACCGCAATGCCATGGGGAGCAAACAACCCTCTGCGTATCGTTCTCTGCTGTGTGCAGAGAATGATGCGTCTTTTTTTTGCTTTCTTATTATAGCACAGATCGGCCGGAATTGCAAGATACTGACCGGCCGGAAAAATGATCTGATCAAGGGCTTTCCTGTCAAAGTCAAAATAATAGTATTTGGCCGGGCTTAACGCAAATAGCCTGGCCAATGCTTTGTTTCGGCGCGCCGTAAGTGCTTATATGAACCACAGAATATCCGCTTTCTCCGCTTGCTTTTTGCGGGATAATATGCTGTAAGGCGGCAGTGCCCCCTGTTTCGCAAAGCGAAACTGTGCAGTTTGCCGCAGGCAAACATGCACCTCCGCTGTTACTCCCATTTTACACAGCGTTCGCTTTTTTTACACTTCTCCCATTGCACTTTTCGGTATAATATGCTATAATCTAAATAACACAAAAAAACGGAAAGGGGGGGCTGCATGAAACAGCTCACAGTCGGTCTGATGGCGCATGTGGATGCCGGAAAGACCACACTGGCCGAAGCGCTGCTGTTCCGGACAGGCGAAATCCGTAAGCGCGGCCGTGTCGATCACGGCGATTCCTGGCTGGATACCAGCGAGATTGAACGCAGCCGCGGCATCACGGTGTTTGCGCATCAGGCGTCCGTGACGCTCGGGGATACCGTGTTCACACTGCTCGATACGCCGGGGCATGTGGATTTTTCCGCGGAAACCGAGCGCATCATGCATGTGCTGGATTACGCTGTGCTGGTCATCAGCGGAACGGACGGCGTGCAGAGCCACACCCGGACACTGTGGAAACTGCTGGAGCGCTGCGGCGTCCCCGTGATCTTATTCGTCAACAAAATGGATCTCTCTGACCGCACGGAAACCGCGCTCATACAGGAGCTGCAAGGCAGACTGTCTGCGGGATGCGTGCAGTTTGATACGGATTATGAAACCGTCTGCGAGAATGCGGCGGCCTGCTCGGAGGCGCTGATGACCGCTTATTTTGCGGAAGATACGCTTTCGCAGGAGATGCTGCGGGATGCAATCGCGGCGCGTCAGATCTTTCCGGTCTGCTTCGGGGCGGCGAGGGAACTGGTCGGTGTGGAGTCGCTGCTGCAAATTCTCGCGCAGTATACAAAGGAGCCGGCGCGTCCGGAAGCCTTCGGCGCACATGTGTTCAAGATTTCCGCGGATGCCAAGGGCAACCGCCTGACCTATCTGAAAATCCGCGGCGGAACGCTGCATAACCGGGATGAGCTGCGCTATACAGGTGCGGACCATACGGAATATACCGAAAAGGTGACCGGCATCCGGTTTTATTCCGGTGCGAAATATTTGCCCGCAGATGAAGCGGAGCCCGGCGCTGTCTGCGCGGTGACCGGCCTGACCGCCGCTTTTGCGGGGCTCGGTATCGGCTGCTGCGAAAATACTGCGGAGGCGATGCTGACGCCGGTCATGCGCTACCGCGTGCTGCTGCCGGAAACGGTTGCGCCGCAGGATGCGATGATACATTTTCAGCAGCTGGAGGCGGAGGATCCGCAGCTGCATGTGGAGTGGGATGCCCGCGCAAGAGCGATTTTTGTGCAGCTGATGGGCGCGGTGCAGCTGGAGGTGCTGACGAAGCAGGTTGCGGAGCGGTTCGGGTATGCGATCACGTTTGACAGCGGCGCCGTCACCTACCGCGAAACGATTGCGGAGGCTGTGGAGGGCGTCGGGCATTACGAGCCGCTGCGGCATTATGCGGAGGTGCATCTGCTGCTGGAACCGCTGCCTGCGGGGAGCGGTCTGCAATGCGGCACACGATGTCCCGAGGACGCGCTCGACCGCAACTGGCAGCGTCTGATTCTGACGCATTTGCTGGAGAAAACACATATCGGCGTGCTGACCGGCTCGCCGGTTACGGATCTGAAAATCACGCTGGTCAGCGGCAAGGCGCATCTGAAGCATACCGAGGGCGGCGACTTCCGGCAGGCGACCTACCGCGCCGTGCGGCAGGGGCTGCGCTCCGCAGAGAGCATTCTGCTGGAGCCGTATTACGAATTCACGCTGGAAGTCCCTGCAGAATGTGTCGGCCGTGCCATGACCGATATACAGCAGCGTGCAGGACAGTTTGAACCGCCGGAGATTCTCGGGGAGAACGCCGTTCTGACCGGCAGTGCACCGGTTTCGGAGCTGAATGATTACGCCGCAGAGGTGCTGAGCTATACCAGGGGCAGGGGAATTCTGACGCTGTCCGTGGCCGGATACCGTCCGTGCCATGATGCGGAAGACGTCATTGCCCGGATCGGATACGATGCGGACAGTGACCTGGAAAACAGTGCTGATTCGATCTTCTGCTCGCACGGAGCCGGATACAGTGTCAACTGGCAGGAGGTGCCGATGTATATGCATCTGCCCGCCGTGCTGCCGCACCGTTATGATTTTCCGGAGGAGGAGCTCCTGCCGGAACAGACGCAGCGGGTATCGCAGCTTCCGGCAGCAGGGGACGAGGAGCTCATGGCGATCTATGAGCGCACCTACGGCAAGATCAACCGCGACCAGCCCAAGGCGATGCGCCGCAATAAAACAGCGGAGCTCATGGACGGGAATGTCAAAGTACCCGCACCGCCGGAGAAGGAATATCTGCTGGTGGACGGCTACAACATCATTTTTGCGTGGGATTCGCTGAAAGCGCTCGCAAAGGACAGTCTGGAGCATGCGCGGGACAGGCTGCTCGGTATTTTGCAGAATTATCAGGGATACCGCAAATGCGAGGTCATTCTTGTGTTTGACGCATACAAAATCAAGGGGCACGGCCGGGAGGTCGAGCAGCACGGCGGTGTCAGCGTGGTGTATACCAAGGAGGCGGAAACCGCAGATTCGTATATCGAGCGTGTGTCCAAGCAGCTTTTGAAGGAGAACCGCGTGCGCGTTGCGACCTCGGACGGGCTGGAGCAGCTCATTATTCTGGGCAACGGCGCCATGCGTATATCGGCAAGGGAATTTGAATCGGAGATCCGTGCGGCAGAGCAGGAGATCCGCACACTGATCGGAGGGTGAGCAATGGCCATGGAGTTTCAGCTGCCGGAGGGTATGAAGCGCGTGTATTATCACACGGAGCATACCGAGTGCATGACCTATTTCCAGATCACCGGAAAATTTGATCCGGACGCGATTTCCGCGTATCTGCGCCTTGTGCCGGAGCGCACCCAGAGCATCGGGGATGTGAAGCTGAACGGCACGACCTATGACTATGCGCTGTGGCGGTTCGGGACGGTCAAAAGCACGCGGCTCGACATTGCGAACCAGATGATGCAGACCATTGATCCGCTGCTGACCAAGGCCGATCTGCTGCGGAAGATCAAGCTGACCTATGACGCACAGCTGCTTTTGCAGGTGGTGCCGCTGGTGCGGTATGACGAGCCTGCGCCGATGCTTGCGCCGTCCATGGCGGTCATGCGCTTCTGCATGGAAACCGGTACCGAAATTGACATTGATCTCTATGTCGGCTGTCCGGACGAAATGACAGAGGTGCAGGAGCCGGAGATATAACGTGAATCAAAGAATCCCCGCAGAGTTTTGTGCTCTGCGGGGATGCGTTTAAGCGGGTAAGAAATGCGAGATGACATACAGCACATAGATATGCGCGGGATAATAGACATAAAAGAAGTTCTTGTGCCCCTTGCCGCGTTCGCCGTTATAAAGCAGCAGCAGCGGCAGCGCCAGAATCATGAAGCTCTGGAAATTGTATTGCAGCAGGGATTCCGTCAGCGAAAGACTTTGCTCTCTTGGATTAAATCCGAGCAGACTGATCACGTTCGTGAGCAGATCATGCAACTGCGGCGCACGCACGACGATGAACCGACAGAACCGCGCAGGCAGCTGCGGTACGGTAATCAGTGCATATACAGCGCAGTAGGCAGTATACCCGATCGTCAGCTTCTTTTTACTGCCGCGCAGGGCATAAAACAGCGGGATCATCAGCGTCAGCCAGAGATTGCCCTCGGATATGAAAATCGAACCGAGCGGCCACCCCAGCACCTGATCCGGCACATGCAGCGTATCACCGATCAGCATGATCAGTGCCATACAGATCGGAATTGTCGCAAGCTGATACAGGATGAAATTGCGGAGCCGCTTTTTCCGCCGCGCCGGATCCTGCTTTGTACTCTCCAGAATGTCAATAATCCATACGCCGGGCAGAAGCTCTGTGAAGATGTTGTTTTCCGGCGGCAGAAAGCTCTTGTCCGGGAACCAGCCGTTCAGGATAAACGGAACAACGACGGACAGAGCAGTCATGAGCAGCGACATTTTATAGAGCCGGAGCAGATACTTTTTCCGGTCGTGCGTATGAACAGCGCTTTCCGCTGCACAGAAAAAGAAGATGACCGCTGCAATCCGGCCGATATACCGAAGCGGCAGCGGCGCGCCGAGATATGTGCTCAGATGATCGAGCGTCATGCAGATGACGGCGATGATTTTCAGCGCGGTTGCACTCATATGATCACTCCTTTTGCAGGAATATTTCGGTTTCATGATAGCATATCAAAGCGGAAATGTCAAGCTGCTGACCGGAAACTGTGCTTCGCACACGGTTTGTTCACAGAATATTAACATTCTCGCATGGGTGAGTATGGTATACTATACATATCATGCCTGGCGCTTTTGCGCGGGCAGGACGGAGAAAGGATGAATCCTGAATGAAAGCACGTTTTCATCTGCCCGATTTTGCAGGGCATTTTAAATTTAATCTCGTATTTGCAGAGTTTTTGAAGCGGTATCCGGAGTATTTCCGCGAGGGCGTGGAGATTGCTTCGGTCTACGGCGTGTTCCCGCCCTCCATGTGGAACGGCGGCCGGACACAGACCGGCATCTGCGACACGGAGGCCGTGAAGGGGATTCTCAAGGCGTTCAATGACCGTGGGATCCCGCTGCGGTTTACGTTTACGAATCCCATGCTGGAGGAGCAGCACCTTGCTGACCCCTTCTGCAATATGGTGATGAAGCTGGCGGATAACGGACTGAATGAGGTCATTGTGCTGTCGCCGCTGCTGGAAGCCTATATCCGCGACAAGTATCCGCGGTTCAAAATCACCAGCTCGACCTGCAAGCGCATCACCGATGCAGCGCAGCTTTGCAGTGAAGTGGAAAAGGATTATCATATTGTTGTGATTGACTATGATCTGAATCACGATTTTGAAACACTGAAAAAGATTCCGGACAAGAAAAAATGCGAGCTGCTCGTCAATGCCTGCTGCAATCCCGGCTGTCCGACGCGTTCGGAGCATTACAAGGCAATCGGCACACAGCAGATCATCTACGCAGAGCATGTGCGGAAACATGGTGATGCCCCGCTTGATATGGAGAAAATTCAGCGGGAGCATCCGGATATCCTGTGCTTTGACAACTGTCCCTGTGCGGAGCGGAATCTCTTTGAGATCACCGGGCTGAAAAATCACATCTCGCCGGACGAGATCTGGAACACGTATATCCCCATGGGCTTTGAGCAGTTCAAGATCGAGGGCCGCACCGCCGGAACCCTGAATCTCATGGAGCATTACATGTACTACATGATCAGGCCGGAGTGCAAAGACCGTGCGCGCTTTGAATTTATGAAGTGGCTGGCGCGGAACGGCGTCATCCGTATTGACGAATAACGGAAGTCTGATTCAGTCAACAGAGGTACTGACAACAATGTCAGTACCTCTGTTTTTTTGCTATGGAAACAAAACGTCCCCCGCAGGCGCGAACCTGTGAGGGACGTTTGATTGATTCGGTTTCAGAATCGGATCGGATTACTTGCGGAGTGCAGCCTGTGCCGCAGCCAGTCTTGCGATCGGCACACGGAACGGCGAGCAGGACACGTAGTCCAGACCGATCTGGTGGCAGAACTCAACGGAAGTCGGATCGCCGCCGTGCTCACCGCAGATACCGCAGTGGAGCTTCGGGTTGACCGGCTTGCCCAGCTCGATCGCCATCTTCATCAGCTTGCCGACACCGACCTGATCCAGCTTTGCGAACGGATCGTTCTC
>JAEEIA010000002.1 GCA_016281125.1 Oscillospiraceae bacterium | reverse complement strand
AGAGCATGATCAAGTGCCCGCACGGCGTTATCCTCGTTACCGGCCCGACCGGTTCCGGTAAGTCCACCACGCTGTATGCAGCGCTCGGTGCTATTGCAAGACCGGAAGTCAACGTCGTTACCGTTGAGGACCCGGTTGAAAAGCAGATCGACGGCATCAACCAGTGCCAGGTCAACGTCAAGTCCGGTATGACCTTCTCTGCCGCACTTCGTTCCATTCTCCGTCAGGACCCGGATATCATCATGATCGGTGAGATGCGTGACGGTGAAACCGCAGAAATCGGTATCCGTGCTGCTATCACCGGCCACCTGGTTCTTTCCACCCTGCATACCAATGACGCAGCTTCCACAATCGTCCGTCTGATCGACATGGGCATCCCGGCTTACATGGTCGCGTCCTCGCTGATCGGCGTTGTCGCACAGCGTCTGGTTAAGGTGCTCTGCCCGAAGTGCAGAAAGCAGAGAATGTCCACCGCGGAAGAGAACGATCTGATGCATATTGATCATTCCGTTCCGATTTATGACGCGGTCGGCTGTAATGAGTGCGGCGGCGGCTATCGCGGACGTACTGCAATTCATGAGATCATCCACTGCACCGGTACCATCTCCACACTGATCGCAAACGGCGCAAGCACCGAGCAGCTCGAATCGACTGCGCGTGCAAACGGTACCAAGCTCCTGCGTGATAACGTAGCTGACCTTGTTCAGCAGGGCGTCACCACGATGGATGAGCTGATCCGTGTTACTTACGCGGTTTAATCGCGGAATGGAAGAAAGTGAGGACCTACTATGCCTACGATTGTTGTCAATAAGATTCTGGACGATGTCCGTGCCCTCGGCTGCTCTGACCTGCATTTCACGGTCGGTATCAACCCGGTTGTCCGTCTGCACGGTCAGCTCCGTAAGATGAGCAGCTACCCTGAAATGACCGATGAGATGATCGCAGAGATCGTTGAGCAGATGACGAATGAGCAGCAGCGTCAGAACGTTGTCAAGCACGTCGATACGGACTTTTCCTATACGACGCGTGCCGGCTTCCGTCACCGCTGCAACATCTTCCATCAGCGCGACCATCTGGCTGTCGCAATCCGTCTGCTTCGCAACGACATCCCGACGCTGGACGATCTGTTCATGCCGCCGATCATGTCTGAATTCGCAATGCGTCCGCGTGGCCTCGTGCTCATCACCGGCCCGACCGGTTCCGGTAAGTCCACCACGCTCGCCGGCATGATCGACTATGTCAACTGCAACAAGAGCGCACACGTTATCACCATCGAGGACCCGATCGAGTATGTGCACGAGCACAAGCGCTGCATGGTCAATCAGCGTGAGGTCGGCCTGGATGTCCCGAACTTCGCAATGGCACTGAGAGCTGCCCTCCGTGAAGACCCGGACGTCATCCTCGTCGGCGAAATGCGTGACTTTGAGACCATTCAGGCTGCAATCACCGCAGCTGAAACCGGTCACCTTGTTTTCTCCACGCTGCACACCACCTCTGCACCGGACACCATCAACCGTATCATCGACGTGTATCCGGAGCATCAGCAGGTGCAGATTCGTACACAGCTCGCAAACGTCCTCGTCGGCGTTGTTTCCCAGACGCTGCTGCCGCTGAAGAACGGCACCGGCCGTATCGCGGCTATGGAGGTTCTGAACGTTACGGACGCAATCTCCGCGATGATCCGTGAGGGTAAGATCCACCTGATCCTCAGCTCCATTCAGGCCGGTAAGGCGCACGGCATGATGTGCCTCGACCAGGAGCTCGCACGTCTGGTTAAGAACAACACCGTCAACGAGATCGACGCGCTCGAGAAGTGCCAGGACAAGACCGAGTTCTATCGGTACCTGACCTCTATGGGCGGCCAGTCCGTCATCACCAGAGAAGGTGTAATTGGCTGATTTAACAGAACCCCTCCGGTTATCCGGAGGGGTTCAAATGTATACAGAATATGTCTATCGTTAATTAAATATAGCGCTCAGTCTTAGCTTTCGTTACGCATGTGTAATATCTTTTGTGCATAGTGACAAAAACGGCACCAAAAAAAAGGCCGAAAAATTCGCTTTCGTAAAAGTTTGTTCACAATTCAGAAATATTGCGGAAAAGACTTGACATTTTCGTTTGGGTATGTTATACTAAGACCATGGAAAGCAGATACACCGTATGACGTCTGCGGAGGTTCTGCAAATCCGATCAAAAGAGAGCAGAGAGAGACTGCTCAAAGTTTCTGAGGAGGTTTATTTATCATGAAAAAGAAAGGTTTTACCCTGATTGAGCTGATCGTTGTTATCGCGATCATCGGCGTTCTGGCTGCGATCCTGATTCCGGCAATGCTGGGCTACATCAAGAGATCCAAGATCACCAACGCAAACTCCGCTGCTAAGCAGATTGACACCGCTTGTGCTTCTGCTCTGACCGACCTCGATGCTGAGGACAATGATACCCGTAGAATTACGGCTCTTGGACCGACCATGACGGCTGGTACCGGTGCTGCAAAGCTGACCGCTTCTGACTGGAACACTGGCGTTTCCAATGATCTTGTTCCGCGCTTCCAGTACAAGGTCTTCACCTACTTCTCTGATATCCTTGAGCTGACTCAGGTTCAGATTCAGTTTGGTACTCCGACCCTTGACGGTCAGGCTTCCAATGGTAGCGTTGTTGGTGTTGCTGTTATGAACGGCCAGTATCCTGGCACTCATCCGCATCAGATGACCGTTGACTGGTTCGATCAGAACCATCCGGCAAACGCTGGCGCTTGCATGAACTATGCACAGAACGGCGACAACCCGACAACGACCTAATCTGAGCAGAGAACTCGGTTGAATCCAAGCGGATATTAACTGACTAACTGAAAGTAAGGAATGCCTCCAGTTCTGGAGGCATTCTTTCTAAGCAACAATTTGTTAAATTGAATTGACATGATTATAGAGATGAGGGCATAACAATGAAGCGGAAAGGCTTTACCTTGATCGAGCTGATCGTCGTCATTGCGATCATCGGCATTCTGGCGGCCATTCTTGTGCCAGCCATGTTCGGGTATATCAAACGTGCGAAGATTCAGTCTGCAAACGCTTCGTCCAAAGAGCTGTATAACGGTATCAACTTGGCCGTGACGGATATGTGCGGTGTTGATATCAATACACGCACGCTGGACGGCAGAATCCAGCACACAGGCGCAGAGATTCAGTCCTTTCTGGATGAACACGTGACGTTTGAAACGACAACAGATCCGCATAAAATTGAAGTGATTTTTTATCATAAGATCCATCAGTATTTCAGTAAGGTTCTGGAGCTCGATGAATTTACTGCTAACATCCAGGAGGGCGCATGCAATGCGGTCGGTGTGATGCTGAAGCAGTATCCCGGTTCCTATCCGATTGCGATCGGTCCGGAGGCGTATGATACGGAGGTCAACAGCGGTACGTTCTGGGATTCCAATATTGCTGTTGATTATGCACTGGGCTTGCGCGACGGCGGAAGCGGTACGTAACAGAGGTTCCATGGGGGCGTTTCGCTCCCTGATTCCGGAATACAAACTGAATGGGCGCTGACAGACAGTCGGCGTCCATATTTCGTGGTATAAAGCGGTATCTCCGATGGATTTGAAATGGGGACGCTGTCCCCAAGCCCCTGCTTAAGGGACATTGTCCCTTAAGAATCCCATTATGATGAAAACAATGTATTTGCATCCGTTTTCTTATTACGGGATTCCAAAGGGATTCGTCCCTTTGGAGGGGTTTGGGGCAGCGCCCCATTATCAATCTATCGGAGATACCGCATTTTTTATGCCTGCGGGGCGAGTTCTTCGTCTGTGATAATTTTGGCAATGCGCTTGATGATCTTGGTGACGCATTCGCCGGTCGGTGCTTCGCCGGCCTTCACGACAGATGCGTTTACGATTCCCTGGTCCGAGATTTTCGCGTCCGCATCGCTAACCAGATACCGGCAAAGCAGAACAGCGTCGGAAACATCCACCGAATTATCGAGGTTGCAGTCGCCCCATTTTGTTGCTTCGGGCCTGGCACCCCCCCTTGTGGTCGTGGCGGCGGGTTCGGTCGTGACAGCCGGTTCGGGTGTGGTCACAGTCGGGGTCGGCGTGGTAATCGCAGCCGTGGTGACAACAGGCGGTTCGGTCGTCTGCGTCGGCGGTGTGGTCACAATGGTCGCAGAGCCGCCGTGCTTGCCCTTGGAGCCGCCGTCCAGATTGCTTGTTTCGCTGGATGCGTAATACTCCGAAAGGCTGATGCCGTTTTTGCCGAGCGGAACCTGGTGATCCAGACCGATGAACTTCTTGGTTTCAGAGGTTTTCCAGATCGCCGGGTAGTAGTAGGTTTCGTATTTCTTCGTATCCCAGTTGATGGTGGTGTGGCCGGAGATCGTGCCGTCCGCGTTCTGCGTGGTGCCGAACTGGATATCCTTCCACAGTCCGCCGGTATCACCGGAGTCATCGTTGAGGCACCAGAAGGTGTGGTTGATGTGGTTCTTGATCATGTAGTCGCGGAGCAGGCCGAGCCACTTTTCGTTGTCGCCGTCGTCCAGTCTGCCGCCCCATTCACCGATCAGCAGCGGGTACTTGTCCTCCTCGACGAGATACGCCCAGGTTTCGCGCCAGTAGTCGTCCAGCAGCGTTTTTTCCGTGAAATCCTTGTGGAACCACGGCTGATCGCTGACGACCGGGCCGTAATCATGCGGGGAGTAGACGATCTGCCCCGTGCCGGAGGTCGGCGTGACGGGATATTTTGCGACACCGCGGAGGTTGCCGCCCCACCATGCGCCGTGGCCTTCAAAGCCCTCGACGCCCTCAATCAGGATCAGCGCATTCGGGTTTTTGGCAAGGATCGCGTTTGCGCAGTCCTCAGCAGCCTTTTTCCAGTTGTTCGGTTCATCCGAATCATCCCAGATTGCGTCAATCGGTGCACCGCCGTACTTGCTGTGCGGCTCGTTTTTCAGGTCGAAGCCGATCAGCGTGTCGTCGTTTTTGTATTCATTTGCGCACCATGCAAGCGTTTCGATCCACACATCCGTGGTGACTTGGACCGCCTTGCCGTTGTTTGCGGTAAAAGACTTGCCGTACCAAAGACCGTAATTATGGCCGGAGTTGTTGGATTCGGGGCTGTGGATGTCGATAAACGCCTTGATGCCGTTTTCCTTGCATTTTTTGAGCAGGATGTCGAACAGCTCCTTGCTGTCGCAGACGCTGCCGTCCGCGCGGATCAGATCGACGTTGAACGGATAGCTCGGATCGTTGTTCGGGTTGATGCTCTCAATCGGATCGGGCTCGCCGATCATCCAGTTGTAGAGCAGCTCGGTCGAAACCGGCAGGCGGAGCACGTTGACGCCGTGGTCAGCGATGTCCTTAACAAGGTCGTTGATGTCGCCGCTCCAAAGATAGTGCGGCGAATTCTCGGTGCAGTTGAAGCCGAACCAGTTTGCGCCGGTCAGCCAGACCTCGTTGCCGTCCTTGTCGAAGATGCGGCTGCCCTCACAGTGGAGCCAGTCGTCGTTGCAGTCGTCAGCTGCTTTTGCGGTGACAGGCTGCTGCATGGTCTTACCCGTATAACCAAGCGTGCCTGCCGCGATGAGTGCTGCCAGACATAAGGCAGCCAGGTGATGTTGCTTCATGGCTTTTTCCTCCTTGCATGTTTGAGCAGCGGTACTTTCGGTGTACGCAGGCCCTCTCACTGCGTCTGCCGTACCGTCTGCGGCGAAACGGTGCTGTCGGCACGCATTTCATCATTATAATGATAGCATAAATCTATGAACCGGATGTGAATGTTTTATGTCTGATATTTGAATTGCCGCAATCATTGGGCAAATGATCTGACGAAAGCGCAAAAATGACCCGTTCTGCATCTCACAGAACGGGTCATGCATCTTATGCTTATTTCTTCGGTGCAAGCTCTTCTTCGGTGATCATCTTTGCAATGAATTGCAGGATCTTCGCAACGTCGCTTGCGGTCGGTGCATTGTCGCCGTTGATGACGGCGGCATTGGCAACGCCCTGCTCCTGAATCTTCGCGGTACTGTCGCTGATCAGGTAACGGCAGATCAGCACGGCATCTGCAACGTCAACGTTGTTATCGAGGTTTGCGTCGCCCCACTTGGTTGCCGCTATGCCCGGCTCCTCTCTGACGGTTGTTGTCACGGCAGCAGTCGTTTCAACAACAGGCGGCTGCGTGGTCACAGGCCACGGGGTTGTGTAGATCACTTCCGGGGTGGTGACCGGTGCCGGCGTGGTTTCGGGTGCTGCGGTTGTGGTCGCAGGTGCCGCGGTTGTGGTTACAGCCGGTGCTGTGGTGGTTTCCTTCGGAACCGTGGGCGTATCAACGGAATGTCCCTGACCGCCGCCATTGCCTGCGTCGAGGTTGCTGCCCTCGCCGGAGGCGTAGAACTGCGACAGCGAAACGCCGTTGTTGCCGAGCGGCGTCTGGTGATCCAGACCGATGAACTTGCCGGACTTCGTCTGCCAGAGGGTCTTTTTCAGGATGCCGTAGCGTCCGGAATCCCAGGTCAGGAAGTCGTGGCTGAGCAGGCCACCGGTATCGCCGGAGTTCGGGTTCAGACACCAGTAGGTGTGGTTGATGTGGTGCTTGGTCATATAAGCGGCCAGCAGCTCCATCCACTTCTGGTTTTTGGTGCCGTCCACAAAGCCGCCCCACTCACCGATCAGCAGCGGTGCAATATCCTGCTCGTTGATGTAAGCCCAGGTGCCGCGCCAGTAATCATCCAGCAGCGTTTCCTCGGAGAAGTCCTTGTCGAACCATGTCTGTGCATAAACAGACGGGCCGTAATCATGCGGAGAGTAAACAATCTTGGACTGCTTTTCCGGTGTGGACATCTTGATCGGATAATCCTTGACGCCGCGGAGGTTACCGCCCCACCATGCGCCGTACCATCTCTTTTCGTCCTCAGTCTTCGGTTCCCAGACATCCGGGGTATCGAAGTCATAGCCCTTTTCGGTCATCGGATACTGCTCAATGCCTTCAATGAAGATCAGCGCATTCGGGTTGACGTCGAGAATCGCCTCTGCGCACTTTGTTGCCGCATATGCCCAGTTGTTCTCGTCCGTGGAGCCGTCCCATTTTGCAATGGTGCTCGGGCAGCCGCCTTCCTTATAGGCACGCTTGCCGTGCGGCTCGTTCTTCAGATCGTAGCCGATGAGCGTGTCATCGTTTGCATACTTCTTTGCCAGCCAGACCAGCGTATCCTGCCAGTCCTTCGTGGTGATGCCGGCCTTGCCGTACCAGAGCTCATAGTCGTGGCCGGAGTTGTTTTCATCGGGGCTGTGAATGTCGATGAACGCCTTGAGGCCGTACTTCTTGCACTTCTGCATGATGATGTCAAAGATCTCCATGCTGTTCTTGACGGTCTTGCCGTCATCCAGCACGAAATCCTTGTTGATGTTCGTGTAGTATCCGGCGGGCGTGATCTTGCCGTCCTCGCCTTCCACATCCTTCGGCGGCGTATAGGACGCCTGCACGGAGCTGACGGCATGCGGCTCGCCGTTCATCCACGATTTGAGCAGCGTGGTGGAAATCGGGAAGCGCAGCACATTGATGCCGTGATCCGCGATGGTGGACAGCATGTCGTCTACGTCTGCGGCATACAGGCCGTGTGCGCAGTTTTCGGAGCAGTTGAAGCCGAACCAATTTGCACCGGTCAGCCAGACCTCCTTGCCGTCCTTGTCAAAGATGCGGCTGCCCTCACAGTGGAGCCAGTCGTCGTTGGTGTCATCCGCCGCGACAACATTCATCGGCAGCTGCACGGACTTACCCGCAGGTCCGACAGTGCCTGTCGCAGTGATGACCGCTGCCATGCAAAGTGACAGCAATGCCTTGTGTTTCATGGTACTTTTCCCTCCATTTTATGTTTCCGTGCGCGGCACGGGGTCGGACGGTACGTTTGCTGTCCATGCCCTCAATATGGGCAGCTGTACCGTTTGAACCGGGATCAGAAGATACCGAAGCGCTTTTTCTCGTAGAACGGCTTGCCCTCAGCGACAAGCTCCTTTGCGCGGATCGACGAAGCTGCAACGCAGTCGAACGGCAGATCGGAATAATCTGCGCAGTCCTTTGCCAGTGCCTCGCTGATTGCTTCGATATCGGTGCTCTCGTCCGCATCCAGCGCGATCAGGAGATAGCGCTCGCCCTTTTCGGTTTCCGGACGGATAAATGCCTTCTTGACGGTCTTCTGCTTCTTGAGCACGCCCTTGAGTGCGGAAAGCAGATCGTCGGTCAGCGGATCGGTTTCCGGCTCGGCGGCTTCATCGGCATTTGCCTTTGCGGCCTCCATATCAGCCATGGCCTGACGGATCAGATCCTGCTGCTGTTCGCGGGAGTTTTCCACGGCGCCGAGCGGGTTGGTCGGCTGCGGCATCGGGACAGGTGCGGGCTGTGCCTCGGACGGCATCGGTGCGGAGAGCACGAGCTCGCCGCCTCTGTCACCGATCGCAATGATCTGCTGACGGATCAGGCAGAGCGCACTGCCGAACGGATTGATGACGACGCCGTTGATGGCCTCGTTCGCCTTCATGAAGCGGTAGAGGTCATTGAAGCTCATGACGGCGACCTGGAAGCGTTCGCCGGGCTTGCGGTTCTTTTTCAGCTCAACCTCGTCAGTGAAGGCGGGCATGAATTTTTCGTTCTTCGGGTTGGTCATGATCTGGAAGGCGACGCGGGCCTGCTGCGGCTCACCCTCCGCCTGCGGCTCTTCGGGCTGCTCGACCATCGCGGGCAGAAGATACCGCGCTTCGATTGCGGCCTTCAGAAAGGCTTTTTCGTGTTCCTGAAAATTCTCCGCGTTCTCTCTGTTTGCAAGATCCAGCTTAAAGGTGGCCATTGCGTCAACGAGATCGGGGTTGGTAATCGGCTGCATAGGTTCTGGCATTGAGAATCCTCCTCATCGTTCAAAAACTGTGTGGTCATTGCGCTTTTTCAGCGTATAAATCCATTCTAACATATTTTATGGAAAATTGCAAGTAATTTTCGATATTTCACAGGATTTTCGCTTATGAAAAAGCGGACAGACCGTTTCCGGTCTGCCCGCTGTGCATCTCAGTCTCCGCCTTGCCGTCGCCTGAACAATAAAACCCGCTTTGAGCAGGTGGGTATTCGCCTGTGCATCTCACGCTCCCTGGCAACCGCTGTTGTCAGCGGGAGGTCTGCAATACTTGACACAGAGCAGGATTCCCTGAATATAAGTGTTGGATTATATCAAATCAGGCTTGGTCGCACAAGGCAGAATGCTGTGCATTTCCTTTGTTGTATTTAGTATACCATGAAGCGTAAAAAAAATCAATAGGTAACTTTAACTAATTTTGCCTGCAAATTTTGGATAACTTTAATCGTTATCGCTATCTTCCTCGTCCTCGGCATCTGCATCCAGACGCTCGATGAACAGATCTGCGATGCGCTCGTACTCCTCGTCGCTCTCGATCGGCTCCAGGATCTCGTTCCCCTCGTCGTCGGTCTTTGCGCAGAGCACAACCAGCTCAACTTCGCCTTCAAGCAGCTCAGCCGGATTTTCAATGTGCGGGATCAGTGCGAAATAGACCTGACCGTTTTCCTCCAGCATATCGACCAGCTCGAACAGCTTTTCGTTGCCTTCCTCGTCCACAAGCGTGTAGAGCTCGGCACCGTCCATCATTTCATCCTGTTCCATTGGTGTATTTTGATCTTGCATTGTTCTCTCCGTTCCGCCGGACTGCATCCGGACTGAAATTTACGGGCAAGCCGTATACTATATTGTAACCGATTTCCCTGAAAATGTCAAGAGCCAATTTTGTGTGGGAGTGGCCAATCGAGGAGATTTATTATAAAGAGGAATCCGCTTCGCGGATGCTATTAGAGAATGGGGACCTCTAATCGCCCATGTTTCGCAACGCGAAACTGTGCAGTTTGCCTACGGCAAACGTGAGGTCCCCAAGCCCGCCGAGCTCTTGAACGCAGGGGAGTTTCGCCCGTTGCGACGGGCGACGAGGGCTCTGCCCTCGACCCGCGAGCTTTTTGAAAAAAGCTCGACCAAAAACTTTTATTTTCGCGTGCCGTAAGCGTTTATATACACCGCAAAATATCTATTTTCAATTTTCGTGCACCCTTGACAAAACCCTCAAATACTGGTATACTACATATAAAATCATGCGCGTTTCGTTCACTGCCGCGGCAGTGATGAATTTGACAGGAGGGATTTTGATGAAACTGCTGGATCAGATCAGCGGAAATGAAAAAATATTATGGCACGGACAAAAGGAAAAAGCCGTATCTGTTCTGGAGTCAATTTTTAACCCGCTGATGCCGTTTGCCCTTGTGTGGGCACTGATTGACGGCGGATTTATTTTCGGCGCCGGCAGAGCCGCCGCGGAAACCGGATTCGGCGGAATCGGTATCGGCATGGCTGCATTTTTCCTGATTCACTTGATGCCGGTCTGGCTGTATCTGATCGGCATTCTGACCTCCGGTATGCACGCAAAGAACACGGAGTATGCGGTCACTGACCGCGGCGTTTATATCAAAACCGGCGTTTTTTCCTCCAATGTTGTGATGAAGCCGTTTGCGGAGCTGTCCAGCGTATCCGTCCGGCAGGGCATGTTCGACAAGATGTTCGGCACCGGTGACGTGACAATGAATTCCGCAGCCTCAAATATTCAATACGGAAACCGCAGGCGCGCAAATATTTTCAGCATCAGCAACATCAAGGAATACGAGAGCGTGTTCCAGCTGGTCAAGCAGTATCAGGAAGCGGTGTATACCGACACTATGTTCCCGAACCAGATGCGTCCGGCGGAGAACCCCGGTTACCGCACACAGTTTACCGGTTCGATTGCGCATTCCAATGCCAGCATGCAAGCACAGCAGGGCTATGCACCGCAGGGGTACGGGCAGCCGGCGTTCGGCGGGCAGATCAATCAGCAGCCGGTCTTTTCGGATCCGCAGCGCGGCTTTGACGCTGTCCGCGGCAGCTATGCAGCAGGCGGCGTACAGGCACAGCCGCAGACCTTCGGTAATCCGCAGATAGCGTCCGCGCAGCAGCAGACATTCGGTAATCCGCAGATAGCACCCGCACAGCCGCATACCTTTGGTATGCCGCAGAATGCGTCCGCGCAGCCGCAGACCTTTGGTATGCCGCAAAGCGCGCCTGCACAGCCGCAGACCTTTGGTATGCCGCAGAGTGCGCCTGCACAGCCGCAGACCTTTGGTATGCCGCAGAGTGCGTCTGCACAGCCGCAGACGTTCGGCATGCCGCAGAGTGCGCCCGTGCAGCCCCCTGGCTTTGAGATGCCGGAGCTCCCGGAGGTTCCGCAGCCCGCGGATCGCTTCCTGGATCCGACACTCCCGCAGGCACAGGCATTCCGTGACCCGACGCAGGAATATTTTGACCGTGCGCATCAGAACGACAGCTTTTGAATGAGAGAACGGAAAGCCGGGAGGGATCGCAATGAAGCTGACGGAGCGGATCGGTTAGGGCGAAAAAGTGCTGTGGTACGGAAAGAAAACATGGCATGTGACGGCAGCGGAGGCAATGCTCAATCTGTTTCTGCCGTATTTACTGATTTGGCCTCTGCTCAAAGGCGTGTTTCTATTCAAGCCGGGGCTGCTTGCGAGGCTGGAGAGAAGCATATTCATCGAGCTGATGATTGAATTGCTGCCGATTTGGCTGATGATCTATCTGGTTGTTGTGCTGTGCAAAGTACTCGGTTCGCGGCAAACCGAATACTGCGTGACGGACAAGGGCATATATGTGGTGTACGGCAACGCGGTTCCGAAGAAGATGGGGATGAAGCCGTTCGGGGCGATTACCGATGTGACGCTCAAGAGAGGATTCCTGGATAAAATGCTCGGCACCGGCAGCGTATCCTCGATGTGCCTCACGATGGTCGGCGAACCCGGTTCGGAATTGATCGTGCGCGGTGTTGAGCTGAAATCTTCGCATGCACTCGTCTTTCGGCACATCGCTGATTATGAGAGCGTCATGCAGCTGATCAGTCAGAAGCAGCAGGAAGCCGATGCCGAAAACAATTATATCAATGAGCCGGAAAGCATGGATCCCGATTTTCGTCAGATGCCCGGCGATTTCGGTGCAGCGCGAATCCGTGCGCAGGTCGCACCGATGCAGAAAACCGTGTTCGGTCAGCCGGTCGCCGGACAGCCGATGTTCTCTGATCCGGAGCGCGGATTCAATGCTGTGCGCGGCAGCTTTGTCGCGGACGGACAGCCGGAGGGGCAACCGCCCGTTCCGGAGCAGAATCATCAGGATACAGCTCCGGAATTCCGTTCAGCGGGAATAATACGGAGAAACGGAAGGAACAGATATGTCAAAGCAGCAGAAAACCAATGCGATGCGGATTCTGGAGCAGAAGGCGCTCCCGCACCGCGTCAATTTTTACGATTGCGATGAATTCACCGATGCGGTCACGATTGCGGAGATGCTCGGGCAGGATCCGGAGCAGACCTTCAAAACGCTGATGTGTGTCGGCAAAAGCGGCGCATATTACGCATTTGTGATGCAGGGCACCGCGGAGATGGATCTGAAAAAGGCGGCCGCAGCAGCAGGGGAGAAGTCGATTCAGCTGCTGCCGGTCAAGGAGATTCAGGCCGTGACCGGATATATCCGCGGCGGCTGCACGGCCATCGGGATGAAGAAGGATTATCCCGTGTTTCTCGATGAAACCGCGGAGCTTTACGATGAAATCATCGTCAGCGGCGGACGGCTCGGCACGCAGATTTTTCTGACGCCGGATGCATTTTTGCAGGCGACAAACGGGAAAACGGCTGATTTGCAGGAGTGATTTTTCGCAGATTTCTTTGCGTGCATGAAACTGCAAAAAACGGGAATGCTGATAATGCCCTGCATAAACATGCGGGTGCAGCTTGGCAGAGCGATCTGCCGGAAAGGAACGGCATTCTCTATGAAGCAACATGCAAAGGCGATTCTGCTGACGGCATTCGGCGGTCTGCTGCTTACGGGCTGCGGTGCGCGGACGGAAACGGCTGATCAGGGCGCGCGCCCTGCTGTGACCTCCGTGCGGGCTGCCGTGACGACTGCGGCGGACGATCACAATGCGCTGTACGAAAGCGATGACGTTCACCGGAGCACGGACATGACGGAGCCGGATGCGTTTGAACGGGCGGAAACGGCGGTCAGCAAGGCGGCTGCTCAGGCCGGAGCGCTTGTGACCGACGCAAAGCGTGCATTCTCCGATGCTGCGGCAGATTTGACCGAAACAACGGCATAAACAGGAAAAGCGTCCTCATTGCGGGGACGCTTTTGCTTGTAGTTGAAAAAGGTATCTTCGATGGATTATAATGGGGCGCTGCCCCAAACCCCGCTTAAGGGCTACTAGCCCTTAAGAATCCCATTATGTATAGAAAATAAGCCCAAAATAAAAGTTTCGGTCAAGCCTTTTCAAAGGCTTGCAGGGTCGAGGGGCAGCGCCCCCGTCGCTCACCGCAGTGAGCGAAATACTCCGGCATATCAAGAGCTTCGCAAGGGGTGAATTGCCGCAAAGCGGCAAGAGGGGACGCCCTGCGATAGAGGGCGTTCCCTGAAACCGGTATCTCCAATGGATTTATAATGGGTAAGAGCCCTCATAACGGATCATCGCGCAGAGAAACGTATCTCACTCCAGCACGGTCAGTCCCTCGCAGTCCGCAAGCTGATTGCCTGCCGCGACCACACAGACGGCGCCCTTTTCTGCAAACGCTTCAAAGACTGCGCAGCTCTCCAGCAGCGATTCCCGCGTCACGGAAAGCATCTGCCGGCGCTCCTGCACAAGCTCCTCCCGTGTCTTTCCGGCGAACCAGAGTGCATCCGCGATCAGGCCTTCTTCTCTCGGGGCGCGCAGCGGCTCCTCATCGGAAACGGTCGAGATGATGAACTTGTCAATCGGCTCGCCGCTTTCGCAGAACTGCCGGATAAATTCCGGAATGCCGCTGTTGACCTCCAGCGAACGCGCCGGAGAGGGATCCCGGAACGAATACGTGACGATGCTGCTGTCCGGCATGACCGAAATGCCCGTGCCGTAAGCGCCGCCCTGCACGCGCACCATGTTCCAGAGATAGCTCAGGGAAATGAGCTTGCCGGCCACGCGCCAGCCTGCGTTATACGGCAGACCGTCCTTCACGGTCATCCAGCCCTGTACCGCAAAGCCGATCTGCGCCGGAATCTGATAGCCCGATTTCTCCGGCAGCGATGCTTCGTAATGCTTCTCCGCCGGGACGCCTTCGCCTTCCGGCAGGGACATGAGCAGCGGCGTCAGATCCGCATCCTGCACCGCGGTCACGCTTGCAAACGCCAGACGCTTTCTGCAAAGCGCTCCCTGCATCCGTTTCAGGAGCGCGGAGAATGCATCAAACTGCGCGTCAAACTGCTCCGCGAGCTTCTGTGTCGATTTGATCGCCTGGTAGCCGTTCGTTGCGGCACGCGCCGCACTGCGGGCAGAATATCCCGAAAGCACACAGCTCATGCCGAGCGCATGACCAGCCATGATTCCGTACTGGCGGAACTGTTCATTCGTTTGCAGCACAATTTCGCGGATCTTATCCTTTTCGCTGAAATCGGTCGTCAGGAGCACCTCACGGATCAGCCGGAACGCTTCCGGCAGGCTGTCCCGCAGGACGCTGCACCGC
Organism: Oscillospiraceae bacterium; assembly: GCA_016281125.1. GTDB lineage: Bacteria > Bacillota > Clostridia > Oscillospirales > Ruminococcaceae > Firm-04. The sequence continues at coordinate 69,767 of JAEEIA010000002.1, read as the reverse complement.
ACGGCCAGGACGGGTGTGCAGGTTTCTGTCTGCTTTTTCTTCGCCATGATCTCGACGCCGGTTTCCAGTCTGCCGAGCTTGCTTTTCAGCTCCCGCTGGAGATCCAGCGCGGAGTAGTTTTCCGTCTTCAGGCGGCCGAACAGACTGCCCGCATGGTTGAGCAGCGACAGCTCCTCCAGCGTGAAGTCTGTCAGTGCAAAATGCAGCGAAATATGCACGATGCTGCGGCAGGCTGCCGGGTGGAACAGTACCGTAACGCCCGCCTTCTCCTGCAAGACGGTTTCCGTCCATGAGGGCTGGTCGCTGACCTCAGAAAGCGGCAGCTGCGGCAGCGTCGCAAGCTGCTCTGGCGTATCCGGCGTCTGCTGCCATGCGGCAAGGCGCTCGTTCATGGCCTTGTTTTCAGCAATATCCTGCTCTGTCCATGTGCTGCGGATTTCCGCCAGACGTGCGGCCTCCTCTTGCCGGAGCTCCTCGCCGCGGGTGTGCGACGGCAGCGTATACAGCACCGCAGTACCGCTCTCGTCCAGGAACACCTCACGCATCAGTGCGTCAAAGGCGCCGTCCGCGATCATCTTCCGGATTTCCGCAAAGGCATCCTCATAGACCAGATACATCAGCGGATCACCGCCGTGCAGCCAGCTGTTCATGCAGTTGATGCAGCGCTCCAGTGCCTGCGGCTCGGCGGGCTCCATGAGCCGGAATTCAATCCGGTTTGCGGAGGCCTCCAGTGCGGATTTGTCCAGACCTTCTTTCAGCAGATCTGCGGCGGTTTTGCGCAGCAGCGGCAGAATCTCGTCCGCTCTGCCGTCGGTGACATTTTTCAGATGAATCTGCAAATAAGCCTGCGCAATGGAGGTTTCGACCATAATATCCATTTCCTGCGCCAGTCCCGCAGAGAGAACCGCGCGCTTGAACGGTGTTTCATTGGATGCGGCAAAAGCGTCCAGCATGACGCTGACCGCGAGCATTTTGGTGCGGTCGCGCCAGTCGCCGATGATCCGGCCGACGGTCAGATTGCTGCGGTTCTCCGGCGATTCGTCCTCCGGCAGATCGTAATAAATCGTATCCGATGCGGAAACCGGCGTCTGCATTGCGAGCACCGGCAGCGCATCACTGCGGTCGTACTGCGAGAGATATTCCTCCAACAGCGCAAAGGTTTCCTCCTGCGGAATCGCGCCGTCCAGATAGATCCGCGCATTCGAGGGATGATAGAAGCGGGCATAGGTTTCCTTGAACTGTTCGTAGGTGAGCGTCGAGATCACCGCCGGATCGCCGCCGGAATTGAAGCCGTAGGCGGTATCCGGGAACAGCATGGACATCAGCTTATCCGCCGCGAGCTCGTCCGCGCTGCTGAGCGCGCCCTTCATCTCGTTGAACACGACGCCCTTATAGCTGAGCGTGCCGTCTTCGTCCTGCTCAATATGCCAGCCCTCCTGGCAGAAGATATTGGGATTGCGCAGAATGTCCGGCGCAAAGACCGCGTCCAGATAGACCCCCGTCAGATTGAGAAAGTCCCGCGCATTGCGGCTGGATACCGGATACATGGTCTTATCCGGAAAGGTCATTGCATTGAGAAACGTGTTCATCGAGCTTTTCAGCAGCTCGACAAACGGCTCCCGCACCGGATATTTCTTTGAGCCGCACAGCACGGAATGCTCCAGAATGTGGAACACGCCGGTGCTGTCCTCCGGCAGCGTCTTGAACGCGATGGAGAACAGCTTGTTCTCCGCGCCGTTGTCGATCCAGACCAGCTCCGTGCCGGTCTTTTCATAGGTCATCTCCACGATTCTGCCGCCGAGCTCTGCGGATTCCCGCACCCTCGTCACGGTAAAGCCGTGCAGTGTATCTCCCTGATTCAGCATATAGTTTCCTCCTTTTCGTCGGCGTATGCCTGTTTCTTATTGTACCATAAAAGCATGATTTTTGCAAGTGCCGGAGAAAGCCGGATTTTTTTGGCGGATTGAACAGGAAGGCGTACGATATTTTGTGCATCTCGACGCTTTTCATAACAAGCACTTGCTTTTTGCATTATGATTTCAACAGAGGCATGTTTGCCGTTGCATGATGCTCTATTGCAATTTTCCCCATAATCTGATATAATAAAAGCAGATTTTTCAAAGGAGGGAACGTGATGCAAAACCGGAAAAAGCAGGCGCCGTCGGGGCGGAAAAACGCAGGCTCGGTCTGCATTGCGGTTCTTCTCTGCGTTCTGGCCGCGGAATGCGTACTGCTCGTGCAGCAGCACCGCGACCGGCCGTTCGGCGCGCTCCGTGCCGTGCAGACCGAGCGGATCACCGATCCGAAAACCGTGTATCTGACGCATTTCCGCGGGGATGCCCCGAATGCGCAGATCCTTGACGCACTGCTTGCGGAAACGGATAAGCTGTATGCGGATTACTGCGCCGGTCGCACATCCTATGCAAAAGCCGCGGCCAAGCTCCGCTCGATGAAAACGCTCGGCGCAGAGGACGTCACCGCACGCGCAGAAAAACACCTTGCAGCTATGGAGAAAACCGAGGCGTCCCGGCAGGCACTGGCCGCCGCACAGAAAGTGGAGCAGTCCGGGGACGATGCCGGGGCAATCCGGCAGTACCGGCTTGTCACGCAGGCCGATGCGGAGGCTTACCGCACCGCAAAGGATGCGCTCTCCGCAGCGGAAAACCGGCTCCGGACAAAGGCGCTGGCAGATGCCGCAGAGGCTGCTGCCGCGGCGGAATATGATACGGCGCTGGACGTGCTCACGCAGGCGCTGACTGTTCTGCCCGGTGACGAAACGCTGACTGCCGCACAGCATCAGACGGCTGACCGCAGAGCCCTGACCGTCCGGCACACTGCGATGCAGCGCGCGCGCATCGCCGCAGATCAGAATCAGTATCCGGAGGCCTTTGCCGCGCTGAACGGGGCGCTGGAGGCGCTGCCGGGGGATACGCTGCTGGAATTTGTGCGGCAGAATCTCACCGCACGCTATCTGCAATTTGTACCGGAGCAGGCCGTGACGCTGGCGGATCAGGGCAAAACCGATCAGGCGGACGCGCTGCTGAAAGAGGCACAGGCGCTGTTTCCGGATACGCCGCAGCTGCAAACGCTCCGGCAGACGCTGGACGGCTACAAGCCGCAGAAGCTCTCTCTGATGCAGAACGGAGAGCTTGTGGAGTTTTACAAAGCGGAGGAGCAGCTCACCGACCGCCGCGGCAGTACCTATCCCGCGGACGGCAATCTGTATTATTCCTATGACGGCGCGCAGACCGGCAGGCGCTCCTCAAGCGGGGAGTTTCAGCTGGACGGACAGTACAGCCTGCTGACGCTGACCGCCGCGCCGCTGCAATCGTATACCGCGGAAAACAGCGTGATTCTGGAAATTTACGGGGACGGCAAATTGCTGCGCTCCTTCCCGTTTGACAGGGATACTGCGGCGCTGCATGTTCAGGCGGATGTGTCCGGTGTCAGGACACTCCGACTGCGGGTTTACCCGATCAGCGCGCCGGATCTGGAACATGCGGGCATCCTCATTGCGGATGCAGCCGTCCGGAAAGCAGGTGCAGTATCATGAAGAACGAGTTTAGAAAAACACTCTCCGATATTTCTCATCCGAAGCTCCTGCCGCGGAAAAAGCGGTTCTTCTGGGGTGTTATCATCGGCCCTCCGTTTTCCTTTCTGCTCCTGCACTTGTATTACAGGATGCCGGTCATGCCGTCCGTTCTGATCTCGCTCCTGTTCGGTGCGGCATTCATCGGGCTGTTCATCTGGGAAATTTGTGCAGAAAAAAAGTATGCCGACCTCAAAAACCGCATTGAGAGCGGCGTATACTATGAACAGGAGCAGTGGCTGGAATCGTACCGGCAATACCGCGCCGCACATGATTTTCGCCCCGTAAAGGCGAACAGCCTCAAAGCTGACCTGAACCGGCATTATCTGCGGCCGGCCGGCATTGTCATGATCAGCTTTGCGATGTGTATGCTCCTGCCCGCCGTATTCTGGCGCACCGGCATCGCGGAGCTGAACGGCTTTTTAGCAGTCGGCGGACTGATCTTTCTGGTGTGGGGACTGGTGATTCTGCTCCGCACACCGGTCAGGAAATTTCTCCGCAGCTGCGGGGACGAGCTGCCGCACATCGAACGCTCGTACCTGAACGGCAAAACGCTGAAATACAAGCAGAACGTCATCAATATCGGCGGAAACTATACGGTGATGCTGGATGCATCCGGTATCACGGCGGCAGACAACCGGCGTATCACAGCTGTCACGCGCGGTGTACGGCGCACGCGGCATTTTATCAATCAGATGTACGCCGGATCAGAACTGGAATACCGGATCAGCATACAGTATCAGGACGCTGACGGTCGGCCCTGCACCCGCAGTCTCCGGCTGAACGAATTTCAGGCAGAAATGGCTTACGAAGCGCTTGCCGTATTCCGGAAGCCTGCTTCGTATGACGAGAAAACGATGCATGAGATCGGCTGATGGATTCAAGAAAACGCAAATCCCGTTGCATCCGCGCAATGCGGTGCTTCAGGTATAATCATTCAAAATTCTAGGATGGGAGGTATCCGTATGGAACGCTGGGTATGCAGCAGATGCAATTCCAAGAATCAGGGGAACATGAAATTCTGCCCTGTCTGCCACCTGCCGCGTCCTGCGGTACCGGCCCTGCCGCAGGACGATCAGGCGATGCTTAAGCATCCGCACAGATCGCATGCGCTGCTCTGGGTACACGGCGGCGCTGTCATGAAGCTGATGCTCCTGTTCCATCTCGCAGCGCTGTCGGCCTCGCTTGTCGGCACACTGATTCTGAGGGGAAGGTGACGGGTATGCAGAAGTCAGATTCCCGCAGTGACAGAGGCCAGTCTGCCGTCATCGCTGCACTTTTGATTATGGTTGTAACGGCAGGCTTCCTGCTGTACCGCAACAGCCGTCCGGCGGCCGCCGCACCTGCGGAGCCTGTCACGACGGAAACCAAAACAACAACATCCACAGAGGGGGCGTCAACGGCGGCTGTCACCGGCGCAGAAACCACGGTGACAACCGCCGTTACGGAAGAAGAGCCGCGCTCGCTGTATCTGGAATATCTGACCGGAACGCTGATTCCGAAGTACGGGCTCGCGGATGATTCCGGTGTGCTGGCATGTTCCGCACAGACCGGCGTCGCGGGCGCGTACCTTGCTGATCTGAGCAGCAGGGGAGAGGACGACCTGCTGGTGATCCGGCTGGAAACGCTCGACACGGAGCATGCCGCCGCGCCGGTCTTTGAATGGTATACGCTGACGGACGGCACCGTCACGCTGCTGGACAGCTTTTCCTGCAAAATGCCGTGGACGGATCTTGCCGTCCGGTACGCGCAGCAGAGCCTGTTCATCAGCGCCTGTGACCGTACACTGAATGATACGCCGGAGAGCCGGGAATATACCGAGCTGACGGTCAGCGTGCAGAATGCCGATCTGCAAACCGCCGATATGGTGAAGCATGACGGCGAGGATAACCGGCCTGCCGCAAAATATCCGGCGGATGCGGTACTGCTGCTGACCGTTGATTCTGACCGCACGCAGACGCCTGATGCGGCGGCTGAGAGGCATTATCTGCTTTCGGATTATACCGGACTGCGCGAAATGCTGTCAGAGTGATTTTTTTCTGAAGGGCTTGACAAGCGCGCCGTTTTGTGGTATAATACAAATGGTTGAACAGATATTCAACTGTTGAACGGAGGTGCGTCATGGAAAAGCAGCCGCATTGTGAATGTGAAGTAATCCACGCGGACGTCGTGCAGGCGGTGAAACAGCAGCTTCTCGGGGAAGAAACCTATATGTCGCTGGCAACGCTGTTCAAGCTGTTCGGTGACAGCACCCGCGTACAGATTCTTCATGCGCTGGAGCAGCATGAGCTCTGTGTCTGTGACCTGGCGGCGCTGCTCGGCATGACGAAATCCGCGATTTCGCATCAGCTGAAATCGCTGCGCCTTGCACGGCTGGTGAAATACCGCCGCGACGGGCAGAATGTGTATTATTCGCTGGCAGATGACCATGTCAAGAAGATCATTGATATGGGCTGCGAGCATATTTCGGAATGAAGCTGCGGGGTGCGCCCCGCTTTTCTTCCGGCGCATCAGTTGAATATTTGCTCAACTGATGCAAATTCGAAATTCAGAATCATTTTCAGAATCGGAGGATGCTATGGAACTGGTCTATACGCTCAAGGGTCTGGATTGCCCGCACTGCTCGGAAAAGATCGAGCAGGAGGTCCGGCAGCTCACGCATGTCACCGCTGCTGCGGTGGATCTCGCTGCGCAGACACTGACCGTACACACCGCGCATCCCGCACATGCGGAGCTGCACGATACGATCACGCATATCGTACACAAGCATGAGCCTGAGATTGAGGTCATCCCCTGTGAACAGCATGCGCATGAACACGAACATGAACATGATCATTGCTGCGAGCATGGACACGAGCATGAGCACGGTCACTGCTGCGGGCATGAGCACGAACATGAGCACGGTCATTGCTGTGAGCACGAGCATGAACATGAGCACGGACACTGCTGTGAACATGAACACGCGCATCATCATGCAAATGAAAATGCGGTCATTCTGACGCTGAAAGGTCTGGACTGCCCGCACTGTGCCGCGAAGATCGAGCATGACGCAGCGGCGCTTGCAGAGGTCGAGGCGGCTGCGGTCAATCTCATGCAGCAGACGCTGACGCTGCATATCTCCGGCAATGACAGCACGGCCGTTCTTGCGGCGGTCACGGATATTGTTCACAAGCACGAGCCGGACGTCGAGGTCATTGTGCAGGCGCATGCGGAACCCGATGCAGACGCAGTCGTGCTGACGCTGAAAGGTCTGGACTGCCCGCACTGTGCCGCGAAGATCGAGCATGATGCTGCGGCGCTTGCAGAGGTCGAGGCGGCTGCGGTCAATCTCATGCAGCAGACGCTGACGCTGCATATCTCCGGCAATGACCGTGAGGCCGTTCTTGCGGCGGTCACGGACATTGTACACAAGCATGAGCCGGACGTCGAGGTCATTGTGCAGGCCGCGCAGACCCGTGCATCCGCACCGGACGAAGGCCGCGCCGAGCGCTTCATGCGCATCCGGATTCTGGCCGGTGCAGCGGTTTTCCTTGCAGGACTGGCCGCGGAGCATCTGCTGCATCTGCCGTCGGCGGCGGTGCTCTGCATGATGATTGCGGCATACATCATCGCGGGTTATGACGTTGTGCTGAAAGCGCTCCGCAATATCACAAGGGGACAGATTTTCGACGAGCATTTCCTGATGAGCATTTCGACGGTCGGCGCATTTTTCCTCGGCGAATACCCGGAGGCTGCCGCAGTCATGCTGCTTTATCAGATCGGTGAATATTTCCAGTCGCTTGCCGTCAGACGCTCCCGCCGCTCCATTGCCGCGCTGCTGGATATCCGGCCGGATACCGCGCATGTGCTGCGGAACGGCGCAGTTATGGACACGGCTGCGGAGCAGGTGCGCGTCGGGGAGCAGATTCTCGTCAAAGCGGGCGAGCGGATTCCGCTGGACGGCACTGTCACGGACGGCGAATCCATGCTGGATACGGTTGCGCTGACCGGCGAATCCGTGCCGCGGCGCGTGAAGCCCGGTGATGCGGCGCTCTCCGGCTGCATCAACCAGAGCGGTACGCTGACCGTCACGGTGACGAAGCCGATGCGCGAATCGACCGCGAGCAAAATCATTGACATGGTTGAAAACGCGTCTGCGCGCAAAGCACCGACGGAGAATTTCATTACGACCTTTGCGCGGTATTATACGCCGGTCGTTGTCGGGCTTGCGCTGCTGCTGGCGGTGATTCCGCCGCTCGTGACGGGTGCGGCCTGGGCTGAGTGGATCCGCAGGGCGTTTGTCTTTCTGATTATCTCCTGCCCGTGTGCGCTGGTGCTCTCCATTCCGCTGACCTTTTTCAGCGGAATCGGCGCTGCCTCAAGATGCGGCGTGCTGGTCAAGGGCAGCAGCGATCTGGAGGCGCTGAGCAAGGTCACGCAGCTTGTCTTTGATAAAACGGGTACGCTGACAAAGGGTGTGTTCCGCGTTTTCGCGCTGTATCCCGCTGAGGGCCATACCGAAGCGGAGCTTCTGCGTCTGGCGGCAGCCTGCGAGCAGCATTCCAATCACCCGATTGCAAAATCCGTGCTGGAGGCATTTGACGGCACGCTGAATCTTTCTGAGATCACCGCATGCGAGGAAATATCCGGACGGGGTATCCGCGCAGAAATCGGCGGTAGAACCGTCCTGACCGGCAGCGCCGGACTGATGCGGGAAAACGGCATCTCATTTGCGGAAAACAGCAGCGCAGGGACGAAGGTTTATGTTGCGGCGGACGGCGCATATATCGGCTGCATTCTGATTGCGGACGAGATCAAGCCGGATGCTGCGGAAACACTCGCAAAGCTGCGGCAGGCAGGAATCACGAACATGGTGATGCTGACCGGCGATGACCGTTCCATTGCAGAATCGGTTGCGAAGGAGCTGAAGCTGGACGGCTGCCATGCACAGCTGCTGCCGGAGGAAAAGGTCAGCCGGATGGAGGAACAGCTGGAACTGGTTCCAACCGGTGAGAAGCTCGCGTTTGTCGGTGACGGCATCAATGATGCGCCGGTGCTTGCAAGAGCGGACGTCGGCATTGCAATGGGCGCGCTCGGCGCGGATGCCGCGATTGAGGCGGCAGATGTCGTGCTGATGACCGATGAGCCTGCGCGTCTGACGGATGCGATTGCAGCGGCACGGCGGACAAAGCGCATTGTCATGCAGAATATCGTGTTCGCGCTCGGTGTCAAGATTCTGCTGCTGATTCTCGGCGCATTCGGCATCGCGGGCATGTGGTGGGCGGTCTTCGGTGACGTCGGCGTCACGCTGCTTGCCGTTCTCAATGCCCTCCGCGCAGCGGGCAGTACCCGCCGCCGTTAATTTGTAACACGCCGGGGGCGCTGACGGAAACAGTCAGCGCCCCCGGTCGTCGGTATCAGAGGTACAAGCCGCAATCCTATTGCAAAAATCACGGAAATATGCTATACTGATAAAAAAGAGAATTGCCGTACCGGAATTCAAAGAAACATGCAAAAGCGACACGAGGCAATTTTCTGAATCAGCAGCTTTAGGAGGAATCACCATGAGAGTACGGTTTCATCTGCCGGATTTTGCAAGACTCGGCAAGTTCAATCTGATGTTCATTACGATGCTGGAAAACAGCCCGGAATTTTTCCGCGAGGGCGTTGAGATTGCCTCTGTTTACGGCGTGTTTCCGCCGTCTGTCTGGAACGGCGGCAGACTGCAAAGCGGCGTCTGTGACAAGGATTTTGTCCGCGCGGTGGTCAAGGCGTATCAGGCAAAGGGCATCCCGCTGCGGTTTACGTTTACGAATCCCGTACTGGAAAAAAAGCATCTGGCCGATCCGTTCTGCAATATGGTTATGCATCTTGCGGACAACGGCCTGAATGAATGCATTGTCTTTTCGCCGCTGCTGGAGGACTATATCCGCACGAATTACCCGAACTATAAACTGACGAGCTCGACCTGCAAGCGCATTACCGATGCGGATCAGCTCTATGCGGAAATCGCAAAGGATTATCACATTGTCGTGCTGGATTACGATCTGAACCATGAATTTGAGATTCTGGAGCAGATTCCGGACAAGGAAAAATGCGAGATTCTGGTCAATCCCTGCTGCAATCCGGAATGTCCGAACCGCTCACTGCATTATCAGACGATCGGACATGAGCAGATTGCGGTTGCAAACCATTTCCGCAAGTACCCGAATGTGCCCTATAATCCGGAAAAATTTGAGCAGGAGCATCCTGAGAGCGCACCGGTCTTTGCGTGCAGATGCGAGCAGCGGACGCTGTTTGACATCACCGGCCTGAAAAATCACATCACGCCTGAGGAAATCTGGGAAAAGTATGTGCCGATGGGCTTTCAGCAGTTCAAGATTGAGGGGCGCACCTTTGATCCGTTCAATCTGCTGGAGCATTACATGTACTACATGATCAAGCCGGAGCGCCGCGATGAGGCGCGCATGGTCTTTCTGCGCAATCTGATGCGCAATGACATTATCCGGTTTATGGAGTGAGGCGTGCCCAGCGGACTGAATTGAGGGATTCCCGTACAGTAAACTTCCGCTTTCATCCATCGGAAATACCGCTTTCAAGGCAAACTGAATCGGGCACAGCGCGAAGCTGTGCCCGATTTCATATCATTCTTTTGTTCTGTCTTACTGCTCCGGGGTGTCGTTGGACGCAATGCCCTTCAAAGCTGCGGTCAGGCTTGCAAGACCCTGAATCTCGCTCGGGATGATGATCTTGGTCGCCTTGCCGTCTGCGGCTCTGGCGAACGCCTCCAGCGATCTCAGCTGGATGACCTTGTCGTTCGGCGCAGCCTCGTTCAGCATGTGGAGTGCCTCCGCTTCGCCCTGTGCCTCCAGCATCTTCTGCTTGCGGATTGCCTCTGCACGGAGCAGCATGGCCTGCTGCTGTGCCTCTGCTGCGAGGATCTGGGATTCCTTATCCGCCTGCGCACGCAGGATCTTGGATTCCTTTTCACCTTCTGCCACAAGAATTGCAGACTTCTTTTCACCCTCTGCCTGGAGGATCTTTTCACGGCGCTCACGCTCCGCCTTCATCTGCTTTTCCATGGCGTCCTGAATCTCACGCGGCGGCAGAATGTTTTTCAGCTCCACGCGGTTGACCTTGATGCCCCAGCGGTCGGTCGCCTGGTCGAGGATCGCGGTGATCTTCGAGTTGATGACGTCACGGGAGGTCAGCGTTGCATCGAGCTCCATCTCACCGATGATGTTACGGAGCGTCGTTGCGGACAGGTTCTCGATTGCGGCCATCGGGCGCTCAACGCCGTAGGTGTACTGCTTTGCGTCGGTGACGGCAAAGAACACGACCGTGTCAATCTGCATGGTAACATTATCCTTTGTGATAACCGGCTGCGGCTTGAAATCCACGACCTGCTCCTTGACGGTGACGACCTTCGCCACGCGGTCAATGAACGGCACCAGGAAGTGCGGGCCGGTGTGCCACTCGGCATAGAAGGTACCGAGACGCTCCACGACGTAGACGTTCGCCTGCGGAACAATCTTGATATTGGCGATGATCACGATCAGAAAGATCACGATCAGAACGAGTGCAACGATCAGCGGACCGTTGCTTAAAAGCATCATTGCTGCAAACATGGTAAAATCCTCCGTTTCTTAATCACGCTTCCGGTCTGAATCAACTGTCATTCTGCTGCATGTGCCGGTCTTTTGCTTCGGCCTTCCGCACGTAGAGCTTTGCGCCTTCCACGCGCGTAATCACAACAATGGTTTCCGCGGGAAGGATCTCTCCGGTTTCGGAAACCGCAATCCAGTCCACGCCGCCGGTTCTGGCTCTGCCGGTGCCGAGCGCAGAATTGACTTCCTCGATGATGACCGCTGTTTCTCCGACATTCTTGTCAGCATTTGTACGCGGCTCCTGCCGGACGCGCAGCTTTGCGAGCAGCGGCCTTGTCACGAGCAGCAGCACAACGGAGATTGCGACGAAGATGCCGAGCTGTCCGGGGAATCCGACGCCGTTCATCGCGGCAATGAAGGCGCCGATTGCGCCGACCGTAAACCAGATGCTGATGAGCTGCATGGACGCGATCTCTGCGATCAGCGTCAGAACAAAGATCACACCCCAGAAAATGAGATACCTCATACCGAAATCCTCCTTTCCGCGTCAGCCTTGCCGAACGCTCTTTGCATCCATTCTAACATATTCCCGCCGATTTTGCAAGACGCAAAAAAGGACAAATTCAGCGCGGGGCGGAAAATAAGGCGGTTTCGTGAAAAATTCCGGCAGTATGCTCCTGAATTCTCTGATTTCCTTGCAAATCCGGTACAGTTTGATTTGTTTGCGGTTTTGTATCATAACAAACGCATATACGTTGTTTTTATGATATGATGCATACGGTGCATAAATGCCTGTATTTTGCACATCATGAGGATATGCGGCAGGCAATGCCGCGAAAGAGAGGAGAGATTCCATGAACAACTGCAAGAACCCGAGTATCCACTGCACGGTCGGACAGTGCGCACACAACCTCTGCACGGAGGACTTCTGCACGCTCGATCAGGTTCGCATCGACACGCACGAGGCCAATCCTTCGGTCAAGGAATGCGTGGACTGTGCGTCCTTTGTCAAGCGTTCTGAATGCTGCTGAGCATTCCGGAAACATCCGCCCGCACGGTGCAGATCTGCTGCCGTGCGGGTGCTTGTACTGCATGTGCATATCTGCCAAAAATACAGGCCGATAATAGGCAAGATGCCAATTTTTTTGCAAATCTATTGCAGTTCGCCGTTGTTTGCGGTATAATATTAGCGTGTGATGAGAAGAATTCAGAACAGAATCCAGTGCAGAAAGGAGTCAAGAATATGTCTGATAAAACGATCACTTTTTCGCTGAGTGCGGAACGCGAACAGCAGATGCAGCAGATCCTGCGCACGGTTTATGATGCGCTGAATGAAAAGGGATATAATCCGATCAATCAGATTGTCGGTTACATTCTCTCGGAGGATCCGACCTATATTACCGTACATAAGAATGCACGCAGCCTGATCCGGCATATTGACCGTGACGAGCTGATGCAGGTTCTTGTGCGCAATTATCTTTCTGAATAAGCATGCTGCAAAATGAACAGGCAGCCGGGCTTGATGCTCCGGCTGCCTGTTTTTTGTTTATTCCTGTGCGTCCTCGCGGGCGATATTTCTTTCATCGAGCGCCTTGGTCAGATCTTCATAGGCTTTCAGCGACGCCTTTTCGTCGGTGATGCGGACAGTCACGTCATCGCCGAGCTTTTCCAGCTCCGCGAGCAGCGCGTCCAGCTCCAGCGTGCTGTTCTGATAGAGATAGCTGTTCCCGCTGACGGTGACGTCAACATAGGTCTTTTCCTCGATGACGGTTTCCGCCGGGGCTTCGGAGCTTTCTTCTGCTTCGGAAGATTCCTCTGAGGATTCCGGGGCGGGCGGTGCAGACGTTTCCGCAGCGGATTCAGCGGCTGATTCCGCGCTGGCCGCAGAGGACGCCGTTCCGGAATTGCTGCTGCCGGAGCTGCCCTTGCCGAGCCCGAACAGGCCGAAATGGAACAGCAGCCAGACCGCAGCTGCAATCACGGCAAGAATCAGAACAACTGCAAGAAATTTTTTCATTTGAAACATCCTTTCACTGTGACAGATCAATTTCTGAGATATACACTTGCGGATACTGCTTCCGGATCTCCGTCAGTGCGTTCTCCACACGGTTGTATGCCACACGGCTGCCGGGATCGGCTGCCTCATAGCAAAATTCACAGAGCAGCGTATCTGCGGCTTTCCATCCGGCGCGGTCAAGCGACTCTTTCAGATCCTCTGTGAAGGTCTTGCTGTCCTCCAGTGCGCCGACGATTTTTTTGCCCTGATAGATCCGCAGCACCCAGCCGTCCGGTTCCATTTTGAGCCGCAGCCGGTAATTTTCCCCGCGGGAAAACGCGATCATTGCCTCTGCCGCTTCTGCTGCACGGGCATCCGCCTCTGCAAGAATCGCAAGCTGACCGTCAGCATCTTCCTGCAAGGCCTCCGCATCCTGCATCATCTGCGAGGCTTCTGCATGCAGTGCTTTCGCATCCTGCATATTCTGCGCAGCCTCCTGCCGGATACTGTCCACGCCGATCCGGCTGAACAGTACAAAGAAGAACAGCAGGATCATGGTCACATCGAGCAGCGGGGTAAAATCCAGCAGCAGCTCCTTTGCCCCGCGCTTCATGCCGTCCCCTTGGGCGGACGCGCCGGGCGGTCGAGGATCCGGCCGGATTTTTCCAGCACCTCCTCGGTGATAATGCTGACAAACCATGCATTTGCCACTTTGAACCCGATCGCAAAGAGAATACCCCATGCGGTCGATGTCAGGGCGGTGAAGAAGTTTTCCTGCACACGCGTCAGATCACCGTTCATATCCAGGGAGAGCAGCGACTTGACGGTTCCGAACATGCCCCACAGCGGGAAGATCGAAATAAACGTCGTGAACAGCGAATAGCAGACATTCAGCTTCTGCCGCTGTGTCCGGAGCATTTTCAGATCACTGTCCGGCGCGGTCAGCGTCTGCACCTCTTTGGTCAGATACCGCGTCAGGAATAACAGGCCGACTGTCACGACCGCCCATACGCCGATATACCAGTCCTGTGAAAACAAATGCGGGAGCATTTTGCGCAGTGCTTCCATAGCAGCACCGTCCTTTCGTCAGCTTTCGACATCGGATTCATTATACTCTGTTCTGTTTTATTTGTCAAGCCGAATACGGATTTCTCCGGTTGCGCGCCATTGCTCGGTGCCGTCCGCATATCGCACCAGCAGCCGCAGATCATCGTCCACGGCCAGCGCGGTCGCCGGACGCTCGACACCGTTTTCATTCACAATCACCGGCTGCCCCAGCACGCAGAGCCGTTCGCGGTAGCCTTGCAGATAGCCCTTCTGCGCAAGCTGCCGGTACTGCCGGATCAGCGCGGTAATCAGCGCCGCGGCACAGTCCGCAAATGCTGTTTCCGGATCTGCGTTCTGCGGATAAACCGCTGCTGCAATGTCCCGCAGCGCCGCCGGAAAGCCGCCCGCCGGTTCCGTCAGGTTGATCCCGATGCCGACGACCACATAATCCGGCACTGTCCCGGCAGAAAACTTCGATTCTGCAAGGATTCCGCAGATCTTTCTGCCGTGCAGCAGCAGATCATTCACCCATTTGATCTGCACGCGCTGTGCGGTACACTGCTCGACCGCTTCCGCAGCCGCGACCGCAGCCATCGGCGTCAGTGCGAGCGTTTCCGCTGCCTGGATCTGCGGACGCAGCAGCATACTGAGATACAGCCCGGAATGCGGCGGCGAATAAAACTGCCGCCCCTGCCTTCCTTTTCCGGCGGTCTGCTGCCGCGCGGCATATACTGTGAATTCCGGCGCGCCCTGTTCCGCGGCGTCCCGCAGCAGATCATTCGTCGAGGTCACTGTATCAAACACATGCAGCTGCAAGCTTTTTGTGTCCTCCGGCAGACGCGCTGCGATTTTCTCTCTCATTCCGGATCCTTCCAGAAGCCGCCCTTGTGGAAGTTCTCGTTCCCGAGCGGCCTTGCGGTCAGCCGGAAGATCACGCAGCCGTCCGGACAGACGACAGTCTTGCTGTATCTGCTGTCCCCGCCGAGGTTTTCGAGGTCGCCGCCGCTGCGCACCGCTTCCATCAGCGGATACAGCATCATCATGGTCTTGGAGCAGATGCCGCAGCCGTCCTGATTGACCGGACATCCGTAGGTGCAGGTGTATCTGTCACCGATTTCCTCGCCGTTGCGGCAGTAATGCTCCGTGTGATCCCCGCGCAGGAATCCCGTGATCTCAACGGTGAATTCGTATTCTTCATTATACCACTTTTTCATGCTGAGCCTCCTCAATTACCGGCCGCGGCATCATTTCCGTTTTCATTCAGAGGGAGCCGGATCTTCTTTGCAATGTACAGCAGGATATTCACAGCGTCATCGGAATCGGTATTGCCGTTTTGGTCTGTATCGGCATTCCGGATGCCCTGCTCCGTGATCACGGCCTCACTGTCCGCAGCCGCATAGCGCATGACCAGCACGGCATCCGCGACATCGACAACGCCGTCACAGTTCGCATCGCCGGGGACACCGGCCGGGGTATCCGTCAGGAACCAGTCCGGCGCTGTAAGATTCCCCGCCGGATCTTCCCAGCTGCGTGATGCAGAATGCACATGGAAAGAACCGGATGAATTATGCTGGCCCCCGCCGTAGCCTTCCGCAAACAGTCCGCAGTATTCCAGTTCGCCGTCTACATTCAAACCGGCATTGGCCCATTCCTGAAATATTTCATACACATTGATCGTTCCGGTCACATGTGACGAAACACCCTCTGCGACAGAATTCTCCTGCCGGACACAATAATACTCCGGAATGGTCTTCGTACCTTCAATAGACGGCGCATCGTGGTATAACGCGTAGTACAGATCATAATTCTGCCCGTTTACGGCTACTGTGCCTTTATAACCGCCGCCGGGCGGCCGCCAGCTGCCCCAGCCTTCCACGATATAGAATTCTGAAAGCGGATTCTTTGTCCAGCCGTGTACGCCGTAGTATCCGTTGCCGTCTATACAGAAATCAGCGTCATAGGTCACACTGAGTCCGGGAAAGGCTTTGTAGCTCTTTCCGGCATATGCTGCGGGATTTTCCCAGCCAACCTCTGCCACGATCAGAAACACTTTGTCCCATTTGCAGGAAAAGCCGCCGGTGTTTTCGTTATAAACCGGATGTGAAAATTCAAACGTCGCTTCATCCGGCTTCTCCTCGTATTTGCGTGCATAAAAGCTGCCGTTCCGCTCCGTTTCAAAATTTCTGTAAGAATAACCGCCTGCGGAAACAGCTGTTGTGAACGCAGAACACGCCGTCATTGCTGCAAGCAGAACTGCTGTGAGTCGTTTTTTCATAAGCCGCTCCTTCTCCGTTTGTTTCTTCAGGTCTGAGCTTTCCGGATTCTGCGTCTGACGAGGATGCTGCCGTACAGAAACCAGATGTAGAAATACCACAGCACCAGCGTCACTGCGGGATAAGCAATCCCCGCGATTTTCATGATGACCGCCGCAGCAATCATCAGCAGCGAGAGCACATGCGGAAGGATGCACTTGTCCTTTTTGTCCGCAATCAGATGCAGAATCGTTGCCGGCATGAACGTATAGTCCATGCAGATGACAAGGACACCGACAAAGCCGTACCATTTCAGCGTCATGCCCTCGTAGAACACGCCTGCAATCGCAAGCGTTGTGCAGATGAACACGACCGCGTCGGCCATGCGGGTGACTGTTTGCAGTTTTTTCATGGTGTTACCTGTTTTTTCTGTAATCGCGGTGATGCAGAATCACATGCATATCCGCGTGTTTCAGTTCTGCCGAAACCAGCTCGGCAAAGGTGACCGAGCGGTGCTGTCCGCCGGTGCAGCCGAACGCGACCACCAGCTGCGGCCGTCCCTCGCGGATGTACAGCGGAATCAGAAATTTCAGCATCTGCATGATTTTATCAAAATACTCATGCGATTCCGGTGCGTTCATGACATAGTCCTGCACGCACTGCTCTGCGCCGGTATGCGTTTTCAGCTCCTCGACATAATACGGGTTCGGCAGGCAGCGGACGTCAAAGACCAGGTCGGCCTCCATCGGCGCGCCGTACTTGAACCCGAAGCTCATGACCTGAATCGGCATCGCATCCGTGACGCGCTGCAAAAAGTGCGTCTTGACCTGCTCTTTTAACTGTGCCGCCGTAATGAGTGAGGAATCCAGCGGATAATCCGCCGTTGCGCGGAGCACCTGCAATTCCTCATGCTCAAAGCGGATGGCCTTTTCCAGATCACCTTCAAATTTGCGCACCGCAACCGGATGGCTCCGGCGATGCGTCCGGAAACGCTTGAGCAGCACCTCGTCCGCCGCCTCCAGGCAGAGCATTGAGAAGCGCACCTCGTTCTGATACTGCGCCCGCATCGCACGGTAGGCCTCCGCCAGTTCGGAATACCGGTGGCAGGAGCGCAGGTCGATGACTGCGGCCGCGCGGGAATAGCGCCCGCCCTTGTCCAGACAGTGCCGCAGAAACGGCTCCAGCATCGCAAGCGGGAGATTGTCCACTGCGTAATAGCCGATGTCCTCCAGTGCATCAAGCGCACTGGTCTTTCCGGCACCTGCCATGCCGGTCACTAAAATCAGTTCCATCATTTGTTTTGACGTATCCTTTTTTCACAGTCTTTTTTCCGAAACGCAGGTGCGTATCGTCAGGGGCATTCTGCAAGACCAAGCTGATCCTGCATGTGATCAAATTCCGCAATCAGTGCATTTCCCATGACATAGATTTCTTCCCGCCACGGATGCCCGAACAGCCCGAGCTGCCGGTCTGAGGACAGAAAGAAATGGAAATCGCCGTTCGGATAATAGCACGGAAAATAGACGTTGCAGTCCCGCTCCGCATCGTGAAACCAGAAATCCGGCGGGATGTTTTCAGCCGGCGAAAAGAGAAAGCAGTCGTGCTGCCAGTCCAGCGCATACATGGTCTGCGGACAGAGCCTGCTGAATATGCTGTTGACAAGCCGTTCCTGTTCATCCGTCCAGAGCTGCCCGAGCCTGTATTTTTTGTGCGGAAGCGGCGGCCGCAGCCATTCGTCGGCTTCCCGCTGAAACCGGTATTCCGCATACACTTTGTCCCAGATTTCCAGATACGCTTTTTCATCCAGAATGATCTGCATATTGTTCTCCTGTGAATTCGGGATTTACCGTATGATTTCCGGCTCCAGTTCGAGCACAAAGCCGGTCTGTTCCCTGACAGCATTCTGCACATGTTCACAGACTGCCATGACGTCCGCGAAGGTCGCGCCGCCGCGGTTCACCACAAAGCCCGCGTGCTTTTCGCTGACCTGCGCGCCGCCGACTGCAAAGCCTTTCAGTCCGCACTCGTCGATCAGCTTGGAGGCATAGCTGCCCTCCGGACGCTTGAATGTGCTGCCTGCACTCGGAAATTCCAGCGGCTGCTTGGATTTTCTGCGTCCGAGCAGATCCTGCATCTTGGCGCGGATCTCGTCCCCGCTGCCCTCCTCCGGCATCACGGAGGCCGTCAGCACGATCCAGTCCTTCTCCATGAAAATGCTGTGGCGGTAGCTGAGTGCCAGCTCATCCGCGGGAACCGTCCGGATTTCGCTGTTTTCGTCCAGCAAGGTCACGGAGAGCAGAATCTGCGACATTTCACCGTCATAGGCGCCCGCATTCATGTAAACTGCGCCGCCGACCGAGCCCGGAATGCCGTAGGCAAATTCCAGTCCCGTCAGGCAGTGCTCCAGTGCATACAGGCAGAGATTTTTCAGGGAAACGCCCGCGCCGCAGGTGATAATTCCGTCCTGCATTGTGATGCGCTCGGAAAATTCCCCGCTGAGCCGAAGCACGACACCGTCAAAGCCTTCATCCGGGCAGAGCAGATTGCTCCCGCGGCCGATCAGTCGGTGCGGAATCTGATTTTCGCGCAGATACGAAAAAACTGTTTTGACCGCGGCTTCGTCCGGCAGCGTGACGAGCGCTGCACAGGGGCCGCCAATCTTAAACGTTGTCAGCGCAGAAAGCGGCACCTGCTGTTCCAGCGAGGCGCCGCAGCTCTGACAGACGGCCGATAATGCATCAAGATTCATAGGGTTCCCCTTTCTCTGCTTTCTCGGTAAAGACAATGCCGCGCTTTTTTGCGGCAAGCTCCATGACGCGCTCCGCCTCCAGATTGACAATCAGCTTTTCCGGGAAGTCCAGCTCCCGCAAAAGCTGCTCTGCAATCGGCGTTTTGCCGACCAGTCCCGCATAATGCGCATCGGTATTCAGCACAATCGGGATTTCATGCTTTTTGCAGAGTGCGTATACGGTTTTTGCGTTTTCGAGTGCGCCGCGCTTCCATTGCAGGGAGCTTTCGTTGATCTCCACGAGCTTGCCCGCCTCCTTGAACAGCTTTAACACCGGTTCATAGTCGAACGGGAACAGTGCGGTCGTCGGGTGGCCGATCACATCGACCAGCGGGTTCTCACAGACCTTTTTGTAGCCCTGCGTAATCAGCTCCGGTGTCAGCGGAAAATTGGCGCAGGAGCCGTGATAGGATGCGATGACCCATTCACAGAATTTCAGTTCGTCGGCGTTCATGTCAAGCGTGCCGAACTCGTCCATGATGTTCGCCTCAACGCCTTTCAGCAGCCAGACGCCCCTGATCCGGCGCGGCAGAATCTTATAATTGTGAAAATGCCAGACATGGGGCGCATCGGGTGCGCCCGGTCCGTGGTCGGTGATGCCGAGCAGCTGCACGCCGGTCTGCGCGGCAGCCTCCGCCATTTCTGTCACGGTCGAATAGGCATGTGTGGATGCGATGGTATGCGTGTGCAGGTCTGCACGGATCTGAAAATGCTCTCTCATCATGCACCTCAGAACGCGTCAAAATCCTTGATGATTTCCTGTCCCTGCATGGATTCCAGACCGAGATTGTGCAGCAGCTCCTCCGTCGCGTTGTAGCCCATCTTCTTCTGACGGCTGTTCATGGCGGCCACCTCCATGATGACGGCGGTGTTTCTGCCCGGCTTGACCGGAATCGTCATGGACGGCACCTTGACGCCGAGGATGTTGTGATATTCCTCATCGACGCCCATGCGGTCATAGTTCTTGCTGGAATCCCACGGCTCCAGCTCGATAATCAGGTCAATCTCCTGCTGGAGCTTGACCGCGCCCATGCCGAACAGTCTGCGGACATTGATGATGCCGATGCCGCGCAGCTCAAGGAAGTGGCGGATATTCTCCGGCGAGGTGCCGACCAGATTGGTGTTGGAAACCTTGCGCAGCTCGACGGCGTCATCCGCGACCAGTCTGTGACCGCGCTTGACCAGCTCAATCGCACACTCGGATTTGCCGACGCCGCTTTCGCCGGTGATGAAAATGCCCTCGCCGTAAATCTCAATCAGAACGCCGTGGCGCGTGACGCGCGGCGCGAGATGCAGGTTCAGGAACGACAGCAGATTCGACGTGAAATGCGAGGTCGATTCTGCGGTGCGGAGCACCGGAACGGCATACTTCTGCGCGAGCGTGAGCATCTCCGCAAAGCAGGGCAGACCGCGGCTCAGGCACAGGCACTTGATATGCTGTGCGAACAGTGCGGTCACATGCTCGACGCGCTCCTTTTCGTCAATCGTGGAGAGATATGCAAACTCCATTTTGCCGATGATCTGGATGCGTTCCGGATTGAAATATTCGTAAAAGCCCATGAGCTGCAAGCCCGGTCGGGTGATGTCGTTTTCCGAAATCAGGATCTCGGCGGGGTCGCCGGGGCAGTACAGGACTTCCAGCCGGAACTCGTCAATGATCTGTTTCAGGGTAACGGTAAAGCGTTCAGCCATCATGAATCCTCCTTCAAAATCATATGGGTGTATACGATATTATGATACCACAAATTCCGGAAAATTGCAAGCGATCTGTATAAATTTCACAAAAAATTCGCATTCGTGTCAGGCACAGCCCCCGGAAATGTGAGAAGCCCGAAGGCAGGGCGCGCCTTCGGGCTGTTCTGTATACAGTGATTGGTTATCGTACCGATGTCCGTTATTCTGCCGCCGGTTCCTCTGCATCGGCTGCGAGCATCGGAATCGAGTTGCCTTCCTTATCATAGAACGTGATGTTGTCGATGTAGAAATCCGCGTCGTTCTTCTGCGGCCAGCGCATGATGACGAGCGTCGTGCCGTCGTCGTTTGCGGCATAGCCGTTCGCGGGAATCTTGTTGCCGGGGACGTCGGTTTCAATGCGCCAGGTGTGCTCCGGGAACTCCCAGTCCTCGTGCTTGAATTCCAGATGCGTCGCCCAGGTGTTCTGCGTGATGTTGCCGTCGGCGTCCTTGCCCTTTTCGGAGGCGAGGTTGCCTGCCAGCGCGCCGAGGAAATTGCCGACGACCAGCGATTCCGTGCCGTCGTCATTTTTCCAGAGCTCGTTGCCGACACAGGTGAAATCGACGCTGATATGTGCAATATCTCCGATGCGCGCCTTGTCCATCATCTTCGGCAGATTGAACACGATCTTCGGAACGCCGAAGTCGGCTGCGGGATCGTCGCGCAGAACATGCACTTTCAGCTTTTTGTCGCCGTCCAGATCTGCAATCGACAGCTCGATATCGGCTTCGTCGCCGCCCTCGCCCATCTGGTGGCCGGAGTGCATATCGCCGTCATCAAAGGTGATTGCATTCGGATCCACCGCGCCGACATCTCTGGTCGGCGGTTCCTTTTCCTCTTCCTCAGAGGATTCCTCCGGCGCTTCGGACGAAGCGGGCGCGGCATCCTCCGTTTCAGCGACCGATTCTATGGCAGAGCTTTCGCCGTCGGTTTTGGTAGGAGATACGCCGTTCTGCGGTGCGGCGGTGCAGCCGCAGAGCGTCAGTGCTGCGAGCAGCGCAATGATCATTCTGGTTTTCATAACGGTTCCTCCCCGTAAGTATTCAAATGGCAGGCCGGTATTTCCGGTAAACATATTATAGCATATTATACTGAAAAGTGCAATGGGAGAAATACAAAAAAAGTGACTGCTTCGCAGAACGGGCGTAAAACCGAAGGGCGGGCACTGCCCGCTTATAACATATAAAGCGGTAAAAAGCAAGTTGAGAGCATGATTCTTTATGATACAAGCTAACCCGCCGGAGAGCTTTAGATCAATGCATGCGGGCGCTGCCCGCCGCTTCGACAGGTTTTGCACCTGAAATGCGGTACAATATCAGTATCTTCAAAAGAAAGGACGCCTCATTATGGTTGAACTCAGACAGGAACCCCAGAAGCTGACCGCATTTCTCAGCGGCGAGCTTGATCACCACCATGCAAAAGAAATCCGCGAGCAGATTGACTTTGCCGTGCGGGAGCAGTTCCCGCCGGTCGTTGTGCTCGACTTCGGACATGTCACCTTTATGGACAGCTCCGGCATCGGGCTCATCATGGGCAGGTCGCGGCTGACGGAGGAGTACGGCGGCAGGCTGGAGATCCACAACCCCTCCCAGCAGATCCGCAAGGTACTGCGCATTTCCGGCGCGGACAGGCTGGCGGTGATCCGCAGCCGCGTCACGGAAACGCCGCAGCAGGAAGGAAAGGAGCCGGAACATGAATACGCTCAATGAACTGAAATGTACATTCCCCGCGCGCTCCGAAAACGAGAGCTTTGCCCGTACCATGGTCTGCGCATTCGCCGCGCAGCTGGATCCGACCGTGGAGCAGCTTGCCGATCTGCGGACGGCGGTTTCCGAGGCGGTCACAAACTGCATCGTCCATGCGTACCGCAATACCGGCATCGGCAGCATCACAGTGACCGTCCGCCTGCTGCCCGACAGCGTCATTTATGTGCGCATCGCGGACAGGGGATGCGGCATCGCGGACATTGAACAGGCTATGACGCCGCTGTATTCCAGCGCGCCGGCAGAGGAGCGCGCCGGGCTCGGCTTCACGGTGATGCAGAGCTTTACCGATCAGCTGACCGTGACAAGCAGGCCGGAGCGCGGCACGACCGTCACCATGCGAAAGAAGCTGCTGAATGGAACAGATCCGGAAGCCGGCTGTTGATGCGGAGGCGCATCTGGGACTGGTGCATCTCTGTGCAAACCGGTTCCGTGCGCGCGGCATCGAATACGAGGAGCTGTATTCTGCGGGCTGCCTCGGGCTGGTCAAGGCGGCGAATGCCTTTGATCCGGGACGCGGCGTCTGCTTTTCGACATATGCGGTTCCGGTGATTCTCGGGGAGATGAAGCGGCTGTTCCGGGAGAGCGGCGCCGTGCATATCGGCAGACATTTGCAGGAGCTCTCCCGCCGTGCAGCGCAGGAGGCCGAACGGCTCCGGCAGAAATCCGGTGCGGAGCCGACCGTCCGGCAGATTGCAGACGCGCTCGGCATATCCGAGGCCGAAACCGCGGAGGCGCTCTGTGCGTCGCAGCCGGTGCTCTCGCTGACCGGCAGCACAGAGGACGGCGACGCTGTGCTGGACGTGCCGGTGCCGTCGCCGGAAAACCGCTTGCAGGAGCATATCGCGCTGGAGCAGGCGCTGGCGCTGCTGCCCGAACGCGACCGCAGGCTCCTTCATCTGCGGTATGCGGAGGAGCGCACACAGAGCGAAACGGCGGCGGCGCTGGGCATGACGCAGGTGCAGGTTTCCCGCCGCGAGAAAAAGCTCCTCCTCTTTCTCCGTGCAGAGCTGACAGCGGAATGACAAACCGCGCAGCATGGAAAGAATCCGGATCACTTTTTTTGTGTGCAGGAACCGGTCGGAGCGCTTGACTTTTTCCGCGGAATATGGTATACTGATAATAAAGTATTACTGTGATAATACGCTGAGGATTCCGGCAGGCGCCTGTTCTGACGCCTGCCGTGATTTATACAGATTGCACAACACATGAAGAAAGGAGAATCCAGCATGGGCGAATGGAACCGCTATACCACACAGACAAAAATTGAGGAGCTCTCACAGCTTTGCCGGCAGAACTATCGGATTGACCCGGAGCTTTATACAAAATATGACGTCAAGCGCGGTCTGCGTGACATCAACGGCAAGGGCGTCTGTGCCGGCCTGACAAATGTCAGCCAGATCATCCCCGGTACCGAGGAAAACGGTGAAACCAAGCTCGGCAAGGGGCAGCTGCTGTTCCGCGGCTATCATATCGAGGATCTTGTCAACGGCTTTGTCAGCGACAACCGCTTCGGCTACGAGGAAACTGTCTATCTGCTGCTGTTCGGCGAGCTGCCGAGCAAAGAACAGCTGGAAGATTTCAGCGCGCTGCTCCGGAACTGCCGGACGCTGCCGCCGTCGTTCACGCGTGACGTCATCATGAAGTCGCCGAGCGAGGACATGATGAATACGCTTGCAAAGAGCGTGCTTGCGCTGTATTCCTATGACCACAACCCGAACGATACCTCCATTGCAAATGTGCTGCGCCAGTGCATTCAGCTGATTGCACAGTTCCCGTCCATTGCGGTCTACGGCTACCAGGCGTTCCGTTACTATAAAAACGACAAGAGCCTGTTTCTGCATCAGCCGGATCCGAAGCTCTCCGCAGCGGAAAACCTGCTGAGCCTGCTCCGGAACGATCAGAAATTCACGCAGCTGGAAGCAAAGCTGCTTGACCTTGCGCTGGTGCTGCATGCAGAGCACGGCGGCGGCAATAACTCGACGTTTACCGTGCATGTGGTTTCGTCCTCCGGCACGGATACCTATTCGACCATGGCGGCGGCGCTCGGATCCCTGAAAGGCCCGAAGCACGGCGGCGCGAATATCAAGGTCGTGCAGATGTTCGACGATATGAAGGAGCGCGTCCACGACTGGAAGGACGAAGAGGAGGTTTCGGATTATCTGCGGAAGCTGCTGCATAAGGATGCGTTTGATCATGCCGGACTGATTTACGGCATGGGGCATGCGGTGTATTCGCAGAGCGATCCGCGCGCGACGATCCTGCACAGCTATGCGCGGCAGCTGGCTGACGAAAAGCACTGCGCCGACGAGTTTGCGCTGTATGAAACCGTCGAGCGGCTTGCCCCGCAGATTATTGCGGAGGAGCGGCGGATTTATAAGGGCGTCTGTGCAAATGTCGATTTCTATTCCGGCATGGTTTACCGCATGCTGAACCTGCCGAACGAGCTGTTCACGCCGATTTTTGCGGTCGCGCGGATTGCGGGCTGGTCGGCGCACCGGCTGGAGGAGCTGCTCGGTGCGAGCAAGATCATCCGTCCGGCTTACCGCGCCGTCAAGGAATGGGAGGACTACACCCCGCTTGCCGGACGCGAATAAAGCGCTGACACCGCATGCATTCTTACAGCGGAAACAGGACAGACTGCCGGACGGTTTTTGCCGGTCTTTGTCAGAGAAACGGGAGGCGCTTTATGACATTCAGAATCCGACATGAAAAGATCAGCACTGTGATTATTCTCATTGCAGTTTTTTTGTTTTTTTGTTCCCTCTCATTTGTGTTTATTGTGCGGGAAATGACGATCGGGCTGATCTGCTCCGTCATCCTGATGCTGATCACAATCGTGCTGTTTATCCTGGAACAGACCGTGCGGACAGTCATCGCCGTGGAGAACGGTGCAGTGACGGTCAGGCAGATATGCTGCAAAAGACGAATCGCCGTGGACGAAATCAGCGATATCCGGACAGAGCGGTATATCAGAATGCGCAAGCGCTTCTTCAAGGAACAGCGGATGCGGATGGTGATCACCCTGACGAACGGAAAGAACATCGTGCTGACGGATTCCGCCATGGCTGCTGTCGGCGGGGTTCTGCTGCACGAAAGTGCGGCGCTCCCGGACGAGGAGGTTCCGCTGTACAGGGCGTATCAGGCCATTGCGGCGATGCGGTATTAAAGAGCATACAGTATAAAAAAGGAGCGCCTCCCGCGGGAAGCGCTCTTTTGATTTGGCTGTTCTCGTGCTTATTTCTCGCTCTTGCTCTCCTCAGCATTAGCAGCGTCACCGGAAACCGCACCGGCGCCGGTCATCAGTCTGCGCACCTGCGGAATCTTGAACAGAATCACGGTCACAAGCACGGTCAGGATGATTTCAGGGAGCATGTACGCGCCGTTATACATCAGGCTGTAAATATACTTGTTCTCTGCGACGAAATCCAGATTATCCCAGATTTTGCCGGTCGAGGCAAAGACGTACACGCCGCTGAAGAAGTGGCAGAGGAACCGGAGCGTCAGTGCAACGACGGTGCCGGTGATCCAGCCGGGCAGCCCCTTTTTCCGCGCGAATCCTGCAAGACCGATCACGGTATAGGCAAGGAAATAATCGAGCAGAATGCAGGCAATCAGCATTCCGGGGGTCAGTCCCCAGCCGAACAGTCCGTCCTTGATGGTGCCCTGCGCGAACTGGAACACGGCAAACAGGAACGACACGCCGAGCCCCTTGCCGACGCCGTACTTGATGCTGAAAATGCAGATCGGCAGCATGGAAACCAGCGTGATGGAGCCGCCGAACGGCAGGATCTTCTGGAACGGCGTAATCAGGCTCAGCACGATTGCGAGCGCCAGCAGCATGGCACCCTCCACGATCATTTTGGTGCGGGATTGCTTCATAATGATACTTCCTTTCTGATTGGCGGGGAAAATGAAAAGGCCGGCTCCCAGGGAACCGGTCGGCGTACTGATCCCGCGATCCCTCCGGCGGCATTATCCGCATCAGGTTCCGGGTCGGCACGTTGACGCGCCCTCTCAGCCTGCTCTACAAGCTCCCCCTGCTTTTTTACAGCCCTATTATATCACGGGGAGGGCGTTTTGTCAACAGCGGCTGCGGCATTTGCATACGATGCTGTACATGACAAAGCAAGCACCGCCTGATGTAAGCGTGATGCTCATATAGAAGTATTAAGCCATAGTATTTCTGATATACAGTCAGAAGTACTATGGCGTTTCTATTGACAAAGCGGCAAAGTCGTGATATAATTTTTACTAACATAAATCAGATTTTAAGGGTGCAATTCTTATGAAGATTATTATTTATGGTTCTCAGTATGGAACAGCAAAACAATATGCAACAGAACTGGCAAAAAGAATTAAATGTGAGATAAGATCATATGAAGAAATCAAGGATATTGATTCTTATGAAACTATCATTTATATCGGAGCATTATATGCCGGCGGTGTTCTTGGAATGAAAAAGACATTTAGGAATTTACAAAACATTACTGATAAAAAGATCATTGTTGTCACCGTTGGATTAGCAGATCCAAATGACAAAGGAAACACAGAAACTATAAGGAGTGGAATAAAAAAGCAATTATCAGCAGAGGTATATGATAATGCTGTTATCTTTCATCTGAGAGGTGGGATAGACTATTCTCGTCTGAACTTTAAGCATAAAACGATGATGAGTTTATTATATCGTAAAGCAATAAAACTCCCTGAAGAAAAGAAAACAGCCGAAGTTCAGGCTATGATTGAAACTTATAATAAGCAAGTGGATTTTATAAATTTCAACGAATTAGATTCAATAATCCATAACATATAATCAGCAAATTATGATTTATCTCAGTATAAATATGATAATACAATGCCCCGAAGCAATTTGAAATGCTTCGGGGCAAAACTTCTATATTGGTATCACTCTTACCGTCAGACGGTGCTTTTTCTGATGTTCAGTTATGGGATCGGAATCTCACTCCTCCTGTCTGCTCTCCTGCAATGTCACCTGCACGTCCATGCTCTCGCCGCTGCGGCTGATGCGGAGCGTTACGGTTTCACCGGCTTTATACAGATTCTTCTGCGCGTTCAGTTCTTCCATTGTGGTGATCTCCGTGCCGTTGACGGCAGTGATCACATCACCCTGCTGCAATCCGGACACGCTGTTTTCCGAAATGCTGTAAACATACACGCCCTGCGGAATGTGATAGCGTTCTGCCTGTTCTTCCGTGATCGTTGTGCCGGTAATACCGAGCTGCGGTCTGCCGGTCACATAGCCGTCACTGATCAGGGACTTGATGATTTCTGCTGCATCGTTGATCGGAATGGCAAATCCGAGGCCTTCCACACTGGCCTCACCGTAGGAGGAACTCATTTTCAGGGAGTTGATGCCGATGACCTGA
The DNA here is from genome assembly GCA_016281125.1 of Oscillospiraceae bacterium. Taxonomy (GTDB): domain Bacteria; phylum Bacillota; class Clostridia; order Oscillospirales; family Ruminococcaceae; genus Firm-04. The sequence goes on along the minus strand of JAEEIA010000002.1, from coordinate 41,625 downwards.
CCGTAGGAATTCAGCAGCATACCGCCGGAATTTCCGGAATTGATCGCCGCATCCGTCTGGATCAGCTTCATGGTTTTGTCCTCAAGCTCGACCTCGCGGTTCTTGGCAGATACGATGCCGCAGGTTGTTGTGCCGTAAAGCTCGAATCCGAGCGGATTACCGATTGCGACGACCAGCTCGCCGACCTTCAGATCGTCGCTGTTGCCGAATTCAGCGGGCGTCAGGCCTTCCGCGTCGATTTTCAGCACGGCAAGGTCTGTCTGAATGTCATAGCCGATTATTTCGGCTTCGTATTCCTGATCGTGATTCTCGCCCATGACCACCGTGACAGATGACGCTTTGCCCATTTTGTACTGGCTTTCGGAATCGTAGATCACATGGGCATTGGTGATGATGTAGCCGTCACTGCTGATCACGATGCCGCTGCCTGCCGCGGTTGCCTGCTCTTCTGCGGGCTGTGCATTTTCATACATTCCGCCGAATCCGAAGCTGCGGTAGCTGGAAGCGGAGGTTTGTGCGGAATATGTAAAGGTTGCGCTGATGCCGACTGCGGACGGCATCGCCTTTTCGACAATCTCCGGAATGGTGAGCGCATCGGCGGCGGAGGCCATCTCCACCCAGCTCATATTGGTAGCCTGAACTGCGGGCGTGCTCTTCGTTTGTGCCTCGGAATTGCTTTCTGCTTCCTGAATGTTTTCGGATACGCTGGATTCAGCCGGCGCTGTTCCGATATTCCCGACCAGCTTGTACATGCCGATTGATGTGCCTGATACGAGCAGCATTGCCGCCAGTGCAGCGGAAACCTTCATAATAGAATGACCTTTGTGATTCTTGTTGTTCTGATTCATCATAAGAAACCGTCCTTTCAGTTTGTGCCGTTCTGACTGTCGGCTGTGCTTGTTGCTTACAAGTATTATTATACGGAATTATTTGAAAACGGAATGAATGAAATATGGAATCAAGATAAGAGAAATGAGGAAAATTCCGGTGAAATACGTGCGGAATGTGAAATCAATATGAAAACTGATACGGGAGGAGCCGGTTTTCCTGCTGCTGCTGCCTGATATCTGTCGGAGGAGCGGATACCTCTTTATATAAATCTCCCCGATTGGTTACTCCCCCTGCATGAAAACGCTTGCATTTTCCATGCTTTTATGCTATGATATAAAGGAATATGCGAAAAGGAGCAAAATCACAGATGTATGAACTGCTGAAAACCGAGCAGAACGCCCGCAGAGGCGTATTCCGCACCGTTCACGGCGACTTCCAGACGCCCTGCTTCATGAATGTTGCAACCGCAGGCGCGATCAAGGGCGCGCTCTCTGCACGCGACCTCGAAACCGTCAACTGTCAGGTGATGCTGTGCAATACCTATCATCTGCATGTGCGCCCCGGTGACGGCATTGTCCGCACGATGGGCGGCTTGCAGGGCTTTACCGGCTGGCGCGGCCCGACGCTGACCGATTCCGGCGGCTTTCAGGTATTCTCACTGGCAAAGCTCCGGAAAATCAAGGAGGAGGGCGTGACCTTCCAGTCCCATGTGGACGGCAGACGGATTTTCATGGGCCCCGAGGAGAGTATGCGCATTCAGTCGAATCTCGGCTCGACCATTGCCATGGCGTTTGACGAGTGCGTGGAGAACCCTGCGCCGTACCGTTATGCGGCGCAGAGCTGCGACCGCACGACACGCTGGCTCAAGCGCTGCCGGGAGGAGATGGATCGCCTGAACCGCATGGAGGGGACGATCAACCCGCACCAGCTGCTGTTCGGCATCAATCAGGGATGCACGTATGCGGATCTCCGCGAACGGCATATGGATGAAATCGCTGCGCTCGATCTGGACGGCTATGCGATCGGCGGGCTGGCTGTCGGGGAGCCGACGGAGATTATGTATGACATCATCGAGCATGTGGAGCTGCACATGCCGAAGCACAAAATCCGTTACCTCATGGGCGTCGGTACGCCGCAGAATATCGTCGAGGGCGTTGCGCGCGGCATTGATCTGTTTGACTGCGTGATGCCGTCCCGCAATGCGCGGCACGCGACCGTATTCACGATGCGCGGCATCATGCATCTGACGAACCAGTGCTTTGCGACCGATCCGCGGCCGATTGAGGAGGGCTGTCAGTGCCCGACCTGCAAAAACTTCTCCCGCGCGTATATCCGGCATCTGTTCAAGGCGGGCGAGCAGCTCGCGGGACGGCTGGCTGTGCAGCATAACCTCTGGTTCTATAATAATCTGATGACGCAGATCCGGGATCATCTGGATGCGGGAACCTTTGCGGATTTCCGCGCCGCACATTCGGATCAGCTCGGAAAGCTGTATAACGGAGAGTGAAAAGCGGTATCTCCGATGGATTCATAATGGGGCTCTCGCCCGCTTCGCTATGCGTTTGCACCGCAAACTCACCCAAGCCCTGTCAAAGGGTTGTAACCCTTTGGAACCCCATTTTTATGAAATATATGTAACGATACAAAAAGGAATCCGGGGATGCGTCCCCTCAATAAACTGACCGGCTGTACCATAAGAAGGTACAGCCGGTCTTAGCTTACTATAAAGAGGTATCCGGAGCAGCGTTCCCGTGATCAGTCCGCCGAAGATACCCCTAACCGCCGGAGCAGGCTTTCGCGGTCGCTGAGGAACAGCTTTGTGATCTGATAGCTTTCCGTATCCTCATACGTACACGGACGGATTGCGCCGCCGTCAAAGCTGAGGATTTCCGCCCCGGGCAGCCCGAGCAGTATCGGCGAATGCGTGGCAATGATAAACTGAGAGCCCGCCGCAGCACATTCCGCGATTTCCAGCAGAAGCGTCAGCTGCCGCTGCGGGGACAGCGCCGCCTCCGGCTCGTCCAGCAGGAACAGCCCGTCCCGGGATAAATTGTTCTGCATCAGCTTGAGAAAGCTCTCGCCGTGGGAGCATTCATGATAATGCTGCGGGTTCCCGCCGGGGCCTCTGCTGTATATTTCTTCCGCGGTCGCTACATTATAAAAGCTCTCCGCGCGCAGGAAATATCCCCATTCCGGACGCCGCCACCCTCTGACCAGGCGCAGCGCCCGGCAGAGCTCGGAATGCGAATCGCAGGTCGAGAAGCTGTAATTGCGGGAGCCGCCCTCGGGATTGAACCCCGCAGCAATCGCAATCGCCTCCAGCAGCGTGGACTTTCCGGTGCCGTTTTCTCCCGCAAAAAACGTGACCGGCTTTGTAAGGGTCAGCGTATCCGACGCGGAAAGCGCCGTGATCTTCCGCAGATAGCTGTCTGCCCCGATCTGCGTCCGGTCGGTCTGCACTTCACGGATGAAAAGCTCGTTCTGTTCCGGCTGCATCGGTTCACCTCCGCGGTCAAAAGGCTTCTGATAAAACAATAACTCCCACACAGCACTGCATGGGAGTTATTGTGAATGCGGGCAGTGCCCGCCTGGTCTGAGTGACCCGACTTGAACGGGCGGCCTCTACCACCCCAAGGTAGCGCGCTACCAACTGCGCCACACCCAGACAACATTCATATTATAGCACAACTTTCTGCGTTTGTCAAGCACCTGCAAAAAAATCATACTTTCATCCGTTTATAATGTCTTTTTCACGAATTTTTCAAAAAAAGTTATCGGAAACTATTGACAAAACCGAAATATCGTGCTATAATATAACCATAAGAACAGCATACCGATACCGGAGCGAAAGCAGCGAACAGATCCGCACGGGCGGCAAGTTCGGGAATCCCATTCAGCGTTTCGCCTGATGCAGCATCCGGAGCTCTGCTCCAGCTGTTCTTATCGTACCGGATCATACGGCGTTTCCGGTTCGCCCGTCGTCCGGGCGGATCTCGTAACGGCTGACAAGCAAGCGGTCGGCCGGGATCCAGCCGTAAAAACAGATCCAGAAAGGATGCGTGAGGACCAATGGATACAATGGCAATCGTCCCGTTCCATGACGGTGGCTCGCGTGCGGTGCGTTCTGTGTGACATTGATGCACTCTCTTGCAGACGGTGATGCGCTAAATCTGAAAGCTGGCGCGGAGACCGGAAATGCGGGTGCGATTCCGATATGGAAATCGGCACAGAATGCCGCCTGCCGATGGGCAGGTGCTGATGCAGCACGCAGCCGCAATGCAGCAAGCAGGGAATTATAACAGGACTGTAAAGGGTACGGTCCGACAGCGGAGATGAAGGTTGAAGAGAAAGGCTTTTGTCAGCGGCCGCTGAGGAAACGATGAATGACCGTCATAGAATACGGGGAAAGGAATGTTACCCCGTGCGTCCCGCAGGCAGATGCACGACTGTGAGCGGGTCAGCTTGGGAGCACCGGGGCGCATCCTCGTGCGGATGTGAAGCGGCTCCCGCACAAATGCTGAAAGGCATTGATATAGATCCACACAATCTATACCGCCAAAACTGAATAGCAAATAAGGGGAGGCTTCGGAACGGAAGCCTCCTTTATTTTTTGGGCGCTTTTCATGAACTTTATTGTGATATTGCATAAAATCGGCAGAATACCCTTGCAGTATTTCTGAAAGCATGGTATAATGTTATTGTATTATGCAAATCATATCAGACGGTGACAGAACCCATGATACAGGAGGACGATTATGAACCTTGCGGAAACGATCCTGAACGCGGCGGAGGCGGAACTCGGTATCCCTGCTGCACAGGCAGAGCCGTATGCACTGCACAATGCGGTCGGCAAAGCCGTGATGCAGGCACTGCTCCCCCGCTGGAACGAATGCCGCAGCGCACATCTTGCAAACCGACGCGTCTGCTATTTTTCCATGGAATTTCTGATGGGCAGGGCGATCTATAATAACCTTTACTGCCTGAACATGCTCGATGACATGGAACAGGCGATGCAGAAGGCCGGTACCTCGCTCAGCGTGTTTGAGGAGATTGAGGATGCCGCGCTCGGAAACGGCGGACTCGGCAGACTGGCCGCCTGCTTTCTCGACAGTGCCGCAGCCTGCGCACTGCCGGTGGACGGCTACGGCATCCGTTACAAATACGGCCTGTTCAGGCAGGGCTTTGCCGACGGCCGACAGACCGAAACCGGCGATGACTGGCAGCGCTTCGGCGATCCGTGGAGCATCCGCAGGGACTGCGATGCCGTCACGGTCAGCTTCCGCGGACAGCAGGTTCGCGCCGTGCCGTATGACATGCCGGTGATCGGCTTTACGCAGGACGGCAGCATGCCGCATATCGGGACACTGCGTCTTTGGCAGGCAGAACCGCTGAACACATTTGATTTCAACACGTTCAATGCACAGGATTATCTTAATGCATCGTCCGAAACGGTCTATGCGGAGGATATTTCCCGGTGCCTGTATCCGAATGACGATACCAGAGCAGGCAAGGCACTCCGCTTGAAGCAGCAGTATTTCTTCTGCGCGGCGTCCCTTGCAGACTGCATCAAAAAGCACAAGGCACAGTTCGGCACGCTGGATTCTCTGCCGGAGCATCTGGCGGTGCAGCTGAACGATACGCATCCGGTCATTTCCGTGCCGGAGCTGATCCGCCTGCTCAGAGCCGAGGGCTATTCGTTCACCGAAGCGCTCGGTATGGCAAAGCAGATCTTCTCCTACACAAACCACACGATCATGCAGGAGGCACTCGAAAAGTGGGACTGCGATCTGGTGGAGGAGCTTTTGCCGGAAATCTACGCAATCATTTTGCAGATCTCGGAGCAGTTCCTCGCGGAGCTTTACGCGAAGGATCTTCCGGAGGAGCAGATCAAGTCGATGCGCATTATCCGGAACGGGCAGATTCACATGGCAGACCTTGCCATGTACGCGGGCAGATATGTCAACGGCGTTGCGGAAATCCATACGGAGCTGCTGAAAACAACCGTCCTGAAGGAATGGTACGCGATCGAACCGGAAAAATTCCAGAACAAGACCAACGGCATTACGCAGCGGCGCTGGCTCGGCGTCTGCAATCCGGAGCTGACCGCGCTCTTTGCGGAGCTGCACGGTTCACAGGATTTCCTGACCGATCTCGATCAGCTGCGTTCGCTCTCCGACTGTGCGGAGGACGCTGCCGTCATGGAACGGTTCCGCGCGGTCAAGCAGTTGAAAAAGCAGCAGCTTGCAGATTATATTGAAAAAGCGGAGGGCGTCCGGATTGATCCGCGTTCCTGCTTCGATATTCAGATCAAGCGCCTGCATGAGTACAAGCGGCAGCTGCTCAACGCGTTCTCGATCCTCTGGATCTACTACGGAATCAAGGACGGAACCATCCGCGACCTGCCGCCGGTCACATTCCTGTTCGGTGCAAAGGCTGCGCCGGGCTACCGCAGAGCCAAGGCGATTATCAAGTATATCAACGAAATCGCCAAGCTAGTGGACAGCGATCCTGCTGTGCGGGATGTGATGAAGGTGCATTTCGTCACGAATTACAATGTTTCCTACGCGGAAAAGCTCGTTTCCGCATGTGATATTTCCGAGCAGATCTCCACCGCCGGTACGGAGGCCTCCGGCACCGGCAATATGAAGATGATGCTCAACGGTGCGGTCACGCTCGGCACACTGGACGGCGCGAACATTGAAATTGCCGCGGCGGCCGGAACGGAAAATAACTATATCTTCGGCGCGACCGTTGAGGAGCTGGAACAGCTCAAAGACTACTGCCCGCGTGCGGTGCTTGCGAAAAATCCGCAGATTGCCCGCGTGGTGCAGAGCCTGATCGACGGCACGGTGTCCGACGGCGGAACAGGGGAGTTCCGCGAGCTCTATTTTGCACTGCTGGACGGTGCAAGCTGGCATCAGCCTGACCATTACTATCTGCTGCTGGATCTGCCGGACTACGCGGAAACAAAGCTCCGCGCGCTCCGCGATTACGGCAGCGACCCGGCGGGCTTTGCAGCAAAGCAGTGGCGCAATGCCTGCGCTGCGGGTCCGTTCAGCTCCGACCGCACGATCCGGCAGTATGCAGCGGAATGCTGGCATATTGAACCGGTCTGAGGCGGGATCACACAGGCTTTTCCGGGTGCCGGATACGGGCAGAGATGTCCGTCGCAGACCGGCATCCGATAGCAGATATTAAAAACGACGGAGGTAACATAATGGATCAATTTCTGAATTTACCGTTTGTACGGGCATTTCTGAAGATGCTCGCCAACTACTCGGATTTCAAGGGCAGAACCAGCCGTGAGGATTTCTGGTGGGCCATTCTCGGCAACTATATCTTGACATGGGTTCTCAACTTTATCCTCAGATTCCTGGGAACGCCCGGCTCGATCCTTGCGTTTCTTGTCTCGCTTGCACTGCTCATTCCGGGTCTCGCAATCTGGACGCGCAGACTGCATGACATCAACAAGAGCGGCTGGCTGCAGCTTCTTGCAATCACCGTTGTCGGCTGCATCCCGCTGATCATTTGGGCAACCAAGGAAGGCGACGAGGGCGACAACCAGTACGGTCCGAACCCGAAGTATGTCGGATAACTGAATAAAAAGAGGGCAGATCCCGTACTGCGGCGGGGTCTGCCTGATTTTTTTTGTCCTGAATTCTGTGCATTCGCTCTTGCAAAATGCAAACGGTTGTGGTATAATAAATTCTGTATGTGAACGATAAGGAGAAAATGCATATGATCATGAATCTGCATACCCACACGCACCATTCTCCGGATGCGCATCAGACCGTTGCAGAACGTGTCGAAGCTGCAAACAGACTCGGGCTGCGCTTCATGGCCGTGACCGACCATGTGGAAATCAACCGCTATTACCCCGCGGAATACTATCACGCGGAGCCGTCGGATATGTATTTCTACAACGGCAAAGGCGTCTTTGAGGATTCCATGGCGTCTGTTGCCGCTGCACAGGCTGACTGTGCGCCGCTGGTGCTGCTTGCAGGGGCGGAGGTCGGACAAATTCCGCAGGATCCCGAAAAATCCGCGCTGATCTATCAGGATCCGCGCGTTGATCTGGTGATCGGTTCGGTGCATGAGCTGCCCGGCCGACCGGATTTCTACTTTCTCAATTATGACGAGGAGGATATTCCCGCGCTGGTGACCGCCTATTTTGAGGAGGTGCTGCGCACGGCACAGTCGGACTGCTACGATATTCTCGGGCATCTGACCTACGGGCTGCGCTATCTGCCTGACCGCAGAGCCTATGACCTGACGCCGCATCTGGAACTGATCGACGAAATCCTGATGACGGTGATCCGGAAGCAGAAAGCGATTGAGCTGAACGGCTCCGGCCTGCGCAAGCCGAAGCTGTATATCGACCCGGATCTGGTGCTGGTGAAGCGGTACCGGGAGCTCGGCGGCAGATATCTGACAATCAGCACCGACGCACACGATACCCAATATCTCGGCTTTGGCATTGACCTGCTGGAAGATATGGCGAGAACGGCGGGCTTTTCCGAGCTGACCGTTTTCAGAAAGCATGAGCCGTTTACTGTCAGCCTGTGAGCGGCAGAACATCAGAAATACAGGAAACAGGGAGAATCCAGAGTGAGCATCTTTGATCTTTTTAAGCAGATCGAGTCGCAGTCCGCACCGGCTGTGACCGGTCCGCCGGAATACATCATTGCCGGGCTCGGCAACATCGGTGACAAGTACCGCGGCACGCGCCATAATGCCGGTTTTATGATGATCGACGCATTTGCGGAAAAATACGGAGCGAAATTCGGAAAGCATCAGTTCAAGTCCAATACGGCGACGGCGGAGGCGGAGGGCGTCCGCGTGCTGCTGCTGAAACCCGATACGTTTATGAACCTCAGCGGGCAGGCTGTGCAGGAGGCCATGCAGTTCTATCAGATCCCCGCGGAAAAGGTCATCGTGATCTACGATGACATCAACCTCGGCGTCGGAGAGCTGCGCATCCGCAAAAAGGGCAGCGACGGCGGCCACAACGGCATGAAGAATATCATTTATCTGACCGGCGCGGATACGTTTCCGCGCATCCGTGTCGGAATCGGGCAGAAGCCGCATCCGGACTATGACCTTGCGGCGTGGGTGCTGTCAGCATTCTCCGCGGAGGAGCTGCAAACGCTCTCGGAAACTGCAAAAACCGTCTGCGAGGCGCTGCCGCTGATGCTGACGGGCAGGACGGATCAGGCGATGAACCGCTTTAATACCGGAAAGCAGAAGAAGCCGAAGCAGCAGACGCCGGAACAGGAGGCAGCGCCATGCGAATGAAACTGACTGCAATTCTGTGCGCGGCCTGTGTGCTGCTCTGCGGCTGTGCGGCACAGAAAAGCCCGGAAAGCTCCGGCGGACTGTTTGCCGCAATTGAACCGGCGCAGGAATCGGCCGATCAGGCAAAATATGAGGACGGTACCTATGTGTCCCAGACGGTTCACGAGGAGGTGCCGGATCCCTACGCGGACGATACCCAGCTGAAAAAATCCGGCGAAACCGCAGGCGGCATCCGCTATGCGCTCTATCAGAAGCATGCGGAGATCACCGGCCATACGGATGCGTTTGATGCGGAGGAGATTGAGATTCCTGACACGCTGGACGGTCTGCCGGTGACGAAAATCGCCTCTGTGGAGAACGCCGAGGACAGCATTTTCGATATTGACAAGAACGGCGGCTTTTTCAGCTGCTACTCTCTGCGGAAGGTCGTGCTGCCGGCTGGGCTGACTGACATCGGGGATTATGCATTCTACGGCTGCCGCAACCTCAGCGAGATCGAACTGCCGGAGAGTGTTGCGCGGATCGGACGCCGGGCCTTTGCGATGTGCGGCAGTCTGCGCAAGCTGACCGTCCCCGCCGCGATTGCGTCAATCGGGGACAGCGCGTTTTCGCTGACGCCGTGGTACGACAATCTGCTGTATCATCACGATCTGATTATCTTCAACGGCAAGGTTTATGACGCCGGGCGGCGCTGCACGGGAACGGTGACGGTGCCGGATTATGTGACGGAAATCGGGGATTATGCGTTTTACTCCTGCTCCGGGCTCAAGGCCGTGATTCTGCCGGAGAGTGTGGAATCTGTCGGCGAATATGCCTTTTGTGACTGTCCGGATCTGCGCACGGTGCTGTTCCGGAACGCGAAATGTGAGATTCCGGCCAGGAGCTCGACTGTCAGCAATAAGAAAACCGGCGGCAGCAAGGACTTCTACCGCGGCATTATATATGGCGAAAAGGGTTCGACTGCGCAGACGTTTGCAAAGAAAATGGGCTTCCGCTTTGAGGATACCGAAGAGTTTGAAAGACGGCAGGAGCAGGAGCGTATCCGGCAGCTGATGTACGGCGGCCGGGACGCGGAAGCGGACGATGTCTCAGAGCCTGAAACAACGGCGGCCGCATCCGGCACGACGGATCAGAACGGCACTGAAACCGATGAAACCGGCGCATCTGCTGAAAAAAGCAGCAAGACTGCTGCAAAGGCCGATGCGGCGGAGAACCGCGAATAACAGCATACTGACACAGGGGGTATCCGCTCGGATATCCCCTGAAACTGCCGGTTCCGATCCGGCAGACAGGAGAGAATACCATGCGATTTTTTACTGAAGCAGCGGAGCAGCTGCCTGCGGTACGGGAGCTTCGGCGTGCACTGGAAAAGGGCGTCACGCCGGTTTCGGTGACGGGCGTTGCACAGATTCACCGCGCGCAGATTCTGCTGACGCTTTCACAGGATGCGCCGGTGCTGGCGGTCGTTGCGGATGAAGCTGCGGCGCGGCAGCTCTGCGAGGACATCAACTTTATGGCAGGGACGCGGGCAGCTTATCCGTATCCGGCAAAGGAACTGAATTTTCTCGATGCTGCGGGCATTTCCAGAGAATACGAGCAGCTTCGCCTGACGGCGCTCTCCGCAGTTTGCAGCGGGCAGTGCCGCGTACTTGCTGCTTCCGCGGAGGCGGCGATGCAGTTTACGCTGCCGCAGGATGTGCTGATGCAGCGGATGCTGCATCTTGCGGTCGGGGACACATTTGACCAGAAGGCGCTTGCCGAAACGCTGACGGCGCTCGGCTATGTCCGGACGGAGCAGGTCGATGCGCCCTGTCAGTTTTCCGTGCGCGGCGCGATCTTCGATATCTTTTCGTCGCAGAATCCGCTGCCGGTGCGTCTGGAATTCTGGGACGACGAAATTGACAGCATGGCCTGGTTTGAGCCGGAAACACAGCGCCGCACGGATACCGTTGATACCGCGGATATCGCGCCTGCCGTCGAGGCGCTGCCGGATCCCGCTGCGCTTGCGGAAAGCATCCGCAGCCTTGCAAAGCAGATCCGCAGCAAACATGCGGCAGAGCTGAAAGAAAAACTCCGGGCGGATGCCGAAAAGCTCGAAAGCGGCGTGCCGCTGCTGAATATTGATATGTATTTTCCGCTGATATACGAACAGCCTGCGACGCTCTTTGATTACTGTACGGGCGGCGTGTTCCTCTGCGAAACGTCTGCGCTGCTGGATGCGTGGCAGGGCTTGCAGGCGCGGTATCTGGAGGACGTCAAGCTGATGCTGGAGGACGGCACGCTTTGCCGGCAGCTTGCGGATTATTACATGGACGCGAATACCGTGCTGGCCAGAGCCAAGGAGCATCCGCTCGTCTGCATGAACGCGTTTCTCAGCAGTACGAGCAGCTTTCAGTTTCAGAAGATGCTCTCCGTGGAGGCGACGCAGAATGCCCCGTGGGGCGGCAGCACGCGCATCCTGACAGAGGATCTTGCAGAGCTTTGCAGGCGCGGCTACCGCGTTCTGGTCTGCGGCAGTACGGAAAAGACGCTGCCGATTCTGTTGCAGGATTTGCAGCAGAGCGGCATTGACTGCGCGCTTGCGGACGATGAAGCCGCAGCGGAAAAGGGCAAGGTTCTGCTGATGCGCAGCGGCCTTTCCGCAGGCTTTGAATATCCGGCAATCCAGTATGCGTGCATTGCACAGAGCAAGGCGCAGAGCACTGTGCTCAAAAAGCGCCGCTTCAAAAAGGGACAGGAAATCCGCGCGCTTTCAGAGATTTCCGAGGGCGATCTGGTTGTTCATGCCGGACACGGCATCGGCCGGTTCGTGGGCATCCGCAAGCTGGAAATGGAAGGCATCACCAAGGATTATATCACGATTGAATACGCGGGCAGCGACGTGCTCTATGTGCCTGTCACGCAGCTTGATCTGGTTTCTCGGTATATCGGCGGCAAGGACGATGTCGCGGTCAAGCTGAACAAGCTCGGCTCGCAGGAATGGCAGAAAACGCGTACCAACGTCAAAAAGGCGGTCAAGGATATGGCCGCGGAGCTGATAAAGCTCTATGCCGCGCGCGAGCAGGCGCAGGGCTTCTCTTTTGAGAAGGATGACGAGATTCAGCATGATTTTGAAGAGCGCTTTCCGTATATCGAAACAAACGATCAGCTCCGGGCAACCGATGAGATCAAAAAGGACATGGAACGGGAGCATCCGATGGACCGGCTGCTCTGCGGCGACGTCGGCTTCGGCAAAACCGAGGTCGCATTCCGCGCCGCGCTGAAATGCATCCTTTCCGGCAAGCAGTGCGTGCTGCTCGCGCCGACAACCGTGCTGGCGCATCAGCATTATGAAACCGCACTGCGGCGCTTTGAATCGGTGCCGGTCAACATTGAGCTGCTCTCCCGGTTCCGCACGAAAAAGCAGCAGACCGAAATCCTCAAAAAGACCGCAAACGGCACGATTGATCTGCTGATCGGTACGCACCGGCTGCTCTCCAAGGACGTGAAATTTGCCGCGCTCGGTCTAGCGATCATTGATGAGGAGCAGCGCTTCGGCGTTGCGCATAAGGAGCGCTTCAAGGAGGCATTCCACGGCGTTGACATGCTGACGCTTTCCGCGACGCCGATCCCGCGCACGCTGAATATGGCGCTCTCCGGTATTCGCGATATGAGCGTGATTGAGGAGCCGCCGCAGGACAGATACCCCGTGCAGAGCTTTGTGCTCGAATACAATGCCGGACTGGTCGTGCAGGCGATTCAGCGCGAATTAAAGCGCGGCGGACAGGTGTACTACCTGCATAACCGCGTGGAAACGATCCGGCAGTGCGCCGCGAAATTGCAGGATATGCTGCCGGATGCGCGCATCGGATTTGCACACGGCAAAATGAATGAGCTGGAAATCAGCGAGATCTGGAAGCAGCTTGTGGAGCATGAGATTGACATTCTGGTCTGCACGACGATCATTGAAACGGGTGTCGATGTGCCGAATGTCAACACGCTGATTCTGGAGCAGGCTGACCGCTTCGGACTGTCGCAGCTCTATCAGCTTCGCGGCAGAGTCGGACGCTCCAACCGCAGAGCGTATGCGTATTTCACCTATCAGCCGAACCGCTCGCTGACGGAGGTTGCGGAAAAGCGCCTTGCCGCGATGCGGGAATTTACGCAGTTCGGCAGCGGCTTCCGCATTGCCATGCGCGATCTGGAAATCAGAGGCGCGGGCAGTATTCTCGGCGGACAGCAGCACGGACAGATGGAGCAGGTCGGCTATGAGATGTATCTGAAAATGCTGAACGAGGCCATCGCGGAGGAGAAGGGCGAGCCGAAAAAGCTGCCCGCCTGCACCGTGGATATTCAGGTGGAGGCGCATATTCCGGAGAATTATATTTCCAGCATGACGTCCCGTCTGGAAATCTACCGCCGTATTGCGCTGGTGGAAACACAGGAGGATCAGTCTGACCTGATTGACGAGCTGATTGACCGCTTCGGGGAGCCGCCGCAGAGCCTGCTGAATCTGATCGGTGCGTCGCTGCTGCGCAATACGGCAGGACGGCTCGGCATCTCGGAGATCACGCAGAAGCGCGGTGCGCTGTTCTTCTTTATCACAAAGCCGAACGGCAGACAGCTGGCGGCGCTTATGCAAGCGTATTATGACCGGATCAATTTCAATGATAAGACGGTGCCGTATTTCATTGCGGTGCGGCTGAAAAAGGGCGAGCTCTCCGTCGAGCTGATGCGTGAGGTCATTGCGATTTATGAGAAGCATGCGTCATAAATGACGCCTTTCGCTGAAAAAGAGGTATCTCCGATGGATTCAGAATGGGGCGCTGCCCCATACCCCGCCAAAGGGATACATCCCTTTGGAATCCCGAAATATACGAAAATAAAGCAAATGCATTGCTTTTTTCATAAAGGAGCAATTCTGATCCGCCGGAGGCACTTTATCCACAGAATGAAAATCCTCTCCGCTTGAACCGGAGAGGATTTTTTCTGCTTGTCGATATGGATTCAAAATGGTGCAGCGCCGTGAAGTTCTGCTGATTGGGCGTGCTTCGTCAAATTCGTCCGGAGGGAAAAGGCGGCGGGCACTGCCCGCTCAGTCATACTTGTCAACCGCGTGAACGCCCTTTGCCCTGACGGTTTCGATCAGTGAACGCAGATCGGCCGACTCCGGCAGACTGCCCTGTGTGATTGCTTCTTCCAGTGCATCTGCAATCTCCAGCGTCGGCATAATCTGCATGGCGTCCAGCACGGCGCGGATGTCGTCCTCGGATTTTGCTGCCGCGATCCATGTTTTCATCTGCCGGTAATTTCGCTCAATGACAGAAATCTTGCAGTACTGATCAATGTTCCCGTTTCCGATCAGCCATGCAAACAGATCATAGTCGCAAAGCCGTCCGAGCGCGTAAACCGCCTGATCTCTGACCAAATCGGATTTCCCGTTCTCAAAAATCGTCTTCATCATCGGGATATAGATGTCCTTCATGGATGCAACGTCTTCCGGACCGGTGTGTTCTTCGTAATACTGCGCAATCCCCAGACAGATCGCAATATATTTCTGATCGGAGATGTTCTCCGGCGCACCGCTGACAAATTCATCGACCAGCTGCATTGCAGCTTCGGAGTCCTCAGCGGCAAGCCGCTGAATTGCGATGACCGCAGGCCTGCCGTCACTGCCGCGGAAGATCCCGCACAGCTCATCCGGCGTCAAATTGCAATGCGCGGTGATATATTCCTTGGTTTCCTCAGCGGTTTCCGGATCGTCCAGCAGCGCAAGCATCCCGGCGCTGTCATACCCCTCTGCCGCATACATATTCACAAACGCTTCCTCGATGCCGGGGCGTGTTTCCTCCTGCCGGATCTGCGCAATCAGCTGATCCGCGGTGAATTCCGACGAACGCTCCGTGAGTGCGGTATAAAGCGGCAGCAATGCTGCTTTATCGCTCATGTCCGGATATTTTTTCTCTATCCGGTTGATTTTCCGGATCAGTCTGTCTGTATCCAGCCTGCACATTTTCGCATAGACCTCGTCCTCCGGCTTTCGGAGCAGGGCTTCGTCGGAGAGGCTGCGGACAAACGGGAATGCGGCACAGGCTGCTGCGAGCAGAACTGCTGCCAGAATGATTTTAACGGATTTCTTCATGGGTATGACACCTTCTTTCTTACGGTTCCGGATATGCAAAGTGCTGCGGCATCTGTTTCTGTGTCAGAATGCGCGTCGGTGTTGATTGTTCTGTATAGTGTAATTTTACACCATTTGAGTGATATTGTCAAGAGAATCCGGAAATATTCAGGATTTCTTCATCATTACGGATATGCCGCGGATTTTCCCGGACAGAATCATTGCTTTTTCCGGCGGAATATGGTATAATAAAACAGTATGGCGCTTTGCGCCGGCCGATTATACCGATCACTGACAGAGGAAGAAGGAATCATATGGAGCAAACGAATACACCGGCGAACCGTCTTGACCGGATTGCCGTGCTGATCCCTTGCTATAACGAAGCGAAAACCGTGGCCAAGGTCGTCCGCGATTTCAAGGCGGCGCTGCCGGAGGCGACGGTCTATGTCTACGACAACAATTCCACGGACGGTACCGCGGAGCTGGCGGCGGAGGCGGGTGCTGTTGTCCGGCACGAATACCAGCAGGGCAAGGGCAATGTCATCCGCAGAATGTTCCGCGAAATCGACGCGGAGTGCTACCTGATGGTGGACGGCGATGACACCTATCCCGCAGACTATGCGCGGCAGATCGCTGCGCCTGTGCTGGAAAAGAAGATCGACATGGTGGTGGGCGACCGCCTCTCCTCGACCTACTTTACGGAGAACAAGCGGCCGTTCCACAACTTCGGCAACAGCCTTGTGCGGTTCTGCATCAACCGCTTTTTTCATTCCGATATCAAGGATATCATGACGGGCTACCGCGCATTCAGCTTCCATTTCGTCAAGACCTTCCCGGTGCTGTCCAAGGGCTTCGAGATCGAAACCGAAATGAGCATTCACGCGATCGACAAGAACATGTCCACGGAAAATGTTGTGATCGGTTACCGCGACCGCGTCGAGGGCAGTGAGTCCAAGCTCAACACCTATTCCGACGGCTTCAAGGTGCTGCGCACAATCCTCCGCATGTACAAAAATTACAAGCCGATGCAGTTCTTCGGGCTGATCGCGCTGGTGCTGTTCATGATTTCGGTGGGCTTTTTCATTCCGGTGCTGATGCAGTATGTGCAGACCGGACAGGTTGCCCGTTTCCCGACGCTGATTGTCTGCGGATTTACGATGATTGCCGCACTGCAGGCCTTTTTCTCGGGCATGATCCTCGGATGCATCATTCAGAAGAACCGGCAGGATTTTGAAGTCAATCTGCACCGCTCCGATGAGCGGCTGAAGCATTTGCAGCGCATGCAGGATCAGATCCGCAAAGGCAGCGGAGAGGACGGTGGTGCAGTATGACGCTGAAGGAACGGATTTCAGCGTTCACCGGCAGCGACGGGTTCCGCAAGGCGGCGCCGGTTGTCTGCGCCATGCTGTCGTCAGCGGCGTTCGCAAGGTTTTTCACATTCTCCACAGCGCAGATTTTCACGCTGCTGTTTGCACTGGTGCTGATTCCGATGTTCCGCACCGCAATGCAGCCGAAGGAACAGAAGGTGCGCATTGCATCGGTGCTGTGCGGCGTATTCTTCACGCTGGCAACTTTCCTGATCAAATACGAGTGGCTGACGCTCCAGGAAAACCACGCCGGACGGTATTCGCTGATCTTTGTCAGCGGATTTATGCTGTTTTATACGGCGCTTTCCGCGGTGCTGTTCGAGCGTCTGCACGGTTTCCGGCTGAATACGCCCGGTGCGGAGCCGCCGCGCCAAAAGCGGATCGCGGTGTTTTTCGGTTCGGCTGCCGTCATGTTCCTCTGCTGGCTGCCGTATTTCCTGATGCTGTTCCCCGGCGACCTGACCTGGGACTCGATTGACGAGCTGAATCAGGCGGCCGGTAATTTTGAGCTGTCCAATCACCACCCGATTGCACAGACGGTCGTAATCAAATTCTTTTACAGTATCGGCAAGGCGTTGTTTGAGGATGACAATCGCGCCGTTGCGACCTACTGCGTTGCCCAGATGCTGATGCTGGCATTTGCGTTCTCTTATCTGATTGTTACATTGTACCGGATGCGCGTCAAAAAGCTGCCGATTGCCTGTGTGCTGGCTTGCTATGCACTGCTCAGCTATAACGGCACATACAGCACAACGGTCTGGAAGGACATTCCGTTTGCGATTCTTGTGCTCAGCTTTTCCGTGACGCTCTGGCGCATTCTGATCCGGCATAAGCAGGGGGCAGAGAAGATGCCGCTGTTTGAGGCAGTGATGCTGTTCCTGACCGGCACGGGCGTCTGCCTGTTCCGCAGCAACGGCATGTATGCGTATATGCTGCTTTTGCTGTTCCTTGTGATCTTCTGTGTCCGTCTGCGGCAGTATCTGCTGCTGGGGATTTCCTGTGCGGCGCTGGTTGTCGGCCTGATTGTCAAGGGGCCGGTTTATAATGCGCTCGGCATCAAAAAGCCGGAAACACTGGAAAGCCTTGCAATGCCGCAGCAGATGATCGGTGCGGTGCTGAGTCACGGCAGGGAGCTTTCCGCGGAGCAGCTGGAGCTGATTTCCCATGTCGGTGATATCGAGGGCATCAAGGCGCATTATTATCCGCAGTCTGCGGACGGCATCAAGTGCTATATCTGGGATGAGGGCAATGAGGATTATATCGCGGAGCACAAGGGCGAGTTTTTGAAGCTCTGGATTGACCTCGGCAAAAAATATCCGCAGGATTACCTGATTGCACTGCTCCATGCGACTTACGGTTACTGGTATCCGGATGTGCAGAACTGGGTTTATGCCAGCGAGTTCCGCTCGGATAACTTCCAGCTGTTCAAGGATCCGAAGCTCAGCCCGGAAACTTCCGAAAAGCTGAAAGATTTCCGCGAGCAGTACCACGAGTACTATTTCCTCGGTCTGTTCTGGAGTATCGGCACTGCGGTGTGGGTCGCGGTCTTTATGATGG
Source organism: Oscillospiraceae bacterium (assembly GCA_016281125.1). GTDB lineage: Bacteria > Bacillota > Clostridia > Oscillospirales > Ruminococcaceae > Firm-04. The sequence goes on along the minus strand of JAEEIA010000002.1, from coordinate 23,475 downwards.
GCGCGGCGTATGTGAACCGAAAATTCCGGATGCTGCTGATTTTTCTGCCGGCTATGGGCATCTGGGGGACGCTGCTGATTGCTGCGCCGGTTTTTGCAGAGTTCCGGTATATGTATTCGTTCTTCTCGACGCTCCCGCTGCTCTGTGCGGTGCCGTTTGTCAGCATTGAGGGACTTTCCTTCAACGGAAAGACCGCTGCGGCTGTTCCGGCAGATCAGGCAGAGCCGGAGCAGGAGTCTGAGAAAGCGGAGGAAAAGCCTGCCGGTGCGGCTGACGAAAACGCGGAGGCAGCAGCGCCCGCTCCGGTGAAACCGGATGTACCTGCCGCCAAAAAGCAGCCTGCCAAAAAGAAAAAGAAGAAGTAAGTATCGCTGTGCGATGAAACAAATATGGAACGATCAGAGCAGTATGAGAGATCATGCTGCTCTGTTTTTTTATAATCATCAGGTTTTGCACAGATCCTCTCTGCGCACATCATGACTGTCCCCTCATTTGCAAAGAAAACTCCGGATACAGTCAGGATGCATCCGGAGTTTCGCACATTTCAGTTACACATCAAGACAGCCTGCAAGCTGCCCGACAATTTCCGCTTTTTCGTATCCTTTGCCGATGAACACAAGCTGATTGATGCGGTCGCCGTATGTTTTATCCCAGTCGTCCTGAATTTCCGGGAATTCGGAGAGAATCAGGTCAAGGTCATCCTTCGGCGTCGCAGCCATCCATTCAGAAAGCTCGGTGATGCTGGCGTTTCGTCCTGCCTGCTCAAACAACTGGATATGCCTGTCGTCATCAGAGAACCACACATACCCTTTTGTGCGAATCAGTGATTCCGGATAATGTTCAATGAGAGCGGTGAACCGTTCGCGGTTGAACGGACGGCGTTCCTCATACACAAACGAGGTAATGCCGTATTCATCCATGCAGGCTTCCTTTGCTTCCGGCTCATTGGTATTCAGCGCCCGCTGCACCGACGATGATGCAAGCACCTCGTCATAATCAAAGGCTTCGCCGTCCAGAATCACAGCAGGATCAATTTCACCGTGAATACAAGGGAGCATTTCCGCATGGCTCTGGAAATCACGCAGCGCGGTCTTGACTTCTTCCAGCTGGGATTCCGTCAGCAGATCGCTTTTGTTCAGCAGAATCAGATTGCAGAATTCGATCTGGTCGATGATCAGGTTGATGACGTCGCCGTCCTCTGCTTCCTCATCCGATTGCAGATCATGCAGGAATTCGCGGTAAATGCGGTCTGCATCCACAACCGAAACAATCGAGCTGAGATAGACGCTGGTTTCCGGATTCTCGTCCTCATAATCAAGGAACGATGACGCGATTGCAGACGGTTCACTGATGCCGGATGCCTCCACAAATACCGCTTCAATCTCCGGCTCATTGGAAATGCGCTCAATTTCCGCAATGAATTCCTCGCGCAGCGTACAGCAGATACAGCCGTTCTGCAATTCCACCATCTCGACCTGCGCAACCTTGTTGCCGGTTTTGCCGAGCAGTCCGGCGTCGATGTTGATGCTGCCCATATCGTTGACAATCAGCGCGATCTTCCGCTGTTCCTGTGAAAGCAGATGCTGCATCAGCGTGGTTTTGCCCGAACCGAGATAACCGGTAATCAGAATGACAGGCTTTTTGCCTTCTCTCCAGTCCGTGCTCACTGCAATGCTCCTTTCAGGGTATCATAATTTGCCTGCATCAGCGAGAGATAGGTCACACCGCTGCCAAGCTGGTCTTTCGTGACGGATTGCAGCGAATTCAGTTCCGTAACCGTCTGATTCTTCGCTTTGGTATTGTCAATGATCGTCTGTGCAATCTTATGATCGGAGTTTTCGATCGTGAAGATCGTATCGCAGCCGAGATCATCCATTTTTCCGGCAAGGAAAATGACCGTTTCAAAGCTGGCTTCGGTTTCCGCAGAGCAGCCGACGAATGCAGCATAGTAATCCAGACCGTAATCATCGACGAAATAGCGGAACGGGAACCGGTCGCCGAACACCAGCGTTTTCTGCTTTGCACCGTCAATCAGCGTCCTGAATTCGCCGTCCAGCTGATCAAGCTGTGCGGTATACGCATCGAGATTTGTCTTGTAATCATCCTTGTTCGCGCTGTCCAGAATGCTCAGTTTGTCAGCGATTTCTGCACAGAGCGTCTTTGCATTTTTCAGCGAGAGCCAGACATGTTCGTCGTATTCGACTTCGCCGTCTTCGTGCTCGTGTTCTTCCGCTTTGCTGTGATTATGCCCTTCCAGCATCTCAACAGCTTCTTCACCGTTCAGTCCCTCGGGAATGAAGTACGGTGTGTATTGGAACTCTTTCTTCGTTGTATCGAAGTCAGCACCGTCACCGTAGAAAATATGGAAGTGTTCCGCTTTGCCCGGTTCAAATCCGTGATCATTGAACATGACATATTTGGGGCTCTCTCCGGATACCTTTTCGTACTGATACATGACCGCTTTGATGTCACCGTCATCGGCAAGAACCGGTGAATAACCCGCATATTTGTATTCGCCGCTTTTTTTCGTACCGTCCGCATACGTGAAGTCGATCTTTGCGCCGTCAATGCTGACCGCGGTCACATCACAGCCCCACTTCTCAGCCAGTTCCTTCTGCACTTCATCTGCGGGCTCATCATGTTCTTCTGCATGGTGCTCGACATATTCAGAAAGCTCTCCGGCCTCCAGAAGCGGATACAAGGACTTCCAGTTTCCGGCAAAATCAGACAGCTCCCGGTCTTTGATATCATCCTCTTCGATTTCAGCGTGTTCATGTTCATGATCGTGGTCATGCTCCATGCCCTCTTTGACCTCTTCCTCCTTTGCGGCATCGCCCATGACTTCCATCAGGTTGATGACCTGCATATCCGGATTGACGGCTTCTGCGAGCGCATCCTCAACCCATTCATCCGATTCGCCGCCGACATAGACAAAGAGATCGCATTCCGCGATTTTTGCCATATCCAGCGCAGTCGGCTGATAGCTGTGCAGATCCACACCGGAATCCAGCAGATAGGTAATCTCCGCGTGTTCTGCATGATCGCCGAGAATCTGCCGTACCCAGTCATACTCCGGAAAGATCGTGCAGACAATGCTGAGTGTCTTGTTATCCGCATTCTCCGTCAGGCCTGCCTCTGCTTCGGATGAAATGGTGTTTGCCGCTGCCGGATTCGTTTCTGCACTGCCGGTACCGCAGGCGGTCAGCTCTGACGCTGCAAGGACAGCGCAGAGCAAAATGCTCATTTTCTTCTGATTCATCATTCAAAATTCCTCCGTAAACTGTATTTTTCAGTGATTGCTTTGCATACCGGGTACACCGTGCCATGGGGCACAGTGCATCCGATACATATGAAAAATGTGGAGGAAATCTTAATTCAGCATCTCAACCTTCAGAGATACCAGCGTTTCACACGACGCTTCGCGGGTTTCCGCACTTGTCAGGAATGCTGCCGCCATCGAACAGGACAGCAGAAAAAGTGCCGCTGAACCGGAAGCCGCCGCACTGCGAAGACGCTGGTCACACTGCACGAGAACGGCACATACAGAGCAGTGTTCATCCGTGCAGTGATGCTGTGCATGAACCGCAAGGAAGGAAACAGAACCGAAAAAAGAGAGGCAAAATATCATTACCGCTGTAACTGTCACAAACCTGCCTGCTCTTTTCATGCGCGTTCCTCTCCTTTCTATTTGCAGTCGCCGCAAATGCCTGTGATTGTGATTTCGTGATCTGCCGAAAAGGATTCCTTTTCCAGCAGATCGCCAAGCAATTTATGACTGCTGTCATTTTGCAGTTCAATGATTTTGCCGCAGCTTTTACATCGCATTCGTACTTTACAGTGACAGGCTTCCCCGGCTGCAAGCTGATAGATATATTGGCGGCTTCCGACATCCACACGGCGTGTCAGCACACCTTCATCGGCCAGTCGCTTTACAAGCCGGTAAATCGTGCTTTCGCCGGGCACGGAATCTGTTTCCTCACAGACCATCTTTTCATAAATCTGCGGGACGGTCATTGCTGTTTGACAGTGATTGCGAAAGAACGACAGCAGGGATTCACGCTGGACTGTATTGTATGTTGCCATGTGACCGCCTCCTGAATATGAAAATGCGAATCATTTTCAGTTTCGATTATCATTATACTGACTCCTGCTCATTTGTCAAGATTTAGAAGCACCATTCTGTACTTTTGCACATATCTGCCAAAAAAAGTTTGCACTGTTTGGCTTGTTTGCCGTGAATGCTGCAAGACCTTGAGAATCCGTCCGGCAGAAAGCGCAAGGCTCCGACGCAAAACGGCGAAATGCTCGGCATGAAGGAGATCAGCTTTGTCAATGAGCAAGGCGTTCCGACACAATACACCGTGTATGACAAAAATGCGCAGCAATTCATATTTGACAACTTTCATTTGCAGCATCCCGGGCGCAGGCTGAAAGCTGCGAAAAGCTGCGATATTCTGAAAATCCCGTATTGTTCAGCAGCGCGAAAGCTGACAGTGGAAGGTGTCTGCAAACAGCATGTTTTCGCGGCAAGGGTTGAAAGATACGGCGCAGAATGCGATCAGCGGGCAGCGCCCGCCTGCATTTTATCTCCCATGCAGCGAAGCAGAAACTTTTTTGCTGCTCCCCATTGAAATTCACCTGATAATATGGTATAATAAGGCAAATGATTACCGGAACCGCAACGAAAGGAAATGAGGATCATGCGTAAGAAGAATATTGCATTTGACAATGCCCAGTATCTGAAAACGCAGTCTGAGCACATCCGCGAGCGTATCGCGCAGTTCGGCGGCAGACTGTACCTGGAATTCGGCGGCAAGCTGTATGACGACTATCATGCGTCCCGCGTTCTGCCGGGCTTCCAGCCGGACAGCAAGCTGCGTATGCTTCTCCAGATGAAAAAGGACGTCGAAATCGTGATTGCAATCAATGCGGACGATATTGAGCAGAACCGCACCCGCGGCGACCTCGGCATCACCTATGATACCGATGTGCTGCGCCTGATCGGACTGTTCCGTCAGAGAGGGCTGTATGTCGGCAGCGTCGTCATGACGCGCTTCACCGGCGAGCCCGCCGCGGAAAAATTTCAGAAGCGTCTGGAATCCCTCGGCATCCGTGTATACCGGCACTATCCGATTGAGGGCTATCCCTCCAATTTGTCGCTGATTCTCTCCGAGGAGGGCTTCGGCAAGAATCAGTATATCGAGGTCAGCAGACGGCTGGTCGTCGTGACGGCGCCCGGCCCCGGCAGCGGTAAAATGGCTGTCTGCCTTTCCCAGATCTATCAGGAGCATCAGCGCGGGAATGAGGCGGGCTATGCGAAATTTGAAACCTTCCCGATCTGGAATGTTCCGCTCAAGCACCCGGTCAATGTTGCCTACGAGGCCGCAACCGCAGACCTCAATGACATCAACATGATCGACCCGTTCCATCTGGAGGCCTACGGTACCACAGCGGTCAACTACAACCGCGACGTGGAGGTGTTCCCCGTGCTCCGCTCCATGTTTGAGCAGATCTACGGAACCTCGCCGTATCAGTCCCCGACTGATATGGGCGTCAACATGGCGGGTACCTGCATCATCAACGACGAGGCGGCCAGAGCCGCTTCCCGCCAGGAAATCATCCGGCGGTACTTCTCCGAGCGCTGCGATCTGCGGCAGGGCAAGTCCGATGCCGAAACCGTCTACAAGCTCGAGCTGCTGATGCAGCAGATGAACCTGACCGAGGAAGAGCGCCCGGTGATTGCAAAAGCACGCGAAATCGCGGAAAACACCGGTGAACCTGCTGCCGCCTTGCAGCTGCCGAACGGCAAAATCGTCACCGGAAAGACCTCTGATCTGATGGGTCCCTGCTCGACCATGCTGCTGAATGCACTGAAATCGCTCGGCAAAATCAATGATGCGATTGACCTGCTCAGCCCGACGGTCATTGAGCCGATCCAGCACCTCAAGACCGATCACCTCGGCAATGAGAATCCGCGTCTGCATACGGACGAAACACTGGTGGCGCTGTCGATTTCCGCAGCGACCAACCCGACCGCAGAGCGCGCCATGACGCAGCTTGCAAAGCTGCGCGGCTGCGAGATGCACTCAACGGTGATTCTTTCGCAGGTCGATGAGCGCACGTTGAAGCGCCTCGGACTCAATGTCACCTGCGACCCGCAGTTCCAGAGCAACCGCCTTTATCAGAAGTAATTTGGCAGCGGGGAGCAGCAAATGGATAAGACAGCATTTGAACAGGAGCTCAACAGTTATTCGCAGGAGGATCTGCGCCTGATTTATGCCACGCAGCAGGAGCTGTATTCCGAGGAGGAGCTGGCGATGATCGCGGCGCGGCTGGAGCCGGTTCCGGAGCCGGAGAAAACGAAACCGCTGACCGTGATCGGCTATATTCTCAGCTGTATTGTGCCGCTGTTCGGCATCATCCTCGGGCTGATGCTGCGCACGGAAAAGGATCCGCGCCGCATCAAGCTCGGAAACGATTTTCTGATCTGCGGATGCCTGCCGTCCATCGGGATCGGCATTTTCATCGGCGGCATTCTGCTGTTTTCCAAAAATCAGCAGACGAAAACCGTCGGCAAAAAATGTCTGGCAGCGTCATTTATCTCACTGATGCTCGGCCTGTTCTTCCTGAACGGGGGCTTCCGGATTTGAACCAACAAGACTGCTCCGGCAAAACGGAGCAGTCTTTTATCTGATTCTCAGGAGTGCTGCATATGAACAATCAACGAATCTGCGCGATTCTCGCGGGCGGGCCGGAGGCGGGGTGTCTTTGCCTGCCGGTTCCGGAGGATGCCTATATCATCTGTGCGGACAGCGGACTGCATCTTGCGGAAACACTCTCGCTGAAGCCGGATCTGGTGCTCGGGGACTTTGATTCTCTCGGCGCCGTGCCGGAATCGCTGCCGCACATGACTGTTCCGGTGGAAAAGGACGACACCGACACACTCCTCGCGGCGCGTACCGCACTGGAAAAGGGCTTCCGTGATATCCGCATTTACGGCGCATTCGGCGGGCGGCTTGACCATACGCTTGCCAATCTGCAAACGCTGGAATTTCTGCGGGATGCAGGTGCGGATGCGGTTCTGATCGGGACGGGCAATCTCGCATTCCTGATGAACAGCGGTGAAACAAAGCGCATTCCGCAGCGGGAGGGCTGGTCGCTCTCGCTGTTTGCGTGGTCGCAGGAATGCACCGGTGTTTCCGCATCCGGCGTATACTATCCGCTGCAAAACGGTACGCTGACCAGAGCATTCCCGCTCGGTGTCAGCAACCGCATTACGGCGGATTCTGCGGAAATCACCTGCGGCAGCGGGCGTCTGCTCGTCATCTGCTCACGGCTGTGAAAGCGGTATCGCTGCGCGATGATTAATAATGGGCTCCGCCCAAACCCGCCAAAGGGACACTGTCCCTTTGGAATCCCACGATATTTGAAAGTGTAGAAAACACATCGTTTTTGTCATAATGGGATTCTTATATGGGGCGAAGCTCCATCATCAATCCAACGGATATACCGATTTACCGAAAAGCTGAGAGGCACTGACCGGACAGTCAGTGCCTCTTCTTTCATATTCGGAATTCCAAAGGGACGGTGCCGCATCAATAATCCGAGGAGGGGATGCTCACTGCAAAGCGCTCGCCGCCGTCGGCCATGAAAATGCCGACCGCCGTTTCCCCGGGCTTCATCTGCTTGAAATCCAGATATAGCGGAACATAATAATCCGTTCCGGCGGTATCCTTCATCAGATAGGGCGGCCGTCCCTCGCTGCCGGACATCTGCCCGACCTTCACAAACGTACAGGAAAACTCCTGACGCTTGAAGCGGTTGACCAGCGCTCTGGAGCCGAAATACTTCTGATATCCGGTCAGGAACAGCACAAGCGTCGCGCCAAGACAGATCAGCCACAAAATAAACGCTGCATCGGAAAAGAGATTTCCTGCATGCTGTTCCATGTTCAGCTTATCGGAATACTGAAGGCTGGAAAGCGTAATCAGCCCCGGGATGGTCAGCAAAATCGAACCGCCGATGCTGACATACATCTTGTGCATATGCTTGCTGCGCAGCTCATCGAGAAATGTAATGATCTTCTGAAACTGATCCTCCGTGAGGCCTGCTTTGGCTGTCATTTCCATATGTAACACTCCTTTTTTATGATTCCGCCTGGCCGAACGGCACGAGGCTGTCGCCCACATCTGTGACAATGCGGTATCCTGCTGCCCGGATGCGCTGCTCCAGACAGTTCCTGCACTGGGCTGCTTCCTCGCCGGTGCAGATTTTGTTTTCGTACAGATCATAGAGCTTCCGCACACGAACCGGCGACAGGTTCGGCATCATGACGTTGCCGCCTGCTTTCAGCGCCAGTTCCCGCCCCTGCGGATGCATCGAGCCAAAGGCCGTTGTTGCCGGAATCAGCGCATCCGGGAACAGCAGCCGCAGCAGCGAAATGATTTTCAGGCTGAAATGCAGATCGCCCGAGGGCATTTCTGCAAAGGGCGTTTCCGTGTGCGTGATATACGGCCCCACGCCGATCATTGCCGGACGCAGCGCCTGCAAAAAACGGATATCCGAAAGCAGACATGTGTGCGTCTGGTACGGTGAGCCGATCATGAACCCGCTGCCGACCTGATAGCCGATTGCTTTCAGATCGAACAGGCAGCGCTTGCGGTTTTCCAGGGACATGCTCTCCGGATGCAGCTTCCGGTAATGCGCCGGATCCGCGGTTTCATGCCGCAGCAGATAGCGCCGCGCGCCCGCATCGTAATACTTCTGATAGCTCTCGCGGGATTTCTCCCCGATGGACAGCGTGATGCGGCAGTCCGGAAATGCCGCTGCAATCGCGGAAACAATCCCGCAGATTCTGTCATCGGTGTAATACGGATCCTCACCGCCCTGCAAGACAAATGTCCGGTAGCCGAGCGCATAGCCCTCCTTGCAGCAGGCAAGAATCTGTTCCTCTGTCAGGCGGTAGCGCTCCGCATGGGGATTGCCCGCGCGAATGCCGCAGTAATAGCAGTTGTTTTTGCAGTAATTCGTAAACTCGATCAGCCCGCGCAGATAGACCTTGTCGCCGTAATGCATTCTCCGGACTTCGTCGGCAGCGGCGAACAGTGCCTCCTCCGGCTGCTCCTCCGAAAGGAACCGGAGAAGCTCGTCATCGGTCAGCTGATGCGCGGTTTTCAGCTTTTCAATCAGCTCTGACAAGCAGAAATCCCCCCTATTATTCTACGCAGGAAACCGCGCAGTTCGCGGTGATCTCCCCGCAGGTCAGTGACAGGATGCCGCAGAACGGGTACGGCGGCATCGGAAAGACCAGCTCCGGCGGAACCCCCGGCGCGACGGCCTCCGGCACCAGCGTGCGCTCCTGCACAATCCGGTTCCCGCGGTCATCGCTGATGCTGTACCGGATTTCCGTTTGGCAGACGGCGGGATCCGCAGAAAAGGGCATGCGCGTGACCGCACCGGCGGGCAGATACAGCAGCTCCGGCACGGAAAACACCGGCTGACCGTCCTGCATTGTCAGCAGGAATTCCGGCAGCCGTCCGGTGCTGTCGCGGAGCATTTCCGCATAGGTGCGCATCTGTGCGGCCGCTGCGGACTGCTTTCCGAGCTCTGCGATCCAGCGGCGCTGCTTTTCGGCGCTCTCTGCGGCAAATGTGTCCGCATTGTATTCTGAGGACATCCCCGCAAAAATTTTCCCGTCAGCATACAGCACGTCGTAGAAATTCTCAAAGAGCAGCGCCTTCGGCTGACACCAGAGCGGCCAGTCCGAGATGCTGCCCGGCCAGCCCGTTGTGACAAAGCGCTCCGCGGCAAACATCTCCGGGTGCTTTGCAATGCAGTAATTGAAATAGGTGCCCCATTCATCGGCGCCCGTTGTTTCGACGCCGGGAAAGGCATCCAGCATTTCCAGGAACAGCCGCCGGTCAATGATCTGCGGCTGATGCGATGCATACATCAGCGCGGGCATCCGGTGTTCTGTCATCAGGTCGCGGGTGCGGAACATGCAGCGGTCGAACGAGGTGTAATCCCCCTGCGTGCCGCGCCATTTCCGCAGATCATAACAGTAATACGCCTGATACCGGCCATTTTTGAGGAAGACCTCCTGCGTGACCGGCATCAGCGGACGGTAATCGTCATCCGTCATGATGAACACATCGTCGAGCGGCGCCCGGCGCATCATCAGGCAGCGAAGGAAGAAATTGCGCGTGCTGTGATCCTTCGGCAGCTCCGCGCCGTCCAGCAGCTGCTCATCCGTGAAAAAGGAGAGCCGGATGCGGCCGTGCCATGCTTCTTTGAGCGCCGCAATATTCCGCTCCGGACAGCAGACCAGCATCCGTTCGATGAACGGCATACAGGCGTCCAGATACGGCAGCGTGCGCAGCAGATCGTCATTTCTGGCGGTGAGCACGACCATCTGCGTCACGCGGAGATCTGCCGGAACTGTCCCGCGGATGCTGCCTGCCTTCCGCAGCGCCGCAGCCATATCGGCCGCAGCGGCATCCCATGTGCGGGGACGGTATGCGGCAATCGCGGCGCGCTTTTTCTGATAGGCCTCCGGATCGGCCAGCAGCCGGTCAACCGCCTCCAGCAGCGAATCCACGCTGGTATTGTCAAAATAATCGGCCATATCCCCGCCGACCTCACGCAGAACGGGAATATCCGAGGCAAGCACCGGCGTTCCGTTGCAGAATGCCTCAACGATCGGCAGGCCGAAGCCCTCGTTTTTCGTCGGGAATGCGACAGCCAGCGCATTCTGATAGAGCGCCTGCACGGTCGCATCCGAGGGCCCCTGCACAAAGAACAGATCGCTGCCGTTCTTCGGGTGCTTCGAGATTTCTTTTGCAAAGCCGTCCATGTTCCAGCCGAGCCGTCCCGCAAACACGACCTTGATTCCGCGTGCCGCAAGCGGTTCCACTGCATCCAGCAGCAGCTTATGATTCTTCCGCGGCTCAACCGTGCCGACCATCAGCAGATAGCGCTGCGGCGTCAGCTTCTCAAACAGCACCGTATCGAGCTTTCCGGTATCGGCGGCCTTCTTCGCAAAATCCGCACCGAGCGGAATGACCGTACACGGCGGCGGTGCAAGCTCCAGCTGATCGCAGAGCGTATGCAGCGCGGCTTTTGTCGCCTCCGCATTGCAGATGACGCGGTCTGCATATTGCAGCACGGCGGTCGTCCATGAGAGGAACTGCCGCATCGTCATCGAATGGAAATACTGCGGCTCGGTGACGGGAATCAGGTCGTACAGATGCGACACGATTGTCACGCCGCGCTCTTTCAGCTTCGGGAACAGCCAGCAGCGGTGCATCGGCATATTCCACGCACTGTCAATATCAAAGAACACCGCGTCCGTCGGGATGTCCTCCGGCCGGATGATCTGCGGTTTTCCGGTGCCGTAGGGGCTCCCTTCTTTTTCGGTATAATATCTGATGAATGCCTCCTGCGGCAGCACGCGCCATGCCGTATGCGTCGGCAGATCCGCGAGCAGCGTCAGCGAGATTGACGGCTCTCTGAGCAGACGGAGCACGATTTCCTTTGCGACACGCTGAATGCCGGAGGTGAAGGTCGTCAGGCAGAGCCGTGACAGATCCATATAGACTCTGGTTTCGGCCATGCGTTCACTCCTTTCCTGCGGCTTTTTTCGCCAGCTTCTGCATGAAGCGCGGCATTTTCTGATATATCCGCACGAGCCGCTCGGGCAGTGCCTGCGAGGAAATCAGCAGGTTCTTCTGTTCCCCCTCAAACAGCGGGAACGGGCAGTCCGTCAGCGGAATCCGGCTTTTCTGATACTCGCCGGACTGCATGATCGTTTTCAGCACGAGTGTTTGCAGCGCCTGCTTCGGCAGCGAAAGACTGCTCTGCCAGGTTTTGCGCGATGGTTCGTCCAGCGGCCTGCCGAGCAGCAGCATATACGCTGCCTCCAGGAAATCCGCGTTCTCAAGATGACCGATCTGCCGGTAGGAAACACCGTCCGGCGCCGCGCCCGTCATGACGGAAAATACCGCCTCCGAGCAGGGCATCTGCTTTCCGGCTGCCTGCATACGCTGCGCTGCCAGCTGATAGATCGTGCGCGCCAGCGCATCGTCGGTATAGGTTTTCATCCGAAATCCTCCGGGTTCATGATTCTGTATTCTGACCGGATGCCGGGTCTGCATCCGCAAGCGAAAAGTCAATGTTTCCGCTGTTGACATCTGCGCGGGTGACTGTCACGCGCACAGGCATTCCGAGCGTGAACGTCCGTTTCGAGCCGACAGCTTTCATGGAATAGAAGCCGTCCGTGACATATTCGTCGAGCGGGAGCGAATCCAGCGGGATTAGACCCTCTGCGGTATTCGGCAGCATCACATAAATGCCGAAATCCGTCAGGCCGGAAACCGCGCCTTCAAAGCTCTCCCCGACATGCTGCTTGGCCCATTCTGCACGGTAGCGGTCGTCGCAGTCGCGCTCCAGTTGCATGGCGCGCTGTTCGGTATTCGTACCGGCCTGCGCGGCATCCGCTGCGAATTTCTTTGCATATTCGGGCTTTTCGCCGGAAAGATACGCTGTCAGCAGCCTGTGGATCGCCAGATCCGGATAACGCCGGATTGGGGAGGTGAAGTGTGCGTAATCCGCAAGCGCCAGCCCGAAATGTCCGATCGGCTCGGTTTCGTAATCCGCCTTTGACATGCTCCGCAGCACCATCTGATGCACAGCGGGCTTCAGCGGGCTGTCCGCTGCATTGGCAAGCACCTGCGCATAATCCTTCGGCTTGGGATCGTCGAGCGCGGGGTGCGGAATCTCCAGACGGTTCAGCGCCTCTGCCAGCCGGAGCGCCTTTTCCTCCGGCGGCTTGGCGTGGACACGGTACACAAACGGCAGATGCCGTTCCTTTGCAAGCCGAGCCGCAGCCTCATTGGCCAGCAGCATACACTCCTCGATCAGTTCCTCACCGGCGGCACGCGTCCGCGGTGCAACATCGGTGCAGACACCGTTTTCATCGAGCAGGAACGCGCTTTCCTCCGCCTCAATCGACGGCGCACCGCGGCGCTTTCTCGCTGCGAGGCGCTGCTCCTTCAATTCGTTCAGCAGCAGCAGCGATTCCTTCACTGCCGCATACTTTTCTTCCAGCTCCGGCGAAGCAGTGCCGTCGAGCACGGCATTGACCTCGCGGTATACGCCCTTGACCGCGGAGCGGATCACAGTCTTTTCAAAGCGCCAGCTCCGGAGCTCGCCTTCATGATCGAGCTCCATCAGCGCGGAAAACGCCAGTCTGTCCACATCCGGATGCAGCGAGCAGATGCCGTTGCTCAGCGCCTTCGGCAGCATCGGGATGACCTGATCGGCATAGTAAATGCTTGTTCCGCGGGAGATTGCCTCTTTATCCAGCGCAGAATCCTGCGTCACATAATGCGACACATCCGCGATATGCACGCCGAGCCGGTAGCCCTGCTCCGTCCGGGCAATCGAAATCGCATCGTCAAGATCCTTTGCGTCCCAGCCGTCGATGGTGAAGATGATGTCCTCCGGCTGCCGCAGATCCAGTCTGCCGTTCAGCTCCTCCTCCGGAATGCCTGCTGCCTCAAGGCGTTCGGCCTCCGCCAGCACATCGGGCGGAAACACGACCGGCACACCGCTGACCGTTACGAGCGCTTCTGCGCAGGCCTTTGCGGAATCCGCACTGCCGAGCGACACATCCACGCGCACCACATGCTCGGAATGCCGCTCTCCGCGCTTTGTTACAGTCGCAAGCACCTTGTCACCTGCATGGGTGAGCCAGTCCGCAGCATTTTCGATTTCCAGCGTTCTGCGGCAGAGCGTATCCGGCAGAAAGCGCAGCTCCCCGCCGTCCTCCACGAGCATTCCGGCGGTCTGCACGGATGCCGGAACGATGACCGTCTGCACCGCAGCCTCCGGCGTGCCGTCACGCGCACCGGTCGGCATCAGCAGGACGAGGTCGCCGGGCATTGCACCCTTTAATTCTCTGCCGGGGATAAAGTATTCCGTGCCGCTGTCCTCGGTTTTGGCAAAGCCGAACGTCCGGCTGATGCGGACGATCTGCGCACGGAGCATCCCCGCCGCCTCGGCATAGACGTAGCCGTTCCGGCGCTCCGCGATCACGCCTTCGGTTATCAGGCGCTTCAATCCGCGCAGATAGGCCGCCTGTCCCTTGCCGCGGCATTTCGATGCCAGATCGGCGCGGGAAACGGGTCTGCCGTTTGCTTTTTTCAGAAATGTGGTGATGCGGTTCGCAAAGTGCAGAATCTGCTCCTCCGGCACCTGCACCTCCGCTTTCTCCTCATACTCCTTCCTGGAACGGACTGCGCCGCGGCGGTCAGCCTGCTTCATGCTGCTGCGCGCCTTCGGCTTGTGTGCATGGGATCGTTTGGCCACAGTGATGCCTCCTTTCGGAATTGTATCCGCAATCAGCGGGATAATTCTGTATTCTTTTTATTATACCATATTATACAGCAAAAAGCAAGCTGAGCGGATCAGCTTTTATGCAGCTGCCGACTGACCGGAAAACTTTAGATCAATGGAGGCGGGCACTGCCCGCTTGTGACATATACATCACACTGCACAAAGGCAGCGCTCCGGTTTTGTGCATCATACCAAAAGTGATATATTTCTCACTTTTCGCTTGACAATCTGCCTGATGTGTGATATAATTGTCACAAGAGGTGAGAAATACATCACCCAGAAAGGACGTAATCATCATGAAACTATCTGAAAAGAAAATCAAAACCCTGAAATCCTATCACGCAATGCTCGCAGCTCTTTCCGTACTCGGCGTACTGTGGGTGCTCTTCATTGACAACTGGGGCGATGCGTTCGTCTGGCTGCCGATCGTTGTCGGCGTCTGCTTTGACGGCAAATACGAAAAAGCCGACGAGCTCGCCAAACTGAACATCCATAAGGCCAATACCGCTGCCATGTGGCTGCTGTTTGCCGCATTCGCAGTGTTAGGAATGTTTGCGAAAGCACATACGATCCTGCCTGCATATATCGTCATTGTCATTTGTGCGGTGCTCGCGATCCGGAGCATCCTGTTCCTGTTCTTTGATATGACGCCTTTCAGCGGGGAGAAAGCCGATGGCTGAACTGCAGACAAAAATCAAGGAATACCGCGCGCGCTTCAACATGAGCCAGTCCGAGCTGGCCGAGCTGACCGGCGTGCGGCGCGAAACGATCATCCGGCTGGAAAAGGGGCAGTATAACCCGTCTTTGAAGCTGGCCATGGACATTGCAAAAATCTTCGGAACAACGGTTGAGGAGCTTTTCTCCTTTTCCGGCTGAAAACGCAATGGGATGCCGCTGTTGCACGGCATCCCATTTTGCATCCGGATGAAAAACCGCCCTGTACTCGGCTGAGCACAGGGCGCTTCTGTTTCCTTTGATATCACTTCAGATAAACCGGAACGATCGTGACGACCAGTGTGACGATAAAGAAGATAATCATAAGCCACTTGGTCCATCTTTTGAGAATCGCTTCCTTGGTATTGCCCTCGTTCTTGCTGTACGCGGAATCATAGGAACCGCCGGTGATTGCAGAGGTCATATTCTGATCCTGCTTCTGATCCTGCATCAGTCCGAAGATGATAATCAGCGCGCAGGAGAGCAGCAGAACGGCACCGCCGATAATTTCAAAGATTTTCATAGCTTGGAACATTCCTTTCTGATCTGTATGCCGCCGGACAGTCCCCCCTCCGGCAAACGATTGCTTTTAGTATATCACATTTCCGGGAAAAATGCAAGCGTTTTTGCAAAAAAAATTGCGCAGGCGCCGAAAGAATCGCCGCGGCAGGGCTGCTTTTTCTGTGAAACATGAATAATCCGTGAAAAAAACGGGCGGACACTTGTAAATCCGGCCGGAATGTGTTAAAATAAGAACAGGATGAAACCTGACATGAAAGGAAAGGCAGGATGCTATGCAGGAGTACCAGAAGCAGCCGTGCATTGTGTGCGGCGAGCCCTTTGCTGCGGATGACGACATTGTGACCTGTCCGGAATGCGGCACGCCGTATCACCGGACATGCTGGCAGAAGGAGGGGCAGTGCATCAACCTGACGCTGCATCAGTCCGGTGAAAGCTGGATGGCACAGCGCAAGCGGGAGATTGATGCGGAACGCGCTGCCGCGCGCCGAGCCGAGGAGGCGGAGGAGGCGGCTGCCCGTGCGCGCGGAGAAGGCCCGCAGACATTTGAGGGCGGAATTTATGACGGCGTGCGGCTCAATTCGGAAGACCCCTGCCTCGGGATGGATCCGGAGGAGCGGCTGGCGGATGCCACAATCCGCGAAACGGCGGAGTTCATCGGCACCAACCGCTTTTACTATCTGCCGATGTTCCGGCTGATGAAGCGCACCGGAAAAAAGATCTCGTTCAATTTCCTGAGCCTGCTGTTTCCGCATATTTATTTTGCAAACCGGAAAATGTGGGGGCTGGCGCTGGTTTCGCTGATTCTGCGCGTGCTGCTGGACGTCCCCGCCGCAATCAAATGGATGGCGGATTCTTTTGAAAACGGTATTTCGTGGGTGGATACCACGACCACGGGGTTTCAGGCAGTGAACACGGCCTGCACGGTTCTGTATTTTGTATTTGCGCTGCTCTGGGGGCTGGGCGCCAATTATTTCTATTACCGCTTCACGCAGCGGAAAATTGACGGGATCCGCAAAACGGCAGGCTCCGGGGAGCAGCTCTACCCGCTGCTGAAGGATGCCGGCGGCACCAGCCTTGCAAATGTGCTGCTGATTCTTTTGCTGCAATTCGCATTCAGCTTTGCGCTGGCATTCTGTCTGCTGGTGCTGCGCTGACGGTTTCTGAAAAACGGAAAATAGCGTCCTCCTGCCGGGGGACGCTTTTTTGTCGATAAAGCGGTATCTCCGATGGACTGATAATGGAGCGTTCTCCCTTATACCCCTGCTTAATGCCACTGCCCCTAAGAATCCCGTTATGGTGAAAACAATGTATTTGCATTGATTTTTTATGGCGGGATTCCAAAGGAACAGTGTCCCTTTGGCGATTTGGGGCGGAACCCATTATAAATCATCGCGCAACGATCCCTTTTTGTTATTCGCCGGACATGCGGCAAAGACACATCGTCACGACGCCGACGGTTCCGCCGACCATACAGCCGACCACAAAGCTGAGCATCTGCATCCCTCCTCAACATCTCTGAATGCAGTATGCGGCTTTTTTGTCCGGTTTATACAAAATTGCGGAAGGGCTGTAATATTCCGCGCTGTTTCCTGTTCTTATAATCGGATCACCGGAGCATGCACAGGATGGCCGGGCGCATCCGGAGAAACCGGCTCCGGCGCCATTTTCACGGCAGGGGAATGTTTTTGCTCGGAAATCATTGCATTTTCCCGTATTCTATGGTATAATAATAAGGTATTGCGGCAAATGCCGGGCGGGACATACTGTGCCCGCCAAAAACCCATCAGGAGGCAAGTATGGCAAAGAAAAAGAAACCGACACAACCGAAACCGGCGGCACAGGCCGTTCAGAATGATGCACAGCAGAAGGAAACTGCGCAGCTTGCATCAGAGGCAGCTGAAGCCGCTGCTGAAATACAGGAACCGGTAACATCGCAGGAGGCCGCACAGGAGCCTGCTGCCGGAGCGTCCGCAGCGGCGGAAACATCCGAAAAGGAAAAGCCGGAACAGCCGGCCAAAGCAGAAGCATCTGCGGAGGACGCCGAGGATGTCTATTCCTTCCGGACGCTGATCAGCGACGTCAAACGGGTGCTTACCAAGTACGATCTGCCGGAGATGCTGCTGTCGCGCTGCATCACGGCTTATTTCCTGACTGCGGGCTTCTGGATCATTCTGTTCCGGAAGCAGAGCATGACCAGCCCGATTCTCGACTGGAAAACCTTTGTGGAAAAGATCCTGACGGAAAACCGCCCGATCATTTCGATCATCCTGATCATTGCGATTTTCGTCATGCTGACCTGCGTCAATTATCTTCTGCCGAAAAGCAAACGCGTCACGGATCCCTGCGCGGCGATCAGCGCGGTGCTGCTCTTTGACGCCGCGATGCTCTGGCGTGCAAACAATTTTTATCTGACCGCTGCCGTTTCGTTCATCTCGCTCGTGTTTATTTATTACGAGCTCGGCAAGCTGAAAGAGCCCGCCTTCCTGGAGAAGGTTCCGTGGAAGATCTGCGGCGTCATTTCGCTGGTGCTGATGGTCGGCATGATGTTCTTCATCGGCACGCTGACGATTGACCGCCATCTGGTGTTCGGCACGGCGTCCCATGACTTCGGTCTGTTTGCGCAGATGTTCCATAATCTTGCCAGCCGGTTCTCCGCCCTCACGACCTGTGAGCGCGAATATCCGATCTCCCATTTCAAGATTCACGCATCTTATATCTACTATCTGCTGGTGCCGGTTTACAAGATCATTCCGAAGGAAACCACGCTGCTGGCGGCACAGGCCGTCCTTGCAATGGGCGGCGCAATCCCGACCTTCCTGATTGCGAGAAAGCACAATTTCAAGGGTATTCCGCTGATTTTCATTACGGCTTCCTATGTATTCGCGGGATATTTTGTCCTGCCCTGCTTCTACGATTTCCACGAGAATGCATTTCTCCCGACGCTCCTGATGTGGCTGCTCTGGGCGGTTGACAGTGAAAAGCATATCGCCTCCGGCATCTTTGCGGTGCTGGTCTGCATCACCAAGGAGGACGCCCCGCTCTATGTGCTCTGCATCGGACTGTTCATGTTCTTTGAGCGCAAGGGCAGCAAAATCCTTCCGCGTATTGAGGGCCTGATCTATGCGGCCGTCAGCGGAAGCTACATGCTTTTTATCACCAAATGGCTCACGAAAAACGGCGACGGTCAGCTGATGACCTCGACGCGCTTCGGCAGCATGATGATCAACCCCGACGGCGGTCTGACCGAGGTCATCAAGAATGTGCTGCTCGATCCTGCTTACTTTTTCAGCCTGCTGATCAAGGAGGAAACGCTCCGGTTCTTCATCCATATGATGCTGCCGCTGCTGTTCCTGCCGTTCCTCACCAAGAAGATCCGCCGCTTCTGGCTCATGGTTCCGTTCATCGTCATGAATCTGGCGATCGGCGCCAACTACGGCTATGCGGCTGATATCAACTTCCATTATGTGTTCGGTCCCGGCGCACTGCTGCTCTACATGGCAATCATCAATCTGGACGATCTGACCCCGGAGCACAAGAACACCGGCGCACTCCTGGCGGGTGCCACAGCATTCCTCTTCTTTATCGGCACCGGCACGCATCATCTGTCCCAGCGCGACACCTACCTCAGCGGCAAGGATATCTTCGACGAGGAGCATGAGGCCATGAGCACGCTGCCGAAGGACAGCGTCGTCTGTGCGACTGCGTTCCTGCTGCCGCACTGCTGCACCCGCGATTATATCTATCTGATTGACGGTCTGGACTTTGAAGCGGACAGCGACCGCCTCATCACGCCGGAAAAGTACGACTATATCGTCATGCAGCCCGGCGGCGACATCGGTCAGCGCGCAATCCCGCAGCTGGAGGCGCTCGGCTGGACGGTCTATAAGGATGTCGCAAACCGCATTGTCATTTACCAGAATCCGGCGAGCCCTGTCCCGAAGCCGGATGTCTATGCTGCGTCTGCGAACTGATCGCAGACAGAATCCGGGGCAGTCAGCCGGAATGGGGTGAGTGTATGTATTATTGCTGTGCGATCACAGAGGTCGGCAACCGGCCGCACAATGAGGATGCCTTTCTGCTGGAGGGCGCGGTCTGCACGGACGGCAGTATGCTGACCGCACTCGCAGAGCCGTTCGTCATGGCGGTCTGCGACGGCGTGTCCGGTGAGCAGGCAGGTGAGCTTGCCTCTCAGACCTGTTTAAAGCTGCTCTCAGAGGTGGCGTATTCCGCACGCGTGAATCTCAAGCGCAAGATTCTGGAGATTCACACGGAGATTGCGGAGCAGAGCGTCATGCAGAAAAGCACTGCCAATATGCAGACCACACTCTGCGGCATTGCCGTGGACGAGGACGGCGGCCTGCACTGCTTCAATGTCGGAGATTCCCGCATTTACCGTTACCGCGGCGGCACGCTGGAGCAGATCAGCCGCGACCAGACGCTTGTCCAGATGCTCTACGAGGAGGGCTCGATCTCCGTGGAGGAGAAAAAGTCGCATGCGCACCGGCATATTGTCATGCCGGTCATCGGCAATCTGGATGCGGAGCCGAAGCCGGAGGTCATTGTTTATCCGGACGGCATGCGCGCCGGGGATATGATGATTCTCTGCTCGGACGGCCTGAGCGATTATGTGACCGCCTTTGAAATGGAGGAGGTTCTGGCTAAGCCGAAGCCGCTGCAAATGCGTTTGCAGGAGCTTGTGGCGCTCGCGCTGGCGAACGGCGGCAAGGATAATATCACGGTTGCCGCAGCGCTGCATTATCCGGATGAGGTGCCGATTCCCGGTCTGAACGACGAGGATCAGCCCGACGCACCGGATGAGGCGTAATCAGACAATCAGACAGCCGCAGCAAGCCGGATGTTCCGGCAATGCTGCGGCTGTTTTGTATTGTGAGGATTTCCGGGAAGTCGGCCGGGGCGGGGGAGAGGGAACTTAATACAGCTCGCCGTGGCCGTTCCAGTCGGCAAGAGCGCGGATGCGCTTGGTCATGATCGGATGATCGGAGAACAGATTGACCAGCCAGATAAAGAACCCGGTTTCCCGTGCGGCGCCGTTGAGGTAATCCTGCACATCGACCATGTGATACAGATGCCGGTCGGCAATCAGCATGAGCATGGCGCCGAGGCCGTCGTAATTGGTCAGGCGCTGCGCAAGGCGGTCGCAGCTGTATTCACGGGTACGGGATGCAATCTGCGAAAACAGCGGGAGTCTTGTGGAAAACCAGATCCAGACATTGTAATGCAGCGTGGCGTGACCGTAGTAAATATGCGCCATTTCATGCGCGATGACAAACGCCAGCGCATTCATATCCTTGTGCTCGCGGTAGGCGACCTCCACGATTTCGGAGTTAATCTGAATATACTGCCGCCTGTACAGAAACGCAGAAAACGCATTCAGGACGCCGCTTTCATTGACAATGTACGCATCCGGAATCGGCACGCCGAGGCGGGATGCATACGAGCGGATCAGCGCGTGCAGCTCCGGAAAGCTGTTCTCCGTGATTTTGATGCTCTGTGCGCGCACCTGCGCATTGAGATAGTACAGCGCGATGTAGCCGATGGTCATGAGCGCGATGCCGTAGCCGAGCATCTGGAAGCCGAGCGGCAGATCCTCCGCAAATTCCTCGTAATCCGCCCGGGAAGTTTCCTCGTAGTCATCATCCTCATCGTCACTGCCGTGTGCAGCATCTGCAAGGACGCTGGCGGTCAGATTTGCGACCTGCTTGCGGTAGTCATCCATTGAGGTTGCAACCAGCGCAATCGTCAGCATAATGAGAAAGACGTTCAGCAGAATGAGTCTGCGGTACCAGCGGTTTTCTAGACGGTGACGGCAGCTCTCCGCCTCTCTGGTCGTGATCGGCGGGAGCGCGAGAATGCGTTTGGTATCCGGCGAAAAATCGTCATAGGTGCGCGGAACAGGCGGCACCGTGTTACGCGGCGGCGGCACCGGCTGCCGGAATGGCGGCTGCGGCATTGCCTGCTGAGCCGGACCGGCATACGGATTCTGCGGGTAAACCGGGCGCGGCTGTACGGGAGGAATGGGCGTCGCAGGGATTCCTGCCGGATTGATCTGCGTCGGTGTATCCGGCGATGCGGACGCGCCCTGCGATACCGGCTGTACCGGCTGATCTGACTGTACCGACTGAACCGACTGAACCGGCTGTACCGGCTGAACCGGTGGAATCGGCTGAACTGACTGATCCGGCTGAACCGGTTGAACTGACTGAACCGGCGGGATTGGCTGAACCGGTGGAATCGGCTGAATCCGCGGAATTTCAGGGATCTGTGTGACCGGCTGCTGCATCTGCGGCGGCTGCGAAACCGGCGGCGCAGCGGGCGGCACGGGCGGCTCCGGCGCGGGCGGGTCGTTCAGTGGAAAATCCGGCATTTCCGGCATACGAAAACCTTGATCTGTCATAGTGCTGTCCTTTCTGGATGGTTCGGATGTATATACTATATCACAGACTGCGCGCGGCGTCAAGATATTTGGCGCTATTTTTGTCGTATATTGGCTTTTCTTAACAAAAAACCGGTCAGAGCAGAACGCCCTGACCGGTTTGTGTCATATACGGAAGGATCAGAAGTGAACCTTTCTTGCGACATAGCTGGTGTGCAGCAGCTCATGTGCCTTGTGGCCGCCCGGTTCACCGAGGTACTCCTTGTAGAGTGCCTGGATTGCGGGGTTGTCCTGCGACTTGCGCAGTTCCATCTTTGCATCGACGCTGTACAGTGCCTTTGCACGCTCCGCACGCAGATCGGTGAAGTTGCGGACGGATGCCGGCTGAATCGGCTGGCCGCCGCCGTTGACGCAGCCGCCCGGGCACGCCATGATTTCGATGAACTGATAATCAGCCTCGCCTGCGCGAACCTTCTCCATCAGCTTGCGTGCATTTGCAAGACCGCTTGCAACTGCAACCTTGACGGTCAGGCCGCCTGCGGTGTAAGCAGCTTCCTTGATGCCCTCAACGCCGCGGACTTCCTTGAAGTCAACCTTGTCGTTTGCGAGCGTTTCGCCGGTGATCTTTTCAACGGCAAAGCGGAGTGCAGCCTCCATAACGCCGCCGGTTGCACCGAAGATCAGGCCGCCGCCGGTGTAAAGGCCGAGCGGATCGTCGAACTTTTCTTCCGGCAGAGAATTGAAGTCAATGCCTGCGCGGTCGATCATTCTGCCGAGCTCGCGGGTGGTCAGTGCGATGTCAACATCCGGATAGCCGGAAGCGGACTGATCCGGTCTGCCGATCTCGAACTTCTTTGCGGTACACGGCATAATGGAAACGGAAACGATATCCTTCGGATCCCAGCCCATCTTTTCTGCGTAGTAGGTCTTGATGACTGCGCCCTGCATCTGCTGCGGGGACTTGCAGGTGGAGAGGTTCGGGATCAGATCCGGGAAGTAGTGCTCCAGGAACTTGACCCAGCCCGGGGAGCAGGAGGTGATCATCGGCAGCACGCCGCCCTTGGTGACGCGCTCGATCAGCTCGGTGCCTTCCTCCAGAATGGTCAGGTCAGCAGCATAGTTGGTATCGGTGACAACGTCGAAGCCGAGTCTGCGCAGTGCGGCAGCCATCTTGCCCTCAACATTCGTGCCGATCGGATAGCCGAACAGCTCGCCGAGGCCTGCGCGGACAGACGGTGCGGTCTGCACGACAACATGCTTGGTCGGATCTGCGATGGCCTTGAAGACATCGTCGGTGAAGTCCTTCTCGGAGAGTGCGCCGGTCGGACAGACCGTGATGCACTGGCCGCAGGAAACACATGCGGTTTCTGCCAGCGGCTTGTTGAACTGCGAACCGATGTTGGTGATGAAGCCGCGCTCATTTGCGCCGATGACGCCGATGCCCTGTGTCT
>JAEEIA010000016.1 GCA_016281125.1 Oscillospiraceae bacterium | reverse complement strand
TCGTTTATCCCGGCGGCTATCTTGATGAAGATGCGCTGAAGGATGCAAAAGAAATCGTGGCGGAGTTGAATGTGGATTATCCGGTCATTGTCGCAACGGATGAGATCAATGAATATGTCGGTGCCGAATACATTCCGGTGACCTTCTTTGTTGATGCGCACGGCGAGCAGATCGGTGATGAAATTGTCGGCAGCCGGAGCAGAAACGAGTGGGAAGAAACGATCCGCGATCTGCTGCATTAATGACGTGCCGGCCGGACGGCAGCAGGCACGCTGTTTTTCGGCATTACAAATAAATAAGAATTGTGGAGGAAAATATTATGAAAAAGAAAGCGGTTAGTTTGATTTTGGCTGGCCTGATGGCCTTAAGCCTCGTTGCGTGCGGCGGATCCGATACCAAAGCACCGGATGAGCAGCCGCAGGAGACACAGGAAGAAGTGCCGGAAGAACCGGAAGAGGCTCCTAAGGAAGAAGCCCAGGTCGGCATGGCCAATCCGTGGGTGGATTCTTCGGAAGAAGAAGCGATCGAATATATTCCGAGGCTTTTCCAGATCCCCAACGATGCCACCAATGTGGAATGGCACAAGATGGACACCGGTACGGATTTCCCGGGACCGCTGTTTGAGTGTGATTTTGACTATGACGGATTAAGCTTCTGTGCGCGTGCACAGTGCTGCGCAGAGGATCATGAGCCGATCGACGGCATGTACTACACCTGGGACGATGAAGGCGATTATCCGCTTGCAACCTGGGGTGGCGGCGAGATGATGGCGCATTTCTGCCGTTACGCCGGCGAGGATGAGTTCGCGGACCTTGCCACCTGGTTTGATTACGAGATCGGCATTGCCTACAGCTTATCAACCGTTGCAGAAGACCTTGACGGTTTTGATATCCAGTCGGTTGTGGAAGCGATGGCGCCGATGGACGAATTCATGCCTTCAAGCTTTGTGGAAGAGGATACGGGATTAAGCGAATTCGAAAGCTTCGACGAGATCATTTCCTACCTGAGCGCAGGTGATGGCTACGCATATATCGAGCTGCTCGGATATGACGGAGAGCTGCTTGCGATCACCGATGAGGTGTGTGATTTTGACGGAAAGAATGCCGCAACGGCGGTTTACTTATACGGCAAATGGCCCGGCGAAGAGTCGATCGCAAACCTCGGCAATGCATTCGGCGAGGAAGGCTATCCGATCCGCGTTTTTGACGGGCTGCTCTATTGCTGTTCGGAGCATATCTATGAGGCAGACTGCATTTCCAAGGATTCGGGCGGCCTCATGGTCAAGGAATACATCAGCGAATATGAAAATGACGAAGGGGAACTGGAGTATACCGGTTTCTTACGTGAGAGCAACGAGTTTGAGGCGGATGACGAGGGGCCTGAAGAGCTGCCCGAAGACGCTGACGTGCTCTACGTGCAGTACCAGAAGGATGCCGACAAGGCACCGGTTCTTGAGTTCACGGTAGTCGAATAACATGGAAGACAGAAAGATCATCGAAAACTTACGCACGCAGATCAACACGTACTTTGTCGGCAAAGAAGCGGTCGTCGAGGACGTGCTGACCTGCCTGCTTGCCGGCGGGCATGTCCTTATCGAAGACGTGCCGGGTGTCGGCAAAACGACGCTTGCAAGAACGCTGGCAAAATCGATCGACTGCAGTTTTGCGCGCATCCAGTTCACGCCGGATACGCTGCCGACGGATGTCATCGGGCTTTCTGTTTACAACATGAAGACCGGCGAATTCGAGTTCAAACAGGGCGCGATCATGCACCAGATGATCCTGGCGGATGAGATCAACCGCACCTCGCCCAAAACGCAGGCAGCGCTTTTGGAAGCCATGGCGGAGGGCCAGGTCAGTGTCGATGGGACCATCTATCCGCTGCCGCAGCCCTTTATGGTCATCGCCACGCAGAACCCGGTCGAGTTTCTCGGCACCTATCCGCTGCCGGAAGCGCAGATGGACCGCTTCATGATGCAGCTTGGCATCGGCTATCCTGTCGCAGACGAAGAACTGCACATGGCGCAGAACTTTTTAAAGGATGTAAAAATCGAGGAAGCCGGGCCGGTCTGCAGCGCGCAGGAGATCGTGGCACTCAAAGAACGCGTGAAAAGCGTGCACGTCAGTGATGCGGTGCTTGGTTATGCGCAGGAGATCATCGATGCGACAAGACACGAGAACCGCTTTGTCATGGGCGCAAGCCCGCGTGCGTTTTTAAGCCTGGTGGCCGCTTCCCGTGCACATGCATTCCTTTGCGGCGAAGATTTTGTCCGTCCCGATGATGTCAAAGCCGTGGCTGTGCAGGTATTACGTCATCGCTTGATTTTGACGTCTGACGCAAAGATCGGCAAGGAAGACACCGACAGCATCATCAAAGGTCTTGTCGTAAAAGTCAAAATTCCCATGGAGTAATCCCGCAGATGAGAAGAAACCGCATCATTCTGCTCTTATTGTGGATCTTATCGCTGATCGCCATATCCTTTTACGGCGGTGCGGTTTCGTACGGGTTTTTTATCGTGCTCACGCTGATCCCCGTCATCTCGCTGCTCTATCTCACGCTTGTGATCCTGCAGTTTCGCATCTACCAGCGGCTCGAAGGCAAAGCCGTCATCGCAAACCGCACGTCCGATTTTTACTTTACCCTGCAAAATGAAGGCCTGATGGCGTTTGCCGGCATCCGTGTGCTGTTTTATTCGACGTTTTCCTCGATCGCGGGCCTGTCCGATGAGACCGAATACGAACTGCTTCCCAAAACCGGCATCAGGCGGCAGACAAAGGTCGTCTGCAAATACCGCGGGGAATACGATATCGGGATCAAGAAAATCGTGGCCCGTGATTTTTTCAGACTGTTCACGATCACTTATCATAACCGCGAACCGCTGCGCGTCATGGTCAAGCCGAATATCGTGCAGGTTGCGCAGCTGAAAAGTGCCGCGCATGTCTTAAGCGCCGCGCGGGAATCCCATGCCAACCGCCACGAGCCGGACGTGCTTGTGCGGGATTATGTGTCCGGTGATGACATCCGTTTCATGCACTGGAATGCCACCGCCGCAAGCGGCAAACTCATGGTGCGGGAGCGCATCGGCGAGCAGCAGCAGGGCATCGCAGTCATCCTGAATCCGAAGCGTCAAAATCACAACATCGAGGATTATCTCCCGGTGGAAAACAAGATGCTTGAGACCGTGCTTGCGCTCACCCTGTATTTCTGCAAGGCCAATATTCCGGTTTCCGTGTATTGTATGACAGGCATCGCGGGCGGCGCAAGCGGCGGTGCGGCGGGCGGTTTGACAAGCGGCGGTCTGCAGGGCCTCAGCATCAGCCATGTCAGCGAACAGCGGCAGTTTGATGTGTTTTACGAACAGATGGCAGGGTTTGCGTTTGACGAGCGAAAGGAAGCGGCGGCGCTTTATGAGCAGGTCATACAATCCGGTGAGATCTTCACGAAGAAATCCGCGTTTCTTGTTACGCATACATTCGGAGAGGCAGAAGAGCACTTTGCATCCGAACTCAGTAAGGGGCAGCTGGTGACGATGATTTATCGTGTGTCGAAGACACACGATGGTAACGAAGCGCTTTTGCGGGTTGTCGATGCAGGCGAAGCATCAGCGGCAAACCGCAAATTTGCATGCGCTGAGTCCTTGCCTCCGCGCTGCGATCTGGCCGTGATCCCGGCGGATGCCGACTTGACGGAGGTGCTGTGATGATCGCGTTTTTGTATGACATGATCTATACCATACCGCTTGCACTCTCCTCCGTGATCCTGTTGCATGATTTCCTTGGAGCCGGCAGCATGCATGCAGCCTTTGCGGCGATCATCTGCTGCATTCTGCTGATCCTGTTCCGCCATCTGCAGGTCAGAGGACGGATCGTTCTTGGCGGCGGGCTCGGTGCGCTGCTTGCAGGAGCGGCTGTGGTCGGGAAAACGGAATTGCTGAAAGAGGGCATCTGGGTCTTATGGATCCTGCTGATCGCGGCGGCTGCCTATGCGTTTTCTTTGCTGGCTTCCCGCTATGAGATCGCAAGGATCGCGACAGGAGCAGCGGCGTTGACCGTATTGGTCATCCTTATGATCGTAAGTCCTAAGACACCAAAGAGCGTATTTATCCTGCTTTTCTTTTACGTGAGCGTTTCCGTCTGCGAAGTGATCCAGAACCGGTGGCCCAAGGAAGGCCATACGGATGTGAAGAAACATATTACGTGGATGTGTCCGTTTTTGATTTTGCCGTTCCTGATCCTTGCGACCGTACCGGTCAATGACAAACCCTACGACTGGAAATTCGTCAAAACCTTTATCAAAGAGGCAAGGATCCGCTATGAAGTGATTTTGCAGACGCTGATCCCGGAGCAGAGCTGGGATTCGGATACGAACATGGGGTTTTCCGACCGCGCCGTGCTGAACGGGCATGTGGAGGGAGACCCGTACACGGTCTTTACCGTCTATGCGGACGCGGACAACGACTACCGGCTCTACATGGGCGGCAAGACATTTGATACCTTTGACGGCAGGCAGTGGACGAAGCGCGATACGGCGGCAATCGACTACCGGGCGCTTGACCGGATCGAGACGCTCTCCGCGATCCTCTCGCGTGATCCGGAGCACATCGGCGATTATGTCCGAAGCGTGTACCTGACGGTCACCTACCGTGGCCTTCGGACCGCGCATGTATTCATGCCGCCAAAATCATACCCTGACGCGCTCAGCAATCCCATGACGGAAACGGGCGGCGATCTGGTTTTGAAGAGCGGCAAGAAGGCCGACTATGCGCTGCGCTACGACCGGCTGAACCGGGATAATCCGGTCTTCAGGGAATTGATGCGGGACGCGGGTGATTTTGACGAAGATGCATGGAAAAAGGCGGTCGAGCAGTACGGGGGTGCCAGGAAAGAGGGCCTGACGACGGCGGTCTATCACGAGTACCGGGAGCGGATCGACCGATATTACGGGGAAAGAGTCGAATTGTCGGCGCGCGCGCAGGCGTTCCTTGACGAGCTGCTTGCCGGGGCTGAAGATGATTTTACGAAATGCGAGCGCATCGAAGCGTATCTTGGCGCGTTGAACTATAACCGCACGCCGGGCGAATTGCCGGATACGGTGGTGACCGGCGCGGATTTTGTCGATTATCTGCTGTTTGAAAAACAGGAAGGATTCTGTACGCATTTTGCGACGGCGTTTGTGCTGCTTGCGCGTTCGCAGGGGATTCCCGCAAGATACGTGCAGGGCTACAGCGTGCTGACGACGAACCGGAATTTCGAGGTCTTATCAAACCGCGCTCACGCTTGGCCGGAAGTGTATTTGCAGGGGATCGGCTGGATCACGTTTGAGCCCACGCCGGGCTATAAAAAGACGAGCGGCTGGGCGCTGACCGGTGAGGCCGGCGAACTCTACACCGGCTACGTCTACGCAGAACGACCCTTTGGGGACGGGGTTAGTGGTTCATTGGTTGACATAAATCGGGAAGACGCGTGGGGAGATGGCGGCAAAGAGGGCGATACGCAGTCTGCTACGCCCGCCATGCAGATCAAATGGATCCTGATCCCGCTTTCATGCGCGCTGCTTTTCCTGATCCTGTTTGTGATCGCAGACCGGATCTGGCGCAGGGTACGATACCGCCGCATGGGGGCGCGCGACCGGATCGTGACGTTAAGCCGGCAGAACCTGCGCACCCTGCGTTTTCTGGGTTTGAAACTGCAGGACGGCGAGACGCTTCATGAATACAAACAACGTGCGATGGAAACGGTGCCGGTGCGCCTGCTTGATTTTGTAGACGGATTTGAGTACGTGATCTATGGGGCAGTGGGGACCGGTGCCGGCGGCGCTAAGGCAGATACGATGATATCTGACATGGAACAAAGCAGCACCATGGTCAGAAAATATGTGTTGTCGGAACTCATCGGGAGGATTGGGCGGACATTCCTGCGGCGCAGGGAAAAATGAACCCCTAACCTGGCAGGGTGAAAAATGAACCCCTAACCCCGT
>JAEEIA010000015.1 GCA_016281125.1 Oscillospiraceae bacterium | reverse complement strand
GAAGCCATTACCGCGTCACCTCACCGTGCGTCAGGTTTCTTTCCTGCGATTTGCCGTGTGACTTGTTGTGTGCTTTCTGCGCAGCCTTGGCAATCTCTTGCCGTTTTTCCTTGGGGATTGTATGCTCTTTCACACGCTTCTGCATCACTCCGGCATAGTCTGCAAATGCCCGCTGCATATCTTCCATGCGGTTTGACTGAAAGATCACATGATACACCGGCGGATCGCTGCCGACCTCTCTGCGCAGCGCAAACTGTACATGATGCCGTTTGGCAGCTTTCTCAAAATCCTTGATGTTGCTTGCATTTATCTCGATACTTTCCAGATTTCTGCCCGATTTGGCAGCCAGATCGCCAAGGGTTGTTTGTGTGCGTCTGGAAGTATCCGGCTGTTTCAGCATATCTGCAAGAGCCGATTTCAGGACTGCCGATGTCATTTTTTCGCTTTCGATGATGACATCCAGCGTTTTCTTGGCGACCTGATCGGATGTTGCAGGCATCAGTAATTGCTTCCGAAGCGGAACAGACGCGCCGTACCGCTTGCAAGTGCAGCGAGGAAGCGGTCATACTCCTGCCGCAGCTCCGCTTCCGTGTCGTAATAACCGAGCTGAACCGGCTCGTCCGGTTCCTCGGTCAGAGGGACGGCATCTGCCATCCAGTAACCGGCAATCCCGTATGCGGTGACACCGCGCTGCGTTTCACCGGAAATAGGGGAGATGCTGCGAAGAAAAGCCGTGTTAATCAGCTCTCCGTCCATTGTTTCAACAAAAAATGGCATTTTCAATTCCTCCGTTTCTTGTATTTGGCGTTATCGTGCGATTTGCGGCGGGTTTGCCTGTTCAGGTACCCTGATACCTGAACAGGCATTAACCGCCTCAAAATCGCTTGTCTGACGTTCCTGACGGCATTCAGAGTATCAAAATGTCTGTCATGGTTTCTGCATCGCTGTCCTCCAGCCACTTCCAGAGGCAGGATTTCAGGTATGCCGACCGGTGCGTGATCGTGTCCTTGCGTTCCTCGTAGATTTCCTCCCAGCGTGTCTGGAAACTTAGCAGCCAGTCCATGAGGCAGCCGTCCGAGGCAATGCGTTCGTTGATCTTGTCGATAACCTGCCGGTCGCTGACCGTGCGCTTGTTGTATTTGGAAGTTTTGGTCGTTGCCATGGAAGCCAGTGCGGAAATAATGCCGATCATCGGATCGAACGGATCGCTTGTTCGATAGCGGTCAAAACACGAAACAAGCCGAATCGCTCTCTCAGCAGCCGGTTTGCTCTTTGCGAAGCTGTACGGGATCCGGCAGGCTTTCAGCGCATTACTGTCCAGTGCGTTTTGTATGATTTCCTGTGTCAGCTCCTGATCACTGTCCCGGTGATAGCCGTCATTGAAGCCGATTGCTTCCAGTGTATCAACCAGACTTTCAGGCAGCTCCGCTTCTCTATCCATCAATCCATCATCCGGTTCCGGATTGATAGATTGATTGAGTTTTTGATTCCTTGAGTTTTTGATTCCTTGAGTATTTAATTGCATTGGATTTTCCGATACCGGGTTTTCCGGTGTCGGATTATCCGGTATCGGATTATCCGATATTGGAAAATCCAATACCGGTTGAGATCGCGTATCTACGTCGTTTTTGAATGTTTTATTTTTTGATTTTCTGTTTGTTTTATCTTTTGACGTGCTTTTCTCTGAGGTTTCGGATTTTGTTTCATTATTGAAGTATTGATTCTCGGCAGGATCTTCGTAAACCTGAAATTCCATTCTTGCCCACGTTCCGTTTGGTTTGCGATGTTGAATCCGATGAAGATACCCATTGTTTTCCAATTCCAGAACACCCGTTCGTGTTGAATCAATGTTATCCTTTGCACATTTTGCCAAGCCAGCAAGCGTGTAATCCCAATCAGGCGGGAAGCTCAGGATTGTGGACAGCAGTCCTCTTGCTTTCCATGTCAGGTTCGGATCACGAAGATGCACGTTTGACATGACTGTGTAGTTATCCCGGCGTTGGACACGGAAAATGGTTCCGTTTGAGATGTTCGCCATGTTTACGCCTCCTCTCCGTCAGCATCGTCAGTGAAGCGGATCACCTGACCTTCCTGAATCCTCGTTAGCTTCATATCCGGAATCCGGTACTTGTTGATGCAGTAGATTCCGTCCATGTTCTGTACGAAGTCTTTTTCGACCAGCCCGTCAAGCAGTTTTCTGACTGTTTCCGGGGAATCACTGGAATACCGGGCAAGCTGTTCTGGCGTGATGTAATCACATTCCGGGACGTTGAGCATCTGGCTCAGGATTCCTACCTCATCCCATGACATATCGTTTTTGGCGATGTCCGGTGTCAGCAGGGCATGTGACTGCGGCGGTGCTGTGCCTGTGCTTTGGTTTGGCTGCATGATGTAACCTCCTTTGTTTTTTGGCACAAAAAAACAGCGCATCCCTTTCGGGACACGCTGTTGGTTGTGTCAGTCATTTATATATAGTACATATTCACTAATTTTAGATACGATACTCTATAGCAGTATCTACTGTGTTATTTGGTTTTGTAGGATGCCCATTGTCATTGATCTGCTTTTCTGCTTGTTCGGTAGGAAACAGCAAATCATATTTTTTGAATGCATCACTGAGTGCCTGCTTTTTTGCCTCAACTACAATGCCGGATTGATCAGAACATATTTCTTCAAGGTATGCTTTTAGGGAATTGGCATTATAATAGTTTTTTACTTCCTTTGCAATTTCAAATAGCATTTCTCGATCATTTCGCAGATAACTACTGAAATTCGCTTTATATTCAGTATCCATGAGCGTTGCGAACTCCAAATTCGAATCTGTTGCTTCTAATAGAAGTGTCCATCCGGCCTGAACTGTTACTAACCGTTTGGCTTGTTCAACCGAGCGAACGGCTGTAAGATATTCACGAAATCTGTTTCGATGCTGCTTTTTCTGCTTGTCCATTTGAATTCCTCCAAAAGTATAATAAGCATGACAAAACGATAGCTGTCATGTCATGTCATGATTGATTTGCTATACTAAAAATGAAGCCAAGCGCTGGGCTTCAAAACCGCAGCGGTTTCATCCCGGGAGAGCCGCAAAAAAACTGAAAAATTTTTCTGTTTACGATTTTCAATAAAACGCCCGCTTGAAAAATACAAAATCGCATTGCGATATTGATATTTGACAGCAGCTTTTTCAAAAAATTCGTAATCGAAATAATTTTTCAAACTTTTGGAGGTACAATATGAGCAACTTAATCCCGAGTCTGGAAATGTTTAAGCTGTGCTTCGGAGAGCATACGCAAACTGAAGCAACACCTCAGAGCAAGGAAAATTACAGCAATTTCGAGTCCAATTGCACCTTCCCTGCTCAACACTCTATGTCTGACACAGCTTTTCCTGCCAATGCACCGTTCAACGTGGCGAGTGACAGTGGGCTCAGCAGCGGAATTTCTTTTTCCGCTGCCTGCAGCAACAAAGCTGCTTCCAACAATGATAGTTGGGACAATCCATGGCGTAATTGCAGTTCTTGCCTTACTAGCATCTGGAATGATTTTGATAATAAGCACTGCATGCGGCATTTACGAAAAGTCGGGAATCGCTGGTACTTGAAGATGCCGAACGGCGACGATATTCCCGCCCTTGAGATGGAGAACACCAATCCTCGAGTAATCAATCTGCACCCTGACGGAAGTTTTGATGCATTTGGCTTCGACGCCACCTATAACGATCAAAAACATGAGATCGTAGTTGTCTATGAGGACCTTATCCGGCATCGTGTACAGCACTATTTCCCGGATTATCATCGGCATCCTGCATGTGCTGAACAGTATTTTATCCTCGCTTTATTTCACAGCTTGCAGGAATGTGGGATGCCCCAAGTCATTCAAATACCGCAAAGGGCAGGCTGGCAGGAGGCGGACGGAAAAGCGTATTACGCTTCCGGCGAAGCAGTTACGCCCAAACTGGAGCGCTTTTGTGCAAAAGATGTCCTTGTGCGCAAGCGGATCCCCACTCAGCTTTCATTAACAGAAGCTGCAAAGGCTCTGGCGATACACTTGCCTGCCCACTGGAAATACAAGCTTTTGCTTGCAATCAGTGTCACCAGTATTCTGCTGTATTTTTACGAAAAAGCAGGACTGGCACCCGATCAAGCATTCTTCATTGAGACGAAAAGCGATTCGCAGGCGAAACCAGTGAAGGCACTGCTGCAAAACCGGTCATACGAAACCTGCAATTCCGTTTCGATTACTGCTTGCAGAACCAAGCTTCGACAAGAGCTGGATTACAGCAATGACTGCATGACCATATTCGACGACCACTCCTATGTGGAGGCAAAGAAAACGCGTGATGCCGGCGTACAGGTCATTCTGGAAGATCTGCTGCACAGCAGCGGATCTAAATATCAGGCACGGCATCTGACCGCAATCGTAACCGACAACATTGGCAATTATTCTGCCGAACTTCCGGCATACTTCATAACCATGAACGACTGTCCTGATATCAGGAATGCCAATGACTTACGGCAGTCAGTCGGTATTTTTGAGTCCGCTCTGATCCGGCATCTTGAGAATTCAGATCCCAAGGAAAATCTGATCACACGGATGCTGCCGAAAACGGTACTCTTCAAGCAAAACACCATGAATTCCGAATTCTTCATGACGATCAGGATGCTCATGACGACCGTCGAGATTCTGTGGGAGTACGGTTTGATATCGAACATTGAAAAAAGCGAGATCAGCCGCTTTCTCACGGATAACCACTATGATGGTCCAACCGCTGATCTTGCGGTTTGTAACGAATTCAAGCAGGTGCTTTCCGCAGCCTTTTGTGACCGGCAAATTCATGTTGTAAATCAAACCGAACTACCGTACTACCGTCCTGGCGAGTACAATCTGATTCTGGACGATAAGTTCGTCAATTTGGAAGCACGCACGCTGGAACGCCGGCTTATGATGCGTATGAATACCACCAAGAAGCGAAACAAACTGCTGCACGCCTTACAGAACTGCGGCAAACTTCATGCCAATAATGGGCTTAAGCGAAACATTGATGTGGAGCTTTCCTCCGGAGATTCTATGACCGTTTCTGTTTACAGCTTCCCGAAAACCCTGCTGACAGCTCAAGCCCGTGCAAAGGCGGATATGATTAAATATTGGAACTTTTTGTTTCCAATCAGTAACTTGCCGGCAGGGTTCCTTCCAATCACAAGCTTCGGCAAAGAGTTGGTCGCCGGTCGTGTAATCACCGACACAAGATTGGCGGCTGAGAGTATCTTCTGTTCCGGACAAACACGTTCGGGCAAGACACACTATCTCATCAATCAGGCTTTGATTCGTGCCTTAAACGAATATCGCGTCATTTTCATCGATCAGACCGGAGCTTGCCCTCGGGAAGAGGTGGAACGGCTATGCTTGAAGATGACCGGAAACGATAATGTCGTTGACAAGTACTTTTCGTTCTGGGAAATCGGAGAAAAAGGCTTACCAGTTGATATCCTGTCGCTGGAAAACTGTTCCAATCTTACCAGCAAAAAGAATCGTTTAGCAAGCGTATTATCCGTTGGCGCAAGACTCACGGGCGAAGTACAACTGCAAGTGCTTCGCAGCCGAATGAAAACAGCAGCTGCAGCAATTGAAGCGAACCAGATACAGTCACTGGCAGGTGTTCCGGATTTCTTCGATGACAGTGATCCCGCTCAGGCAGATATCAAGGGGCGTCTGGAAGAAGTGTTTGAAGATCTGAAGGGACTCCCGACACATCATCAGAACTGGGGCGAATTTCTCGCCATGCAAAAACCAATCACCATAATATCCACCGCTGAAGACGGCATCCGCAAGAGCAGCGCACTATTTGATATGCTGCTGGCAAATTTGTACACCTATAAGCAGCTCCATCAAGAGGAAAAGATTCTGGTCATTATAGATGAAATCATGGATTTCAGTCTCAATAAGGATGATCCTATAGACACCATTCTCCGAAAGGGCGGCAAACATGGGCTTTCGCTGCTGCTTGCATCACAGGAATTTTCTGCGGAAAAAGACCGGCTCAGCAAACTGATTGAAAGCTGCGGTTTACTGGTTTTCTTCCGTCCACAGGATGTTGCACCTGATAGCATCGCAAAGCAAATCGGTGTTAATAAGTCACTGATTGCAAGTCTTAACGAACATGAGTTTATTCTTAAGGGTGGCCTTTTCAATCGTCAACAGAAAAGGAACAGTAAGACAGCCATCAAAGGAAAGGCTGTTGACTTACAGCAATTCTTTTCCACCTGATTTATGAAGTATCGGCACGCGCCCTTCGGGGCGCTGCCATCCCATATGTTTATTACTCATCAAGTGCATTTTCATCGAATACAACCGGTCTATTTGACCATACTTACTAAAGAAAAAGGAGGGACGAACAATGCAGAGGGCTGACTCACAGGAGCTTACCATGAAGAAGCTAACCCTTACCGCATGGGCGCGGATTCTCTACCACAAGGGCATGATTGATGCGGCGCGGCTCAACCGCATGATTGCGCTGATTGATAATCTGAAAGAAGCGAAGCCAAAGGATTCTGCGGCGGACAGCGCATAACCTTATAATTTATGATACCACACTCTGCACCAGTTGTCAAGGAAAACTGCTTGCCCCTTACGATTTGCGGCGGAGTGTGGTGTAATGTTATCAACCAATCATGTTCCGGTTCGCCGAAGTGGCTGCTTTTTTGCCAAGCTGCGAAAAGGGAGCAGCTCATAAGACGGATACCCATATAGAAGTTTTGCCCCGAAGCACTTTGAAATGCTTCGGGGCATAGTATTTGACTGCTAAGATAAATCATATTTTAGTTGTTCAGTTTTTCAATAAACGCCTTCATATCCTGACTGATTCTTTCATAGGCATAATTATGCACATAATGCCCGCAGTCAAGCTGGATCAGCGTGCCGTCTGAGGAAGCATCGACCATCGCCTGCATCCCGCCTACCCAGTATTCGTCATTTGAGGGTTCGTTTGAAACGTACAGCATCACAGGAACGGTCGACAGCGGGGCGGAATTGCGGTCATCATTCAGTGCGATAATGTTTTCCACATTGCTCTCATTCTGCATCGTATCATTCACATTTTTGTGACAAGCGATTTCTTTATAGATTGCGCAGTCCTCCTCAGAGAGCGCACCCGATTCGTTGTAGTCAAACAGGCGGACGATTCCGGCTGCTTTCATAAACCTTGCAATCCCGCGCAGGAACGCGTAGCCGGAATCAGCTTCTTTCAGTTTATTGACGTCCATACAGTGCGGCGTACACATATCCAGCCCGACGATTGCTTCGACCTCATCAGGATATTCTTGCGCCCAGCGGGTCGCCTCATAGCCTGAAAATGAATGCGGACACAGCACATACGGCGCTTCAATGCCGCACTTTATCGAGTGTCTCCCTGTCCTGCCGGAGGATCGTGTCAAGATCGCGCTCGCCGTCAACCAAATCGCTAAAGCCGTAGCCGAATTTTTCCACAACAACGATTTTGTATTTGTCGGAAAGCCTGCTGAACAGCGGCTTGAAATCCAGGATTGGTGAGGCAGTCCCGTAACCTGACAGAAACACGACCGTATGTTCTCCCTCGCCTTCGGTATAAATGCTCATATTGTGACCGTCCACCTCAACAAGCTGTCCGAGCGGCGTTTCGTAGAGAGCTTTGTTCTTTTTCAGCATGATCTGATTGTATACCGTCATAATTACAAGGAATAACGCAATCAGGATCAGAAGTCCGAGGAAAACTTTTCCTATGATTTTGAGCGCTTTTTTCATATAATCCGATTCCTTTCAGCATGAGACATTCCCATTTCATACTGTCAATAATGCGAGTAAAATACATCCCGCAAATGCAGACAGAAACCGTGGTATGCCAGCGGGTGCCATCCGCAAAATCTGTTTTTTATCAGTAGCAATTATAGCACAATATCGCTGCATTGTCAATTGAAACGCCATAGTACTTCTGACGATACATCAGAAATACTATGGTATAAAATTTCTATATTAACGCAGCACGTACAAGCGGGAGCTTATTAATTCACTCCGACCGGAAATGACAGATATCCTCTTGACAAATCATATTCGGTATGGTATCATAATACTTAATCAGAACTCCGATCAGAACAGGAGGGTTTTACTTGGACATTTACCAGATTGCAAACCAGATGAAAGCAGAGCGCAAGACGATCTTTGATGTGCCAATGCGCGTGACCTTCTACGCCCGCGTCTCGACCACCCGCGAGGAGCAGGAAAACTCCATTGAAAACCAGATTGCGTTTTTCACGGATATGATTCAGAAGAACGAGAACTGGGAGTATATCGAGGGCTATGTAGACCGCATCCGCGGCGAGGCGGCGGAGAACCGCGTCAATTTTATGCGCATGATCGAGGACGGCAAAGCGGGGATGTTTGATCTCGTGCTGACGAAAGAGGTCAGCCGATTCGCCCGCAACACCATTGACAGCCTGACCTATACCCGTGATCTGCTCCGCGCCGGTGTCGGTGTCTTTTTCCAGAATGACAACATCTGCACGATCGACACGGACAGCGAACTGCGCCTGACGATCATGTCGAGTATTGCGGCAGATGAGGTGCGCAAGCTCTCGGAGCGTGTGCGCTGGGGACATAAGCGTTCCATCGAAAACGGTGCTGTCATGGGAAACAGCCGCATTTTCGGCTATGACAAAAAGGACTGCAAGCTGACAGTCAACGAATCCGAAGCGGAAATGGTGCGGCTTATCTTCGAGCTTTACAGCACCGGCGATTACAGCACCCGCAAGATCGAGCGTATCCTATGGGAGAAGGGCTACCGCGGACGAAACGGCACGCGCATTCACCACAACACGATCACCGGCATCATTCAGAACCCGAAATACAAGGGCTTTTTCTGCGGCAACAAGGTCAAGATCGTCGATTACCGCACCCGTGAGCAGCGTTTCCTGCCGGAAGAAGAATGGGTACTTTATAAAGATGAAACCGGCGAAACCGTTCCGGCAATCGTCAGCGAGGAGATCTGGGACAAGTGCAATGAGATCTTTCGCGAGCGCAGCAGCGCGATCAAAAGCCGGGAGCGTTCCTTCAAGGATAAGAGCGTTTTTACCGGCAAGATCTGGTGCAAGGCGCATGATGTTCCCTATTGGCGCACAAGCTATTCCAACAGCGTTTCACAGGGCAAGCCGATCTATCAGTGGATTTGCAGCGAGAAGAAGCGCTCCGGCGCGAAATCCTGCGCATCGTTTTCGATTATGGAGAAAGACCTCTACGAAATGCTCTCCGAGCATTTTCAGTCGATCGCCGGCAATATCGAGGAATATGTCCGTGATTTCCTGCGCATCTACCGCGAAAGCGACCGCGAGGCGAATGCGCAGAAACAGATCAACGAACTGCGGACACAACTGACAAAGGAGAAAGCGAAACGCGAAAAGCTGCTTGACCTCTACACCGAGGGCGACATCTCCCGTGACGAATTCCGCGAGCGAAACGGCAATTCCAATGTGCTGATCGCGCAGCTTGAGGAGGACATTTTTCAGCTCGAAACAAAGGCTTCGCAGACGGCGGACTATGCCGCCGAAATGCAAAAAATCGAGGAGTATTTCAGGACACTTTACCGTCCCGGTCACATCATGTCAAAAGAAGAAGTCGATGAAATGGCGAAAACGATGATCGACCGCATTGATGTGGTTCCGGTCAACCGCACGGAGATGAAGCTGGAGGTCAAGCTGAAAACAAGTGCCTCTGCCGATATTTCGTATATTCGCAGCGGCGAGCGGTACGGTCGTCGTTCCGGACACATTACCAAGAAAATGATCGACGCTTACAAGATGCAGTAACAGCATCGTTCTCCGGACGGCTTCGCCTTGCGCGAAGTCGTCCGGCTGTTTTTGACCCCGCAATGCTGTTCACAAATATTTTACAAATATGCAGGAGCGGTGCGCGGCGCCCTCCGCCGCACTTATTATATCAAATCCGGCGATTTCTGCCGTATACTCCCGTATGCTCCCGAATACTCCGGAATGCTCTTGACAAACGTCGAAAAATGTGCTATAATACTTGCAACGGGTGCAGAGGCAGCGCGGCGCTGTTCTGTGTCCGGATTTTTGTACCATGTTGCAGACGTAAAGAAAGGATGTGTTTGTTATGCTGTCAACAATTATTGCCGCGTTTTTCCCGGAACTGCCCATGAATCCGATCACGCTGATTGCGATTGCCGTTGCGGTCGTTCTTGTCATTGTGATCCTCGCCTCCGGCTACCTCAAGGCACCGCCGGATACCGCCTACATCATCTCCGGTCTCCGGAAGAAGATCATCATCGGTAAAGCGAGCATTCGCATCCCCTTCTTTGAGCGCGTGGATAAGCTGAAGCTCCAGCTCATCGCTGTCGATGTCAAGACATCCAGCGCCGTCCCGACTGCGGACTACATCAACATCAATGTCGATGCGAACGTCAACGTCAAGGTTTCCAGCGACCCGATGCTCATTAAGCTCGGCGCAGAAAACTTCCTGAACAAGGACACCGCCTACATCGCAAAGGTGGCCAGAGAGGTTCTGGAAGGTAATATGCGTGAAATCGTCGGCCAGATGACGCTGGTCGCAATGGTCAATGACCGCAAGGCGTTTGCGGAAAAGGTGCAGGAGAACGCCGCACCGGACCTCAACCGCATGGGTCTGGAAATCGTTTCGTTCAATGTTCAGAACTTCACCGATGACCAGAATCTGATCGAGAACCTCGGTATCGACAATGTCACGACGATTCAGAAGAAGGCTGCGATTGCAAGAGCGGAATCCGAGAAGGAAATCGAGATTGCAAAGGCTGCTGCACAGAAGGAAGCCAACGATGCAAGAGTGCAGGCGCAGACTGAAATCGCCAAGAAGAACAATGAGCTTGCGATCCGTCAGGCTGAACTGAAAAAGGATGCAGATACTCAGCTCGCAATCGCGGATGCTGCGTATGAGATCCAGAAGGAAGAGCAGCGCCGCACGATTGAAGTCACCAGAGCAAATGCGAACATCGCCGCATCCGAAAAGGATGTTGAGCTGAAAGCGAAGGAAGCCGAGGTCAAGGAAAAGGCGCTCGATGCTGACGTCAAGAAAATGGCTGAGGCTGCACGCTACAAGGCACAGCAGGAAGCTGATGCAAAGCTGTATCAGCTGAAGAAAGAGGCAGAAGCAGACCGCTTCCAGCGTGAGCAGGAGGCTGAGGCACAGAAGGCTGAGGCTGAGGCCGCCAAGTTTGCAAAGATGCAGGAGGCCGAAGGTATTGCTGCTGTCGGTAAGGCAGAGGCAGATGCAATCCGCGCAAAGGGTCTTGCAGAGGCTGAGGGTATCAACGCAAAGGCTGAGGCTATGAAGAAGTACGGCGAGGCCGCTGTCCTGGAAATGTACTTCAAGGCACTGCCGGATGTCGTCAAGAACGCTGCACTCCCGCTTGCCAATGTGGATAAGATCACGATGTACGGTGAGGGCAACTCCAGCAAGCTGGTCGGCGATATTATCGGCTCGACCACAAAAATCACCGACGGTCTGACCGAGGCGACGGGCATTGACCTGCGCGCGCTGCTGGCAGGCTTCCTCGGCGGAAAGCTCGCAGAGCCGAAGACAAAGGCACTGCCGGATGACCTCCCCTCTGAGAGCGAAACCTTTGCAGATTATCATGCGGAGGATGATCCGAACAACCGTCTTGCGGATATGTAAGGCATGGCGGACAAGGTATTCTGGAACGGCGGGGCCCTGCTTGCACCGGTCCCGCCGGTTCTTGTCACCTGCGGCACAATGGAGCACTGCAATGTCCTGACAATCGGCTGGACAGGCATCTGCGCCACGCACCCGCCGATGACTTACATCTCGGTGCGCCCGACGCGCCATTCCTACGCGATTATTAAGGAAAGCGGCGAATTTGCTGTCAATCTGACGACGACTGCCATGGTGAAGGCTGTGGACTTCTGCGGCGTCCGCTCCGGCAAAACGACGGATAAGCTGAAAGCCTGCGGGCTGCACCTGACGGAACCGCCGCAGGGCAGTGTGCCGATCCTGCTGGAGTCGCCGGTCAGCCTGACCTGCAAGGTGACGCAGATCATTCCGCTGGGTTCCCATGATATGTTTCTGGCGGAGATTACCGGTACGGCGGTTGACCCGCGGTACGTGGACAGCAAGGGTAAGCTGAATTTGCAGCAGAGCGGCCTGCTGGCGTATGCGCACGGCGAGTATTTTGCGCTCGGCCGGAAATGCGGCGCCTTCGGCTACTCGGTCAAAAAGAAGCGGCGGTGAGGGATAGCGGTATCTCCGATGGATTCAAAATGGAGCTTCGCTCCAACCCCCACCAAAGGGATCAATCCCTTTGGAATCCCGAAATATGATCAAAACAGGCGCTGTACCAAATGGTCGGCGCTTGTTTCACACCATAATAAAAGTTTTCGGTCAAGCCTTTTTCAAAAGGCTTGCGAGAGTCCAGAGGCGAGGAGCCTCTGGTCGCTCACCGCAGTGAGCGAAATCTCTCTGCGTTCAGGAGCTCCGCAAGAGGGGACGCCCTGCGATAGAGGGCGTCCCCTGAAATCAGAACTGCCAACGAAGGCGCCGACCTGAACGAAAGGTCGGCGCCTGTTTGTATGTATGCTGATTTGCCTGCTGGTTTTCCGATTACTTCTTTTCCTTGAGCAGGTCGCGGATCTCGGTGAGCAGAACCTCTTCCTTCGGCGGCTCAGCCGGCTTCTCCTCTTCCTTCTTCTTGCCCAGGGATGTGACCTTGTTCACAGCCTTGACCATCAGGAAAATGCAGAATGCCATGATGATAAAATTGATAACGGCGGTAACAAAATGACCCCAGTCAAGCGCCTGTCCGGTGTTGCCGAGCTTCAGCTTGCCCTGCACCTCTGCACCGCCGATACATGCGATCAGCGGATTGATGAAATCCTCTGTCAGCGCCGTTACAATGTTACCGAACGCACCGCCGATGATGACACCGACTGCCATGTCCATCACATTGCCCTTGAGCGCAAACTCCTTAAATTCTGCAAGGAAGCCCTTGCCCTTCTCCTTAATGTCCGCCATAAGTAATACATCCTTTCTTGCTGCGACTGCGGCCGCATTAATATGCCTTTATTATACCACAACGGCAACAAAATTGCACTTGTGAATTATAACAAAGTTTATCGTCTGTTTTCACATACTTTTCACAAAAACATCCGTTTTTTTACGGGTGCGCTGACAGGGAATTGCGCAGATCTTGCTGCCGCCGCAGAGCGGAATCTGAAAAAACCGGCGCATTCCGTTGATTATTTGTACAGTTTGACAAATGTCATCTGTACCGTTCTTGTGATTTTTCACAAAGATGGCCGAAACGCTTTCCTTTTTTCAATCAGCTATGCTATAATAATAAACGTAGTAGCTTTTTCTGCCGCCTTTGTACCGGAAAGGAGCGCGGCTGCCGGACATGTTCCGGGAACCGCAGGGAACAGATTATGGCCGCATACCGATCAACCGGAAAGGAGCTGCGCAAATCGCCCAAGGGTCTGGTCGCCGGTATCCTCTCCGTTCTTCTCGTCGCAGGTGCTGCCTACGGCATCAAGCTCGCGCTGGACGGCATTGAGCCGATCACGAACGGCGCCGCACAGACAGAAATCAGTGTGCCGGATATGGAAGAAAGCACAGAAAGCAGCGCACCGGATTACGGTTCTCAATCTCTCCCGGCCGGAGAGATGCATCACGGGCCGTTGGTGCTGATCAACGAAGATTTCCCGACGGAGGATCTCACAGAGGGCATCTTCACTGCATTTGACAAAAAGCTCGATACAATCTCCGTGCGGGATCTGACCGTTATGCTCCATGAGGATGCAACCGCCGCGCTCAATGAGATGGCGACGGCATTTGAAAAGGAGAAAAAGCTGACGGATCTGCTGATTCTGAACGGCTATGTCACGAAGGAGCAGCAAAAACAGCGCTATGAGGAGGATCTCCGGCGCACCGGAAAAGCGGAGTCCGAGCTGTACGCGCTGCCCGGATGCAGCGAGTTTGAATCCGGTTATTCGTTTGAGCTCTCCCTGTACCGCAACGGCACATATATGAACTTTACCACCGAGGACGAGCACAGCTGGCTCGAAGAGCACTGTGCCGAATTCGGCCTGATCCAGCGCTATCCGGAGTCCCGCGCAGCGGTCACGAAGGTCAGCAACCGGCCGGAGGTGTTTCGCTATGTCGGACAGCCCCATGCGTGGTATATGGCACAGAATGATCTGTGCCTGGAAGAGTACATCGAGCTGCTTGAGGAGTATCCATTTGAAGGCGAGCACTTCTGCCTCACTGACAAGGACGGTCAGGAATATGAAGTGTATACAGTTTCCATTGACCCGAACGATCCGGCAGCGGAATGTGAAATCCCGGTGCCGATCGGGGATAAATTCAATGTGTCCGGCAATAATAAGCACGGGTTCATTGTCACCGTCGAGCTGGACTGACGGAATGCGGGAGCACGAAAAAAACGCACCTGCCGCGGCGTCCTCCGAAGCCAAAGGCCGGTTCCCCTGAAGACGTTGATGTCCCCGCATCCGACAGTTCCGGGCCGTGAACAAAAAACACAGCAGGCTTTCGCCCGCTGTGTTTTTTTGGCGGCAGTGCCGCCCGCCATTGATTGAAGGTATCGCTGCGCGATGATCTTTAATGGGGCGCTGCCCCATACCCCGCTTAAGGGCTACTAGCCCTTAAGAATCCCATTAAATGATAGCAAGTATGTGTATTTTGCATCATATCGGGAGTCCAGAGGGATAGTATCCCTCTGGCAGGGGTATGGGGGCAGCGCCCCCATTTTGGATCCGCCGGAGGCAC
This sequence comes from Oscillospiraceae bacterium, assembly GCA_016281125.1. Lineage (GTDB taxonomy): Bacteria > Bacillota > Clostridia > Oscillospirales > Ruminococcaceae > Firm-04. Next base: position 47,295 of record JAEEIA010000015.1, on the reverse strand, counting down.
TATTTACATCTGTGCGTTGAACAGGCTCTTGAGGCTGTAAATCACATCGTCGCTGTCAGCATTGATGCTGGCCGCCTCATTGATGCCGGAGAGCTCTTTCAGCGCGTCAAGGTTTGCATTATAGCCGATGGTATAGCACGGAACCTCCAGGCCCTCGACAATCGGGGTAATGCTGCTCAGCGTATTGCCGGTGTTCGTTTCGCCGTCGCTCAGCACAAACAGCAGCGGCTTGACCGTCTGGCCGGTTTCCGCCTTGACCTGCTCCTGCGCCTTCATCAGCATGTCGAGCGCAACCAGCACGGCGTCATAGGTCGCCGTATTGCCGCCGACGCTCAGATCCTGCACAGCACCGGTGAAGTAACTGCGCTGGTTGAGGTCAAACTTTGCAATCGGCAGATTGATCGACACATTGGAGCTGTAACTGACCAGTCCGACATAGTTTGTATCGTTGATATACTGCGAAGCGTTGATCAGAGAGGTTTGCAGGTTCTGGATCGGTGCGCCGCCCATACTGCCGGAAACATCCGCCACAAAGACCGCCATAACCGGGCTGCCTGCGTCCTTCTCGGTCTTCCAGAGCTTCTGTGCGCTTTCCAGCGTCTTGCCTTTCAGCCCCCACTCCGCGGACTTGTAGTCGTCCTTGGCGTTGAAGCCGTAATCCTTTGCCATCTTCTGGCATTCCGGCGTCAGGCAGTAATCTGCAAAATCCTTTGCAAGCGCCTTCTGCGCGCTCGTGACATCTTCGCCCAGCACATACAGCGGGCTGTCATGCCGCACGCCGAACGGAATGAACTCGTAGTCGCGCAGCTCCGTTGCATTGTAATAGCCCTGATACTCCATCAGGAACGCATCCAGCACGTCATTTGCAGCCGCATTGCGCATTTGCAGCGTGGTATATGCCACGAACGGGACGTTCTGCTGGAACTTGCGGAACTGCTCGGTTGCGGTCTGGCTGAGAATATCCGTGGAATCGAACTCCTCCAGTGCCGCAATCAGGAAGTTCATGCCGGTCGAGGACGCATAGGGGTTCGTATAGCCCATGGTGATCTCGTTGTTGACGGTTGCATTGACAATCTCGCCGATATTGACCTCACCGTGGCTGGCTTTCAGCTTGTTATAGGTATCCTTGCTGACCAGAATGCCCGCGGTATTGCCCGCCAGACGCTTTTCGATCATCTCGATCTTCACGTTTTCCGCTTCGATCATCTCGCCCCACAGTTCATTGGAGGGGGAGTATGCCTCCGGAACATATTTGCCGGAGATGATATAATCAATCGCGGCGCCCGAGGCAATCGGACGGACGGAAACCGTCGCCCACTGGCCGTCCACCTCATGATGCTCATTGTTGAACTTTTCGGCCACCTCATTGAGCCAGCCGTCCGTTCCGGAGGAGGATTTCTCCGTCGAGGAGAAGATCTCCAGATTGATTGAGCCGCGGCCCGTCACGGAAAGCGGATACTTGCTGATATCCGGCAGTTCCTCCGCGAGGTTGTTGCCTGCGATTTCGACCGTCGCCTTGCGCGGCTTCGTTTCATTGACCGAAATCTTTTTCAGCTTTTTGTCCAGATGCGAAACAGCATTCTCGTAGGAAAGCTCCTGATTCGACTTGCCCATATTCTTGCTGATTGCGATACCGCCGAGGATACCTGCGATCATCAGCACGCCAAGTCCGCCGAGGAACAAACCGTTTTTCGTTTTTGCCTTACTCATTTCAACCTCCAGTATGTCAGTTATATTGCAGGATTATGAATCACTGCATCATACGCTGCATCCGCATCTGCGGTGGCAGCGTTCCGTCCTGCGTCCGGACATTGCGGAGCGTATCCGCCAGCACATCGAGGCAGGGCTCCCGCGCCGGGAGATCGTCATTCATCTGCGTGACCTCGATGATCAGCTTTTCAAAATCGCGCAGCACACGCGCATTCTCCTGAAGGCGTGTCTGCATATACTCCGCATGCACCCGGCAGAGCGCCGGATCAGTCTGATCACAGTAGCGCAGCCGGAAAAGGATCTGCTTGCAGTTGGCGAGCACGAATTTTGCTGCCTCCTGGCTGTTTTTCTCAAAGGGATGATTCGGGCCGAGCAGCTCGAGCAGCGCCTGCTGCTTGGTTTCCAGCTGACGGATCTGCTGCACCGCCTCCGAGCCGAATCTGCCGAGCGGCATGGAATACAGCGGCATCGTGCGGAACTGGTTCAGATAATCCGTGGTATTGCGGAACTTCTGTCCGGATGCCTTCGGAATCACCTGCGGATTGTTTTCCGCTTCGTCAACGGCATAATCCTTCACGCAGACGCACACAATCAGCACCACCAGAATCATAATGAACGGCAGCACTTCCATTGAGCCGGTCATGCCGAACAGAAAGATCGCAGAAACAAGACCGGCAATAATCCGCGGCTTTGCGCGGTTGACATTCTCACGGTCAGCAGCGCTGAGGGGCTGCGCCGTTGTACCTGCCGGAGCGGCCGATACATTCAGAGAGGTTTCACAGCTGCGGAATCCGCGGAAGCACTTCGGGCAGACCGACATATTACCGGTCGCCTTCCGGAGCGGGACACCGCAGGCAGGGCACTTTGTATAAAGCATGACAAACCCCTCCTTTCAACGGGCAGCGCCATGCAGGGCTATTGCATCATCATTTGCTGCGGCGGATCCACATGCTGATTCTGCTGCTCCCACGCGTCCTCGCCGCTGCGCACACTCTGGAGCGCTTTGGTCAGCTCGGTCAGGCAGGGGGTAGACGCGGCGGTCGCATTGTCGCCGATCTGCGAAATCTCAAGGATGAGATTTTCAAAATCGGAGAGCACATGCGCATTTTCGCCGAGAATCGCCTCTAAATACGTCGCATGCATATTGAACTTGGTCGGATCCCCCTGGTCATAGATCATGACGCGGTTCAGGATCCGTTTGCTGTTGGCTAATACATACTGATCGACCTCATTGGCGGTCGTCAGGAACGGGCTGTCCTTGGAATCATCCAGCACCGCCCGCAGGGCTTTCTGTTTTCGTTTGAGGGATTCCAGCTGCCGGATTGCGAGCTTGATATAATTCTCAAACGGGGTATCCTCATTGAGCCATGCGTTAAAGGCGCGGATGTAATCGTCAGCGTCCTTCAGCTTCTTGGCATCGCTGACCACCGAGGCACTGTTTCCGTGCAGCACGGCGGCATCCAGCGCCAGTGAGATCAGCACCACCGCAACGAGTACAGCGGCTTTTGCTCCCATGGAAGCTCCGCCCATCAGGTTGAACAGCAGCAGAGCGACCAGAATCTCTATTCCGGTCAGGAACAGCAGTGCGATTTTTGTGCTGGTTTTCACGGCTTTTATTCCCCTTTCCTCTGTATTCGTGTATCATTATGATAGCATATGACAGTGCATTCTGTCAAGACGGAAAAACGGTCGGGAGAACCGGATTTCCGTCAAAAACGGAAAGGAGGACGAATCTCCTCCGTCCTCCTTTACCAATCTGAGCCGCGCTCAGACCATCGTTTTTCAGAAATTACTCTGCTGCATCCTCTGCCGGAGCCTCGTCAGAGTAGACGACCTCGTCAGCTTCCTCTGCTTCATCCTCGACAGCGCTGTCATCGTTGACTGCACGCATGGACAGGCTGATGCGCTTCTTCTCACTGTCGATTGCAGTGATCTTGACTGTCACGGTGTCGCCGACATTGACAACGTCCTTGACATTGGTCACGCGCTCATTGGAGAGCTGAGAAATGTGAATCAGGCCGTCGATGCCGTCTGTGATGCGTGCGAATGCACCGAAGGACGTCACGGAAACGACGGTTGCGTCAACAACGTCACCCACTGCATATTCGTTGGTGAACTTGACCCACGGATTGTCCTCCGGTCTTCTGTGACCGAGGGAAATTCTGCCGGTTTCCGGATTGAGCGCCTTAATATAGACCTCCAGCGTGTCGCCGACCTCAACAACGTCGCTCGGCTGATGAATGCGGGCCCAGGAGAGCTCGGAAACATGCACCATGCCGTCGATGCCGCCCAGATCGACAAATGCGCCGTAGCTGGTCAGGGACTTGACTTCGCCGGTGTAAACGTCACCGACCTTTGCAGTTTCCCAGAACTTCTTCTTTGCTTCATCGCGCTCTGCCTTCTGTACCTGGCGGATCGAGCCGACCGCTCTGCGGCGCTGCTCGTTGACGTCGATGATGACGAAGCGGATCTGCTGCTTGAGGAGCACGTTCAGATCTGCGCCTCTGCCCAGACCGGACTGTGAAGCCGGGATGAAGACATGTACGCCGTTGCTGTCAGCAACCAGACCGCCCTTGACAACGCTGATGACAGTACCCTCAAGCACCTCACCGGCCTCATGTGCCTTGAGGATATTCTCGAAGCCGATCATTTCATCGACTCTGCGCTTCGAGAGCTGAACAGTACCTTCCGCGTCATTCACCTGAATGACAACAAGCTCGAGTTCATCGCCGACCTTGACGAGGTCAGAGGGCTTCTTAGAGGTATCACTGGTCAGTTCGGAGAGGGTAATATAGCCGGTCTGCTTGGCACCTACATCAACCATGACTTCGTTGTTGCCGCTGATGGAAGCGACAATGCCGACAACCCGGTCACCCTTTCTGATTTTTTTCGTGAAGGTCTTATCAAGCTCCTCCTCGAACGCTGCTGCGAAGTCCTCGTTTTCCGGGATAGTGGTATCGGTGTCAAAAATTCCAGACATATTGGTTTGAACCTCCTTAATAATGTGAGCGGGTGTACTGGCGCCTGCTGTGATGCCGATTTTCAGCGTATGACCGCTTCCGGCTGCCGCTGCGATCTCCGCAGCCTTCTGCCGGATTTCGTCCGCATGTGCTCTCAGCTCCTCCGCCGTTTCGATCAGCCAGGACGGGCAGTTTCTGCTGCACACGTCATACAGCTTCACGGTATTGGAGCTGTGCCTGCCGCCTGCAATAATCATCAGATCGGAAGAGCGTGAGAGCAGATCCGCATCCGACTGCCTTGCGGCGGTCGCACTGCAAACGGTGTCAAACACCTGCAAATCGGGGTGATCAGAAGGCAGGAGCTTTATACACTCCCCCCATAGTAATTTATTATACGTGGTTTGCGCCACGATTGCAAGCCTTTCCGGCAAACTTCTATCAATCAAACATTTCAGCTCTCCGGCATCCCGAAAAACTGTACAATTTCCCATGCAATGTCCGACAATTCCCTGCACTTCCGGGTGCTTGGGATCACCGGCGATAAACACATGCCGTCCCTGTGCCGTCTGCTCCATGACGATCTTGTGGATCCTTGCAACGAACGGACAGGTTGCGTCAATGACAGGATTGCCCTGTTCCGTCAGCTGCTGATACACCGCCTGCGGGACGCCGTGTGCGCGGATGATGAGTGTTTCATCCGGCTCCAGCTCCGCCGGGTCGCTGACGATGCGTGCGCCCTTGGCGTTCAGATCCCCGACAACGGATTCATTGTGGACGATCGGGCCCAGCGTGGCGACGCGTTTCCCCTCGTCAAGCGCCTGATAGACCAGCTTGACCGCTCTGTCCACGCCGAAGCAGAAGCCGGCGGATTTGGCCGTTTCGATCTCTGCCCTCATATGCGTCCTCCTTTGTCCGGATACGGCTCAGTTATGCACATAATCCGGCAGATCCGCTTCGTTCAGTGTAATGCGTTCGATTTTGTCAAGCGGCTCGCAGGTCAGCTGATACAGCGTCAGCGTATCGCCCATGGCATCGAGCGGCTTTAACGCGGTACTCCCCGCGATCACGCTGACAAATTCCTCACCCTCGGAATTTTCCGCCCAGGTGGCAAGGCACTGTCCTGCGGGATTGGTGTAGCCTGTTTTGCCGCCGATGATATGCAGCGGCTTGCTGAGCGACTCCAGCTCATTGCCGACCAGTCTGGACAGCGTGGTGGAAACCAGCTCAATGCCCTCCTCATGCTGCGGAGAGGGCGTTGTCGTGTGCCGGTACGCGGACATGATCTGCTTTGCAAGCGGATCCTCCAGTGCATAGAGCAGAATCTGTGCAATGTCGTTCACGCTGCTGAGGTGGTCGTCCTCGTGCAGGCCGGTGCAGTTGACGAAATGTGTCTGCTTCAGCCCCATTTCGGCTGCCAGCGCATTCATCTGCTCAGCAAAGGCTGCCTCGCTGCCTGCGGCATGGGTTGCCAGCATGACGGCGGCGTCTGCGCCGGAGGGCAGCATCATTGCGTAGAGCAGGTCGGTGACGCGGCAGGCCTCGCCGGGCTCAAATCCGGCGGTATAGGCCATCTGCGCCCGCTGCGCGGCAATGACGTCCGCGTCCATGATGAGCACATCGTCCTCCGCGGTGTCGCCGCAGAGCCGCAGATATGTCACCAGCGTCATGATCTTGGTCATGGATGCGGGATAGATCTGCTGATCCGCCTCCCGCTCCGCCAGAACGGTGTTGCCGTCCGGCGTAATTTTCAGCAGCACGGCGTTCCGTGCGATGATCTTGTCGGTATCCCCGAGCGCGACGGTTTCGGTCGTATGTGCCGCCGCCTTCGGAAACGGTGCCGTTGTTTCCGCGGCAGTCGTCGTGGTCGTCAGCTCCGTGACGGTTGTCGTCACGGCAGGGGATGTGCTGTCCTCTGCGGTCAGTGCCGGCTCCTCGCGGCCGCCGAGCAGGGATTTTGCGGCATAGACCGCACCCGTGCCGACCAGCGCAAGCAGCAGAACCGGAAGGAAAACATCTGCCGCAGAACGGCGGCGCTTTTTTCTCTTTTTCTGTGCCATGCAGGAATCTCTCTTTTCTTTTGCTCTGCCGCGCGGTTACTGCACCGTGTCGGCGGGAACCCCGGACTGCTCCGCATCTGCGGGCGAATCCGAAGTGCTATGTGCAGCGGCGGAAGCGGTCTGCTCCGCGCCGCAGTAAATGCAGAATCTGGCAGCCGCGGCAAGCTGTTTTCCGCAGCTGACGCACTGCTTTCCGGCAGCATCGTTTTCCGCCGCCGTTTTCGGCATTTCAAACGCCTCCGCGGGGAGCTCCGGCAGCGGTGCCATCGGAACAGGATCCGCAGTCTTTTCCGCACGCTCGGCTCTGTGCTTTGCACGCGCGCGGATAAATGCAGCGAGCTCCAGCATAAAGATGCCGAAGGTCAGGCCGGTGATTGTGATATACCAGTACGGTGCGCGCAGCACCTTTGTGACGCCGTTCAGGCCGATGGTGCCGTCCTTGATAAACCAGGTGCGGATGCCGCCGATCAGCACGAACAGCAGTCCGGCCGCGGACGGAATCAGCGCCGTCAGACCGAAGCCCTTGACTGCACCGGCCACATCCCTGCCGCTGTTTGTCCGGACGCCGCACCAGCGCACGAACAGAAATCCGAGCAGCACCAGTGAGGCAAGATAAGCCCAGATGCTGACGCCGAACCGCTGGAGCGTTCTGCCGGCCTTGTTGCTGCCGAACGCCGTGCTCAGGCTGTTGATTTTGCCGAACACGCCGCCGAGCGTGCTGTTGATCATCGCGCGGTCGCTGTCATCGACAAGGATGCCGCCGGATTCGGCCAGCGCTCCGCTGATGCGGTCAAGCTCCGCAGTGATTTCATCCGCGCTGATTGTGACCGGCGTATCGGTTTCGCCGCGCAGCAGCGAAAAATGTCCTGCCAGCTTGTCAGCAAGGAACGCCGGAATCTGCATCCCATCCGCAGCTGCCGCGACATTCTCCGCAAGCACATTTTCATCCGCAACGTACTGCTGCATGATGAGCTCTGTGACGTTTTTTCCGGTGAACGGTACCGCTGCATCGGAGATTTGTGCAGCCCGCAGGCTCTCCGTCAGCGCATCCGAGGACAGCCAGCTCCGCAGTGCAAAGGTATTGCTCAGGCAGAAAAAAAGAATCAGTGCGCCGAGCACACAGAGAATTGTATGCAGCGTGCAGTAGCTGCCGGAGCGCGGGCGCTTTTTTCCGCAGCGCGTACAGACGCCGCTGCTGTCGTAAGCTGCACCGCAGGTACAGACTGATGCAGAACCTTTGGCCATGTTCGGAACATCCTTCCTCAAATCAGACAAATCAGGTTTCCGGAAAACCGGATAAATGTATATTTCGATACTTTATATTATAGCATAAACACAGCCGGAAAGTCAACGGCGCGTTTGCAGAATATCCGGCCTGTTCTCCGAAGGATTTTGTATAATCGGGCGTTTCTTGCGCATTTGCTGCAATGCATAACAAAAAAGCACCTGCGGCGACAGGTGCTTTTTTGCGGAAGCAACAGCTTCACAAGAGTTCAGAAAGAAATGAATGAAAGAGTAAAAACGGGATTGTTGAAATCAGATTAGTCCCAGCAGCTGTTGTAGACCTTGCCGCCCTTGAGCTGCTTGTTGTGGAACTTGAACATTTCGGAAACGGTAACGACCGCATAACCGTTCTGCTCAAGCCACGGGCAGAGCTGCTCAACTGCTGTTGCGGTGGAATCATAGTTCTCGTGCATCAGAACGACCTGACCGTCCAGTCTGCCCTGCTGAGCAGCCTGCTGGATCTTGGAAACGATGCCCTGCGTGGAGTTGCCGTTCCAGTCCTCGGAGTCGATACCGGAGTTCGGCATCGGAACTTCGCTCAGTTCGCCGATGATGTTGGCACTTTGTGCGAGATACGGGTTACGGAGCAGATAGACGCGGTCTTCACCGACGATCTTATCGAGCGCCTGCTTGCACTGGTTGTACTGGCTGCGGACGGAATTTCTGTCCATGCTGCCCCAGTTGTCCGGATGCGACCATGTATGGTTTGCAACCTCAAAGCCGCGCTTTTCAGCTTCCCTGATTTCGTTTTCATTGCCCTGGATGTGCTGGCCCCAATAGAAGAAGGTTGCGTGGAAGCCGTTCTTCGTCAGAGCATTCTGAATACGTGTCGGGTTGCCGTTGTTGAACGGGCCGTCATCAAAGCTCAGTGCAACAACCTTCGATGCCTTGATCCAGGAAACATCAGCCACATTCGTGAACTGACCCGGAATACGCTGCTGCGTCTGCGGCTTTGTGGTGGTCGTGGTTGTTGTTGTGGTCGTCGTGGTGGTCGTGGTGCTTGTCAGATCCGGGTAGATAAAGAACTGCCGAAGCATCGAAAAGTCCACAGAATTCACCTTGCCGTCCTTGTTAATATCCGCAGTATCAGCATTCAAGCCGGAGCCGTCATCCTTTGCAAGGAGGAAGTCAATCACTTTGCTGCGGTCGGTCGCGTCGATCTTGTCATCATGGTCAACGTCGCCCATGCGGTAGGTCGGTGCAGGCGGCGTGACAGGGCCCGGGGTGCTGCCCTCGGAGCCGGAGAAGATTGAATCAACATAGAAATCGCAGAGATCGGAAGCGGTTTCAACATAGAGCTGCATCGCGGAACCGCCTGCCGGGAGTGTATAAGCGTCATTGGACAGGATCGTCCACTCGCCGCTCGGAACAGTGCCGGTTGCGATTTGCAGCCAGTCGGTCGTGCCGCTTGCATCGTCATACTGAAGCGAGAGCTTCATATCGACAGCGGAACCGGTTTCCTGATAGACTGCGCAGGAGAAGCTGTATGTTTCGCCCGCTACCCAGTCGCCTCTGCCCATCGACAGAACCGGGCCGTTCCACTCGTCTTTTCTGCCGGAGCAGTACAGGCTGTACTGGCCTTCATAAGCCTTGGTGCTGACACGCTCAACGGACTCATTCGCTCTCGGACCGAAGCCGTTGTAATCTTCCTCAAAAGTAGCGTTCAGCATTGTCTGTGCAAAGGCCGGAATCGGCATCGCGGTCAGAACCATTGCGAGCACGGAAACGCTTGTGACCTTTGCAAGTACCTTCTTCATTTTCAGCATACTAATACCCCTTTTTGAAATAAATGGATTTCAATACCTACGTTTTGGTTTTTCATCCGGCGGGTTTTTCTTTCTTCCTGCCGGCCGGCATCCGCCGGGTCAGATTTTTTATCAAGCCTCATCCTTAATAAATGATGAAAAAAGAGAGTGGAGCGCCGAGCCGGGAGGTTATCTCGTCCCGACGCTGCCACTTAGGGGGAACATGGATCAGAGTCCGGTGAACAGGCAGTTCAGGTGCTGCCTCTCCGCGGACGCGGCATACAAATCTGCCGCAGAAATGACTGTGTGCATCCCGCGCATACAGATGCGAACAACAGACCGTCCGCAGCCCTCGTATCACCCTGATGCTGCATCTTCGGGTGCCGCCGGTTATTGAAGGGGTGCCGGTGGCTTCCGGGCTGCCGTTTCCGGCAGGATGCTCAGATATTCAGACAGTTCAACGGAGTGTTGTATCCTTTATCTCAATCATAGCATATTTCTGTGGAAAAAGCAAATAGGTTTTTATTGATAGGGGGCATAAGTAAAACATGGTGTACACCGTCCAAATAAATATACGGTTGGTATTTTATTAGTATTTATTTAAGATACTGTATAATTTCAATTACTTTCCGTCATGGTTTTCGGTTCCGGAATCATTGCATTTATCAGTATATATAGGAAAGCCGCTTTATCAAAAGGCTTACAGATTGACTTTTTCGGGGCGGTTGGGTATAATAATGTAAAACAGCAATCTGAATCATAAGCAAGGTGAGAATCATGGCTTTGAATGAAAAGGATTATGAACTTATAAATGAGTTTATGGAACAGGTATGCAGACTGGCAAACCTCAGATCACCTTCTATATTTATGGATCTCCTTAAAGGTTTTTCCCAGGATAGAGGGGTAGCAGGAGATGGCTGGTTTGTAATTGCAACGTTTTTTAAGGCAGAAACAATGGATGAATCAGATATTGAATATTTAGGCGGAAGAAAGTTCGATGGCGTGGTTTTCGACATATGCTTCGATACGGGTGAACCGCCAACCGCATTTCTCTCTTATCAGGAGTTTTATGATATTCTGTGCGAATATGTTGAGAAAGCAATGAAAGATAAAGACGCAGCGTTTCAGAACGAAGCAAGGGGTTATCTTCGCCTGTTCAAAGAGAACCATCACCTGAAATAACTTATATCCTGAATATTGCATGCAAACACGGATCACCGTTCTTATCAGACGGCGATCCGTTTCTTATTCCGCATACCCGCAATCAAGCACCCTCTTCAGCCCCCATGTTTGCAGATTCAGAACGAAAAAGCACTTCTCCCATTGAAATTTACGAAAGAATATGATATAATGGTATCATTCCGTAAGGGGGTATTGCTATGACGACTTATGAAATGCAGCAGGAAATTCTCCGGCTGAAAAAGGAAAAGAACATCTGCATCCTTGTTCATGCGTATCAGACGCACGATATCTGGGAGGTTGCGGATCATATCGGGGACTCGTTCGGTCTGACGCAGCAGGCGGCTAAATCCGATGCGGAAACCGTGATCATGTGCGGTGTGCGCTTCATGGCGGAAACCGTCAAAATGCTCTCGCCGGAAAAGCGTGTCCTGCTTTCCTCCGCGGATGCAGGCTGCCCCATGGCAGAGCAGATGGACCGCGATATGATTCTGGCATTCCGGCAGCAGCATCCGGATCATAAGGTCGTTGCATATATCAACACAACCGCAGAGCTGAAAACGGTCTGCGATATCTGCGTGACGTCGTCCTCGGCGGTGAAAATTGTGAAAGCACTGCCGGACAAAAAGCTGCTGTTCATCCCGGACTGCAATCTCGGAAGCTGGGTAAAGCAGCAGGTTCCGGAAAAGGAGATCACGCTGATGCAGGGCGGATGTCCGACACACGCACGCATCACGGCCAAAGAGGCGGAGGCCGCAAAGGCTGCGCATCCGGAGGCGCTGCTGCTTGTGCATCCGGAGTGCCGTCCGGAGGTCACGGCGCTGGCGGACTACGCCGGCAGCACGACCGGCATCATGAGCTATGCCGAAAAGAGCGATGCAAAGGAGTTTATCATCGGCACAGAAACCAGCATCGTGCAGCATTTGCAGTTTGCATGTCCGGACAAGCGGTTTTATCCGCTCTCCAAGGACTGCGTCTGCCACAACATGCGCCTGACCACGCTTGCGGATGTCTATGACTGTGTCTGCGGCAGAGGCGGCGCGGAAATTGAAATGGACGCGGATCTGATCGCGCAGGCGCGCCGCAGCATTGATCAGATGCTGGCCTACGGCGGCTGAGCTGACGGAACAAGGTATCGCTGCGCGATGATTGATAATGGGCTCTGCCCAAACCCGCCAAAGGGATACTATCCCTTTGGAATCCCATGGCGATAAATACATCATTTTCGCCATGATGGGGTCTGGGGATACGTCCCCGGCGAGCGTTTGAGGGCAGCGCCCTCATTACAGATCATCGCGCAGCGATACCTTTTTTAACAAGCAGAACGGGCACTCCCGCAAAAAGGAGCGCCCGTTTTTATATGATTCTTCTGTTCAGCTTACTGCTCTTTTCTCTTGCGGCCGAAGACGACGGCGGTGCCTGCTGCTGCAAGGCCTGCAATCACCAGTGCGGCAATCGGTGCGCTGTCGCCGGTCTTGAGGGCGCCTGCCTTGGTGGTGCCGGTTGCAGAGGTCTGCTTGGCAGGAGCGGTCGTTGCTGCCGCAGTGGAAACTGCCGGTGCAGAGGTTTCTGCTGCTGCGGTCAGGGCTGCGGTGGTTTCAGCCGGAGCAGCTGTGGAAACAGCCTGTGCCGTTGTGACGGCTGCTGCGGTTGTGGTACTCAGCGCGGATGTTGTAGTGCTCTGTGCGGTTGTCACTGCGGCCGGAGCAGTTGTTTCTGCTGCGACGGTATCGTCAGCCTTGGTCTTCAGCGCGCCTGCATAGGATGCGGTATTATTCTGCTTCATTGCCTTTTCGTTCTCTTTCCACTCCGGATCCTCGATCCAGTAGTAATAGGTACCGAGAACAGATTTCTCATCCTGCACCGGGAATTTTGCAGTCATCTTATGGCTGCCGGGTGTCTGATACAGTGTGATCGTCGCCTTGCCCTCTGCATCGGTCATCATGCCGGTCGGCTGCCCGTCGATCACGATCTCGGTGAACGGTGCCGGAACAGGTCTGAAATCGCCAGCCGGATACTTGACCGTACGCAGATCGACCAGTGTATTTCCGGGGCACAGCGGCACATCGTCCTCGGTCAGTCCGTTCCAGTCCAGCACATAGACCGTGTGATCCGTAATATACGGATCAACATGCACCCACATGCCGTCAGTCAGCTCGCAGAACGGATCCCCGTCCACGCTGTTGCCGTACACCTGCTTGCCGCTGCCGTCGGTCACTTCGATCTGATATCTGCCGGTCTGACCCCAGACGCAGTCGGTGCCCAGCGGAAGCTCTGCGGAGGTCGGATTGTATGCATAAAACGCGCTGATCACAGCGTCGGAATACGTCAGGTAGCCGTCCTTATTGATGTCGCGCACGTTCACGGTCTGATCCCAGTGTGCATCACCGGTGATCTGCTCTTTCGTCAGGCGGACGGTCACGCGGACATTGGCATTTGCATTGGGATCATATTCTTTGCCGTTTCCGCAGCCCTGGCATGCGGAAGCGGTCATAGCGGATGCTGCGGAAATCATAGCAGCTGCGGTCATAGCGATAACAAACATCTTTTTCATGATATACTCCTTCGCCCGTTTCGGGCTTACAATCAAAATTTTCAGTTTTGGATGTGCCCGCTCCTGCAGAGAGCGCTGCACCCGTTCAAATACGATCGTACCGGCTTTGATAACCCGTGCGGTTGTGCCGGTGTTATTTTGCCCTTCACTCTTTACGACAGAAAGACAGGGCAGTCGGTCACAAAAAAACTGAAAAAATTTTTTGCAGAGTGTGTTTTTTTCTGCTACGATGACTGATATGAACGCAGATACGTGAAATCCGGCTCTCTGAGATTCCCGCATATTTTTATGCGGCGGCAGAAATAAGCAGGCGAAGCTGAAAAAAATGAAGATCCCCGAAAATTTTTCTGAAATCTATTGACAAAGCGGCGCGGTTGTGCTATAATCTTAGTAACAAAGAGTTAAAAACCAAAGGTTCCTAACAAAGAGGAGGCTTATGTACAGCATCGAACAATTTGAACGCCCGTCCGTTGCGGCGGATGCAGCGGTATTCGGACTGGATGCCGGACAGACCGAGCCCCGCAGCGGGCTGCGGCAGCGAAAGCTGAAGCTGCTGCTCGTGCGGCGCGGCGAGGAGCCGTTCCGCGGGCAGCGCTGTCTGCCGGGCGGATTTCTCCGGCCGGGGGAAACCGTCGAGCAGGCCGCCATGCGGGAACTGACCGAGGAAACCGGCGTCACGGAGCCAAAGCTGATGCAGCTCGGCGTGTACAGCGCGCCCGGCCGCGATCCGCGGGGCTGGATCCTCTCCTGCGCGTTCCTCGCGCTGACCAGAACAGTCACGCCGCAGACGGCCGCGCATTCTGATGCAGCAGACGCGGTCTGGGCGGAGGTCAGCTGCACGGAGGCAGACGGCATCAGCACCCTGACGGTCACCGATCCGGACGGCACCGTGCTGCTGCAATGCGAAAACGGCAGACCGGTCACAAACCGGATTGCCTTCGATCACGCGCAGATCATTGCGGACGGGTTCCGCAGACTGCGGGAGGAGGTTGCCGCACATGACCTGATCTTCGACCTGATGCCGGAGCTGTTTACGGTTTCCGATTTGCAGCAGCCCTATGAGATCATCACCGGCACACACACCTCGCCGCAGAATTTCCGCAAAAAAATGATGCCCCGGCTCGCGGAAACCGAGCTTTATAATGAAGCGGCTGCACACCGCACCGCAAAGCTATACCGGAGAAAGGACGGAAAAGTATGAAACACAGAATCGCAAAGCGCATTGTCCGCAAGGTCGGCACACAGATCGTGCGGCGCGTCGCAGAGGAAGCCGCAGGCCGCATCGCGGAGAAAGCAGCGGATGCCATCATCCGCCGCGGTTCACGCGCAGTGCTCCGGCACGGCGCAGGCAGGCTGATCCGCAGAGTTTTCTGATGCAGAAAGGAGTATTCTTATGAAAGCGCTGATCGTCATTGACATGCAGAAGGATTTTCTGACCGGCGTGCTCGGCAATCCGGAAACGGCTGCCGTCGTCAAGCCTGTTGTGCAGAAAATCAAGGCATTCCGCAAGGAGAATCCGGACGGGCTGCTGATTGCCACGCTGGATACCCACACGGAGGACTATATGAATACGCAGGAGGGCAGAAAGCTCCCCGTGCCGCACTGCATCCGCGGAACCGCAGGCTGGAAGCCGGATGCCGCCGTCAAGAAGGCGCTCGGCGAGAACGTGATCTGGGTGGAAAAGGGCACCTTCGGTGCGGTTGATCTGCCGAAGATCATCGGCAGGCGCAGAAAGATTGAGGAGTTCCAGTTCATCGGCGTCTGCACAGACATCTGCGTCATCAGCAATGCGATGATTGTCAAAGCGGCTTTCCCGGAGGTTCCCGTGAAGATTATTGCAGACTGCTGCGCGGGCGTCACCCCGCAGAGCCATGAGAATGCGCTCGCAGCGATGAAGGTCTGCCAGATGGAAGTTGAATAATATATAGTATGAAAGGCGCTGACGGCAATCGTCAGCGCCTTCGTTTATCTGTAAAGCGGTATCTCCGACAGATTGATCACGGGGCAGCGCTCCCATTATCAGTCATCACACAGCAATACCTTATTTCAACCCTTGCGGTGCCGTTCCAGAAAACGCTCCATGCGGTTGGCCGCCTCTGCAAGATGCTTGAGCGAATACGCATAGGAAATGCGGATATTGTTTTTGCCGCACTCGCCGAATGCGGAGCCGGGCACAACCGCGACCTTTTCCTCCTGAAGGAGCTGCTCGCAGAATTCCTCGCTGCTCATGCCGCTGGATTCGATGCTCGGGAACAGATAGAACGCGCCCTGTGCCGGGAAGCACGGCAGCCCCATCTGTGCAAAGCGCTCCAGCAGAAAGCGGCGGCGGTGATCGTATTCCTCGATCATGCGTGTGCAGTCTGCGTCACAGTGCCTCAATGCCTCAATCGCCGCGCGCTGACTGACCATCGGCGCGCACATGATGCCGTACTGGTGAATTTTTCTCGCCTGAGCGATAATCTCCGCAGGTGCTGCCATCCAGCCGAGCCGCCAGCCGGTCATGGCAAAGGTCTTGGAAAAGCCGTTGACAACGACCGTGCGCTCACGCATGCCGTCCAGCTCCGCGATGGAAACATGCTTGGAACCGTAGGTCATCTCAGAGTAAATCTCATCGGACAGCACAAAAATATCCGTGCCGCGCAGCACCTCAGCAATGGCCTCGTAGTCCTCGCGCCGCATGATGCCGCCGGTCGGGTTGTTCGGATAGGAGAGCATCAGCAGCTTGGTTTTCGGGGTGATTTTCGCTTTCAGTTCCTCTGCGGTCAGGCGGAACTCGTTTTCCTCCTTTGTCGGCAGAGAAACCGGCACGCCGTCCGCCATGGAAACCAGCGGCGCATAGCAGACAAAGCAGGGCTCCGTAATCAGCACCTCGTCGCCGGGATTGATCAGCGTGCGGAACGTCAGATCAACCGCCTCGGAGCCGCCGATTGTGACGAGCAGCTCGTTTTCGGGACAGTAGCTGAGCTTATATTTGCGCTCCATGAAATGCGAAATCTCCTTACGAAGCTCCAGCAGGCCGGAATTTGCGCCGTAAAAAATCGCCTGCCGCTCCAGCGTCGCAATGGCCGCAGCGCGGATTGTCCACGGCGTCCGGAAATCCGGTTCTCCGACGCCCAGCGAGATCACGCCCTCCATGCTCTCCGCCAGATCAAAGAAGCGGCGGATCGGAGAGGGGGCAATCGCCTGTGCCCGCTGTGACATCAGCTGTTCGTAATTCACAGATATACACCTCTTTCATCGCTGTCCTCATCCTGAATGAGGATGCCCTTTTCTTTATAGCGTTTCAGCACAAAATGCGTTCTGGTCGAGAGCACGCCGCTCAGTGTCGCAAGGCGCTGCGCCACAAAGCCCGCGATATCCCGCAGGCCGGTGCCGGTGATCGTGATGCCGAGGTCATAGCCGCCGGACATCAGCGTGACGGATTCGACCGAATCAAAGCCGGAGATAATCCGTGCGAGCTCGTCAAAGCCGCAGTCCGGCTGCGGAGTGACCTTCAGCTCGATATACGCCGAAACCTCGTCCTTATCGGCCAGTTCCTCGTCCACAATCACGCTGTATCCGCGGATGACGCCGGATTCCTCCAGCTCCGCAATCTGCTTTGCGACCGCGTCCTCGGTTCTGCCGAGCATCGCGGCCAGCTCTGCATTCGAGAGTCTTGCATTCTGCTTCAAAAGCTGTAACAGTTCTTTCATGAGTCATCGCTCCTTTATCAGGTATCAGTTTCGTTCAGAAGGCGCACAGAGTGCTGCGTCCCTGCTTTCAGGGCGCATCCGGCTGCTGTGCGGCTTGTTCTGCGGGTTATTTCTTGTCAAAGTGATCGAGCTTGTCAATCAGGAAATCACAGATCATACGCTCGGCCTTCTTCTTCCGGCCGGAAGCGGTCGTCGGGATGCCCGTGACCTTCGCAAACTTCCGCTTGAGCTTTTCCGTCGGGGTCTGTCTGCGCTTGCGGCGCGGCTTCGGCGGCGGCGGGAACAGCGGGAATAACGGTGTTTTTCTGACCGGCATATGCGGCATCTCCTTTCGGTATCAGGTATCTGCTTCGTAGCGCACAATGCCGCCGGTCATCGTCATCAGAACCTTTCCGGTCAGCGTCATGCCCTTGAATACGGTATTGTGCGATCTGGAATGCAGCTTCTCCGGATCAACCGTCCATCTGCGTTCCGGATCGACAAGAATGAGGTCTGCGGCTGCGCCTGCGGACAGCGTCCTTGCGGGCAGATGCAGCAGTCTGCGCGGATTGTCGCACATCAGCCGGACAATGTCCTGCAATGTGAGCAGCCCGGTGTGATAAAACGTCGTCAGCGTCGCGGCGAGGGAGGTTTCCAGCCCGACAACGCCGTTCGGCGCTTTTTCAAAGTCAGCCTTATCCTCCGCGGTATGCGGCGCGTGGTCGGTGATGATGCAGTCAATCGTGCCGTCCAGAATGCCCGCCTTGATTGCGGCAACGTCCTCCGGTGTGCGGAGCGGCGGGTTCATGCGGTAATCGGCATCGCGGCTGAGGAGCAGCTCGTCGGTCAGCATGAAGTAATGCGGGGCGGTTTCACAGGAAACATTGCCACCCGCGGCCTTGGCCTTTCGCACGGCTTCCGTGCTGCCGGTTGTGGAAACATGGCAGATATGCAGCTGCGCGCCGGTTTTCAGGGCAAGCTGCAAATCGCGCTCCGTGACGGAATCCTCGGAGCGGCGGTCCATGCCTTTGACGCCCAGCGCCTCGGAAACAGCGCCCTTGTTGATAATGCCGCCGTTGATAATCGCCAGATCCTCACAGTGCGAAACAACCGGCAGTCCGGCCTCCTTCGCCTTAGCGAGTGCGGCTTCCATGAGCTCCGCGGTCGGGACAGGTCTGCCGTCATCGGACAGCGCTGTGACGCCCGCAGCTTTCAGTGCTTCGTAATCGGCAAGGCGTTCGCCTTTCAGCCCGACGGTCAGCGTTCCCGCCTGATGCACGTCCACGCCGGTATCATTTGCGCGGCGCAGAACATCGCGCACCTGCTCCGGGTTATCCATCGGCGGAACCGTGTTCGGCATACAGAGCACGCCGGTCACGCCGCCTGCCAGTGCCGCCGCACTGCCGGTATAAACGTCCTCTTTCTGCGTCTGTCCGGGATCGCGGAAATGCACATGCATATCAAACAGGCCGGGCATTGCAATCAGTCCGGTGCCGTCAATTTCGCGGTCGATCTCTGCTGCGATATTCTCTCCGATTTCGGCGATCCTGCCGTCCCGGATCAGAATATCGCAGACTGCGTCCCGCAGGCTGTCAACTGCGCGGACATTGCGTATGCATACGGTTTCCAAGGAAACCAGCCTCCTTTATCTCAGAATTCTATATTTTGATCAGGTAATATCATTGTCCAGAAACACTCTGGAACCGGTCGCACCCTTCTGCCCCTGATATTTTCCGCGATACGGGTTCAGGGCGGGAGCATCCATTTTTGCGAAAACAAGCTGCCCGACTCTTCTGCCGGACTGCAACTCGATCGCACAGCGGTTCGCATTGAACAGTTCCAGCGTGATCTCTCCGTGAAAACCCGGATCGACCCAGCCGGCGTTCTGAATGAACAGTCCCATGCGGCCGAGTGAGCTTCTGCCCTCGACAAAGGCTGTCAGGTCATCCGGCAGCTCGAAATATTCCATTGTGGTCGCAAGCACAAACTGTCCCGGCAGAATCAGATATTTGTCAGCGGTGATTGTCTTGTATGTGATCTGACTGTTCAGCGTGATGATGCCGGACGGCGTATCGTCCACGATGCTGAACGTATTTCCGAGCCGGATATCCACACTTGCGGGCTGGATCTGGTCTGCGTTCAGCGGCTCAATGACCAGTTCTCTGCTTTTCAGCATTTCCGTGATTGTTTTGTCAGACAGAATCATAGTTACCTCATTTTTACCGGCATCCGCCGTCAGAACATCCGCCGGATCCTTGCAAGATTGCGTTTCAGCTTTCTGCGCTTATGCCGTTTCCGGTGCGTCAGCAGTGCAAGAATCCCGCCTAAAACCGAAATCAGCCAGATGCGGTCCACGCCCTTTGCAAAGAGCAGTCTTGCGCCCTCCTGCAACGGGATTGCATCGCTTGCCTTTTCTGCGCCGACGGCATCCTGCTGCAAGACGCCCGCATGGAAAAATGCGCTGCCGTCAGCTTTCTTCCAGTTCCATTCCTTCGTCATGCTCTGCCTCCTGTGCATTGTTCAGGATTCTCTGCTTCTGACGTTCAAATTCCTCATCGGTGAGGATGCCGATGCCGTGCTGCTTTTCCAGGGAACGGAGCAGCTTGACGGTTTCCGGCGCATGAAGATTCGGCACGGGCTTCCCGAAGGCATCCGCCGGAGGCTTTGCAATCAGGAAGTTGATTTTCTTGCCCATATCCGTGAACATGTTTTCATGCTCCGTGCGGATGTTGTCCGCGGGCTCGTCCGCATGGAGATCGAAGGTCTTGTGCAGAATCTCCCAGCCGGATTCGGTGAAGTATTCCAGCGACTCCTCAAAGAGATCGCGGTCGTCGGTCTTGAAGTGCAGCTCACCGCGGAGCACGGCGGCATACTGTCTTAGCTGCCGCGGATGCGTCAGGCGGCGTTTTTTGTGTCCTTCCTTCGGCCACGGATTGCAGAAATTGATGTAGATGCGGTCCACGGCGTCGGCGGGGGTGAGCACCTCGGAAAAGCGCTCGATATTGAGAATGGACAGGCGGATGTTGTCCGGCTCCCGGCCTGCCTCAGCAAAGGCCTGCTCGGTCTTGCGCTTGGCCACGCCGAGCATCTCGCTTTTGATGTCCAGCGCGAGATAATTGCATTCGGGATGCAGCACCGCTGCCTGTGATACCCAGCCGCCCTTTCCGCAGCCGAGCTCGACGTAAAAAGGCTGCTCCGGCTTTGCAAACTGCGCGCGCCATTTTCCGGCAAGCGAGAAGGCGTCGTCCATGCAGAACGGCGAGGCTGCCAGCTCCGGCCTTGCCCATTTTTTGAATCGGATTCTCATAATTCACTGTCCTTGCTTT
Source organism: Oscillospiraceae bacterium (assembly GCA_016281125.1). GTDB lineage: Bacteria > Bacillota > Clostridia > Oscillospirales > Ruminococcaceae > Firm-04. The sequence goes on along the minus strand of JAEEIA010000015.1, from coordinate 26,809 downwards.
GTATTGTGGATATAGATGTCTTTATTATAACATATAAAGCCGTAAATTTCAATGGGAGAAGCACAAAAAAGCGGCCGCACTGTAAAATGGGAGTAAAAACGGCGGCGGGTTCTGCCCGCTTATATCATATTACTCTGAAAAGTGCAATGAGAGCGGTGAAAAGAAATCTGATTTTTTTTGCGCGGAGTAAAAGCGGTCTGCCGTCCGGCCGTGAGAAAAACATATTGACAACCGCATGAAAAATATGTAAAATAAAAGAAAAAGCACTGCCGAATATGAAAGGAAGTGATCCGCATGAAACGAAAGCTGTTCAGTCTGGCGGCGGCCGTCTGTGTTGCAGGCGCCTTCTGCGGCGCATTCCCGGCGGAGGCAGTCCCGTCCGTCATGCTGAAGGAAAACTATGCGCTGTGGCGGCAGTCTGCTCTGGACGACGAAGGGATGCTGACAGCGTATCTCCGGGAGATTCTGCACAGCGCGGAGCTGCAGGACGGTTACTTTTTTTCGACCGATTATCCGTTATCCTCAGAAGCGTCTTGGTACAATTCCGGTTTTTATTCCGAATACAGCGTAAGCGTGAACCTGTACGCAAATATCCCGCGAAGCAAATCTGCCGTGTTTTTTGCGAAATCACAGAAGGATGCCGACGCTGCGGAGGCGATTCTGCAAAAATATGATCCGGATCAGACCGGAAGGCATTACAGCCGCAGCCAGACATGCTTTACGCTGAGAATACACGATGCGGAAACGCGGGCTGCGATCCGGAACGAGCTGACGGACGCGGATCTGACCGGCGGCTTTTATTACTGTGTGCCCGTCTATGAACATCACAATCTCTCGGTATCGTATCTGACCTGCTATTCCGATTCCCAGTTTTACAGCCCGTCGTTTCAGGGGACGCTGACCGAAGAATTCCTGCAATCCTATCTGGATGAGAATGCGCTGGCCTGCACAATCCATACCGTGCAGCGAACCTCCGGTACCCGGTTTTACGTTGTGCCGGACGAAAGGCTGAGCTTCCGGGAACACTGGGCGCTTGCTCTGCGGTTTTATCACGATCTCGGAATCGTTCCGGATATGACCCCCGATCTGATCTCACAGGAATCGTTCGATCCGCTGGAGGGCGCGGGTGTCCCGCATGATCTGAACACAGATACGTTTTTTGATGCCGGGGATGTGGAAGCGCTTGCCGGATATTTGCTGTATGAGGGCACCACAGAGGATCCGCAGGCGGGGGATATGAATGCGGACAAAATATACAGTGCGGCTGACCTGACACTGATGAAGCGTGCGCTGCTCGCAAAAAATCAGCTCCCGGAAAAAGAACTGCCCGATCCGCCGGTGCAGGCGCTGAATCCGTCCATGCCGTCTGTCGGAACAATCCGGGTTCCGGTGTTTGCCGTGGATTTTCCGGACTGCACGTTTCCGCTGTACCTTGATATGGCAAAGCTGCTGACAAGGCGTTGCTTTTCCGCAACGGATATGGAGTACGGGGACTATCCGCTGGAAAGCATTGCCGGATATTTCAGCCGCGCCTCCTACGGCAGATTGCAGCTGACCGGTGAGGTGTTTCCCTATGAAGCAGATCACCCGATTGACTGGTATGCGGCAGACAATGCGAAATCGCTTGTTGAGGAAATCCTGACGGCATGCGATCCACTGCTTGATTACCGGACATATGACGCAGACAAAAACGGCATCCTGGATTCGATCATTCTTGTGCTGCCGGAAGAGGCATTGAAAAAGGATTCCGACCGCGACAGAAAGCCGGACTGGTGGCCGTTTTCCATCGAGGCATACAGTGAAAGCACGTATGACGGCGTGCGCGCCGGCCGGTACTGCGTAATTCCCTACGAAGGGCTGTACGGCAGCGAATTTGTCAGCAAAACGGCGCATGAGCTCGGTCATGCAATGGGGCTTCCGGATTATTATCAGAGCGCCACGGAAACCACCGGCGACAGGGACGGCCTGTACGGGGAAGCCGGAAAAGAACTGATGGATGAAGGCGAAGGCGATCTGTCCGCCTGCTCCAAGCTGCTGCTCGGGTGGCTGGCTGAAGACGAGGTTCAGGTATATACCGGCGGCACGCAGACATTCTGCCTCAGTTCTGCGCCGGATGCGCCGTCCTGTATTCTGATTCCGAAGGATCCGGAGGCAGGCCTGCTCAGTGAATATTTCCTGATTGAATACATTACGCCGAGCGGCAATCAGTCGAAATACAGCGAGAGCGGCATCCGCATCCTGCATGTGCAGGCGGATGTTTCAGAGGGCAATTTCGGCCCGGAGCTGACATACAGCAATCTGGCACGTCACTACGATAAAAGCCATCAGAAGCAGCGGGTGCTGCGGCTCGTGAACGATGACGGATATTTTTATCCCTCCAAAAAGGATTCGCAGTACATGGACACGATCGACGGCAGCACTGCGGGCTTTCACTGGTACGATGCAGACGGAAATCTGACGCTGGATCCCGGCCTGACGGTCAGAATCAATACGCTGACGGAAGGGCCGTTTTACAATCCGGATTCCGCCGATCCGTCCGCATGGATCAGCGGCATCGCACAGATTACGGTTTCGGAAAACGAATGAAACAAATAAACAGCACACGGAAGTCTGATCCTGTCCGTGTGCTGTTCGTTTGCGGGGCATAGAAATCCCGCACGGAATCTGCCGCCGCGCGGCACTTGACAAAACCGGAAAAAGATATTATAATGAAAGCAGAAATGCGATGAAGGGAACAAAAGCCGGATGTGCGTTTTGCAGAGAGCTGCCGTGCGCTGAAAGGCAGCATTCGCCGCCGGTCATAAGTCCTCCCGGAGCAGTCAGGCTGAACCGCTGCGGCACAGTAGGTCTGAACGGGATCTCCCGTCACAGAGAAGTGCGTTTTGGACGCACACAAAGCGGGCGCATCTGCGCCAAAAAGAGTGGTACCGCGGAGTACATCAGTGTTCTTCGTCTCTTTCCTGCCGATCTGCGCATGAAAGAGGCTTTTTTATTATCAGAGGAGAGGAGATGAACGGTATGCTGATTTCCGGCGCCGGTATTGTGGCGGAAACCCTGATCGAACAGGGCTGTGATACACTGTTCGGCTATCCCGGCGGACAGGTCATCGACCTGTTTGATGCGCTGTATGAAAAGCGCGAAAAAATCCGTTTTGTCCTGACCGCACATGAGCAGGGCGCGGCACATGCTGCCGACGGCTACGCGAGAGCGACCGGAAAGGTCGGCACCGTCATTGCAACCTCCGGCCCCGGCGCGACGAATCTGATTACCGGGCTTGCGACCGCCTGCCTGGATTCTGTGCCGCTGGTCGCAATCACCGGCAATGTCCCGTGCAGCCTGATCGGGCGGGACAGCTTTCAGGAGGTCGATATTGTCGGCGTCAGCATGCCGGTCACCAAGCATAATTTCATCGTCAAGGATGTGAACGAGCTTGCGGATACGCTCCGCGAGGCGTTCCGCATTGCCAAATCCGGCAGACCCGGCCCCGTGCTGGTCGATATTCCGAAGGATGTGCAGACTGCATGCTGCGAATTTGAACCGGAATCCGCGCCCGCCGCACCGGAGCCTGTCCGGCAGGCCTCTGACCACCGGCTGCAAAAGGCTGCGGAGATGATCGCGGCTGCGGAGCGTCCCTATATTTATTTCGGCGGCGGTGTGATTTCCGGCAATGCGTCCGCGGAGGTGCTGGCGCTCGCCGAGAAGATTGACGCACCGCTCGGCTGCTCGCTGATGGGACTGTCCGCGGTGCCGTCAGACCACCCGCGCTTCCTCGGCATGCAGGGAATGCACGGGCATTATGCGGCGTCTGCCGCAGAGGACGAGGCCGACCTCGTGATTGCGCTCGGCGCACGCTTCAGCGACCGCGCAACCGGAAAAAAGGAACGCTTCTCCAGGCATTTCAGCATCATTCACATTGATATTGACGGCGCGGAACTCAATAAAAATATTCACGCCAAGCTGACCATCCGCGGCGAGCTGCGCGATGCGGTCAGCCGTCTGACTGCAATCACAAAGCAGAAGCGGCATCCGGCATGGCGAAAGCGGATCGAAGCACTGCGCGAAGAGGAAACCCGCCGGACACAGGAATCGCATGATGTGCTGATGCAGAAGCTCGGCAGCACCGCAGACACACCGCGGCTGACGCATTTTGAGATTATTGATGCGGTCAGCGCCGCTGTGCCGCAGGATGCAGTCATTGTGACCGACGTCGGACAGCATCAGATGTGGACGGCGCAGCGCTATCCGCTGCACACGCCGCGCACCTTCCTGACCAGCGGCGGACTCGGCACCATGGGCTACGGGCTCGGGGCGGCGGTCGGCGCATTCATTGCGACTGGCAGGCGCACGGTGCTCTTTACCGGGGACGGCAGCTTCGGCATGAACCTGACCGAGCTGGCAGCCGCCGTCAGCGAACATGCAAATATCACGGTCATTATTATGAATAACGGCGTGCTCGGCATGGTGCGGCAGTGGCAGACGCTGTTCTTTGACCGCAGATATGCCGGTACGACACTCAACCGGCAGACCGATTTTGTAAAGGTTGCGGAGGGCTTCGGCGCCAAAGCCGCAAGAGCCGCGTCACCCGCAGAGCTGGCAGCCGCACTCGCGGAGGCCGGAAAGCAGGACGGCCCGTTTGTCATCGACTGCGTGACGGACTGCAATGAGCTGGTGCTCCCGATGCTCCCGCCAGGCGGCTCCATCGACGAGATTATCACAGCGATCAAGTGAGGTGTTCAGCATGAGCAAGCAATATGTCATCGGCGTTCTGGTCGCCAATATCTCCGGCGTCCTGTCCCGCGTGTCCGGCATGTTTACGCGCCGCGGCTTCAATATCGACAGTCTGACCGTCGGCGAAACCGAAACCGCCGGCTATTCCCGCATTACGGTCGCGTTCCACGGCGACGAGGATATCAAGGAGCGCATTGTCACGCAGCTGGAAAAGCTCCATGACGTCAAAGAGGTCGAGGTCATGGATCAGCACGAAACCGTTGTGCGCGAGCTGCTGCTGCTCAAGGTGCGAAATACAGCGGAAAACCGGCAGGATATCATGACTGTCGTGGAGATTTTCCGCTCCAAGATCGTGGATTACTCCGCAACTGCGCTGATCTGCGAGCTGACCGGAGAAACATCCAAAATCGACGCGTTCATTGACCTGATGAAGAGCTTCGGCATCATGGAAATGTGCCGCACGGGCATCGTTGCGGTCGAGCGCGGCGAAAACTGCCTGAAAACCGCCGTCCAGCCCGATCCCGTCTGAGGCGATCGGCACAGCATCCCGGCAGTAATGCACAAATCTGCCGGAACGGAGAAGCAATATGGGAAGAAACAAAAAATTACAGGAAATCGACCTATCACTGAATTCGCTGGTCGTATTCCGCAAGCTGCTGACGCATGAGGTCATCCTGCCGCTGCGTGCGCTGCTTGATACCGAGGCCATGGATCCGATGATCCAGCTCCGGCAGTATACCGAATTCATCTCGCGGCTCTATGCCAGAAGCACGAACCTGACGGAGTATATCTTCCGGCTGATCTGCGAGGACGATAATTTCTATGTCAGAGCCGTTGCGCGCGGCGAGCAGGTCGATGAGATGCTGGAAGCCTGCGTGCAGAATGAGCTTGCCATTTTGCAGCGCCTTGCAAGAATCCGTCCGCATGAGCTGCAAAAGGAGGTTTCCTACTACGGCGTGCTGCCGGAGTGGAAGACCTCGGATCTTGATTTCGGCGCGGAGTATCATGCAAGGCTGCGCGAAATCGGGCAGTACGGCTACGGCCAGTTTGCGCAGTATCCGATGTACGTGATCCGCGACGAGCGCCCGGTGCCGGTGCTGCATCCGGATCCGGTCACGCTGGAGGATCTGTTCGGTTACGCGCAGGAGCGGCAGGCCGTCATTGACAACACGCAGGCGCTGCTTCGCGGCAAGCCCGCGCAGAATGTTCTGCTTTACGGCGACCCGGGAACCGGAAAATCCCTGACGGTCAAGGCGCTGGTCAATTCGTTCTTCGGACAGGGGCTTCGGCTGATTCAGATCAGCAAACCGCAGCTGCCCATGCTCCCGGAGATCATGGAGCTGATTTATGACAACCCGCTGAAATTTATTCTGTTTACGGACGATCTGACCTTTTCCGGCGAGGACGACAGCTTCTCTGTGCTGAAAGCGACGCTGGAGGGCACGGTTTCCGCGATGCCGAAGAATGCGGTGATTTATGCGACCGGCAACCGCCGTGATCTCGGCACATCCCCGGACGGCTGCACGCCGGATCCGCTGTCTGCACGGTTCGGACTGCGCGTCTGCTTTGAGAAGCCTGACCGGGAGGCGTATCTGAAATTTGTGCAGCAGCTTGCAGTGCATGCGGCACTGGATACGGATGCGGATACGCTCATGCAGAAGGCGGAGCTGTTTGCGCAGCAAAGCGGCGGGTATACCCAGCGCGCCGCAAAGCAGCTGATTGAGCAGCTTGCCGCCGCGGAGTGAAGTGCGGTATCTCCGATGGATTCGGAATGGGGCGCGCCACATACCCCGCTTAAGGGACATATATCTTTTAGAATCCCATTTTGATGAAAACAATGTATTTTCTTCACTTTTCAATAAACTGAGGGGACGCCCTGCGACAGCGGGCGTCCCCTTTTATAAAGCGATATCTCCGATCAATCATAAATGCGGCAGGGATCCATCCCGCGATCAATCCGCAGGGCGCTGTCCCTCGCGCTGTGCTTTTTTGGCTTTGTAGGCTTCCATGTCGATTGCGCCGGATGCGAGCATCTTCTCCGCCCAGAGCTGCAAGGCTTCAATGGTCACGGACATTTTTTCCAGCTCGTCCTGAATTTCGATAAAGTCATCCAGCTCGTCATTGGAGATCCCGCCGTCGGCGGCAATCTCAATCAGGCGGTCCTTTTTGCTGCTGACGCGGTTCAGCGACGCGACCATCTCCAGAATAATCCGCGAAAAGTCCTTGATCTGCACCTCCGGCACATAAACCTGCCCGATCCGGCAGACCCGCGCGCAGAAATAATTGCAGAGATCCGGCATGTTGTAGCCCTCGGCCATCGCCAGAATCTCCTCGGGATAGGGCACGGTTTTTTCATTCTCGATTTTTTCGAGCCTGTCCGGTGTGATCACCTTTAAGACCTCGCTTGCTTTTTCGCGTGTGTAGCCCAGCTCCTCACGGGCAAGCTGATACGGCGTTTTGTTTTGCTTGACGGATGCTCTGCCCATTTTTATCACCTCTGATTCCGCTGCGGCAGTTCCTGTATCTTATTATAACGAATCAGACAGCGCATGTCAATGCTTTTTGGAATATTGCTGCATTGCGGCGAAATTGCTTTTGCGGTGTGCCCTTCGCCCGGGGTTGATTTTTCGCGGAAATTGGTATATAATAGAAACAGACCACCGAAAGGAGGTGTTCACCGTCATGCTGATCATTCTGGCAGAAATCCTCGCGCTGCTGATTCCGCTTGCAGGCGCAGCGGCGCTGCTCTATCACCGGCAGCAGAGCGAAAGCGGCGTCCGGCTGATGCTGACCAGCTTCGGCTGCCTGATCATGAACGGCGGCACGCTGCTCATGGAATGCGCGCACTCGGAGGAGGCAGCGGATATGGCATACCGCTTCGCATTTCTCGGCAGCGCAATGTTCTGTTATTTCTTCATCTGCTTTCTGATTGCGTATCTGCGCCTCAAAATTCCGCGGCAGCTGCTGCTCGGCTGGGGTGCGTTTGAGTGTATCGTCGTGGCGGTGCAGTGGATCGACCGCCTGCGGGAGGTATTCATCGGACACCATCATTTTATGCGGAATGAAACATTCGGTATCTACGCTGTGGAAATCACGCAGTCCTCACTGTATGTGTTCCGGAATATTCTGCTGATGCTGATTATGCTCTGCGGCCTGTTTTATACGCTGTTCCGGCGTTCTGTCAACAAGCTGCCTGCCGAACGGCGCAATCTCGGACGTCTGGCGGCCGCGCAGTTTATCGTCACAACGGCCATGCTGCTCCAGATTGCGGCCAGACCGGGCATTCAGCTGACGCCGGTGTTCTGCTCGCTGTCGCTGCTTTCCGTTGTCATCAGTATGCTGACAGACGGCTTCTTCGGCGTTACGGATTCCGGCCACGAATGGGTTTTCAAGCAGATGGAGAACCCCTATATCATCACGGATAACCAGTACGGCTACCTCGATGCGAATTCCCATGCGAAAGCGCTGTTTCCGGAGCTCAAAACGCTCGGGCAGAACGAGCGCATCCCCGACCGGCTCTATACGCTGTTCACCTCGGGCAATACACATTTTGAGCTCGGTGAGGAGGCGTTTGAGCGCAAGGTCACGGAGCTGAAAAAGAAGGACGAAACGGTCGGCTACGGCCTGCTGCTGGAGGACGATACCGAGCAGCAGAAATATGTGCGGCTGCTGAACAGCTATAACAGCCGTCTGCAATCGGATGTTGAGGAGAAAACCGACCACATCCGCAAGGTGCAGAATTCGATTATCACCGGCATGGCAAGCGTCATTGAAAGCCGCGACAACAGTACCGGCGGCCACATCAACCGGACAAGCCATGTTGTCCGGATTTTTGCGAAGAAGCTGCTTCAGGAAAAGATGGTCTGCGAGATGCTCGGGCTGGATCAGCCGTTCCTGCACAATGTCACAAAGGCCGCCCCGATGCACGACCTCGGAAAGATCGCTGTTGATGATCAGATTCTGCGCAAGCCGGGGAAGTTTACCGAGGAGGAAACCGCTGCAATGCAGAAGCATCCGACGGAGGGCGCAAAGATTCTCCGGAAGATGCTGCATGAGGTCGATGACGAAAAGTTCGTGCAGATTGCGGTCAATATTGCGCATTATCATCACGAGCATTTTGACGGGACAGGCTATCCCGAACACAAAAAGGGCGAGGACATTCCCGTCGAGGCGCGGATTATGGCGCTGGCGGATGTGTTTGATGCGCTGGTGAGCAAGCGGTGCTATAAGGAGCCGCTGACGCCGGATGACGCATTTGCGATGATCGAGCAGTCGCTCGGGGCGCAGTTTGATCCGATGCTCGGCACTGTGTTCCTGAAATGCCGTGCCGAACTGACTGCCTTCTATCAGAACCTCGATTGCAGTTGATGAAGCGGTATCTCCGATGGATTGAGAACGGGCTCCGTTCCAATCTGCCAAAGGGATCCTTTGGAATCACGAAATAAGAAACAGATGTCAATGCATTGTTTTCATCATAAAAAAGGACGTCCTGCGCCAGAGGACGTCCCTTTTTATATGCGGTATCTCCGATAGATTTGAAATGGGGCGCTGCACCATACTCTGCCAGAAGGCTTGCTTTTTTTGAAACATTTTGCTATAATAGATACCATACACACCCGGAGTGCGGTGTGTACAGACTACAAACCGAAAGGAGTTTGATCCATGAAAAGCAAATTGATCCTGCGGGCAGCTGCGGGCGTGCTTGCGCTTGCGCTGGCAGCCGGGGCGGTTCCCTTGTCAGAGGAACTGCGGCTGATTCCTGCTGCCGTGACTGCCGCGGCTGCTGAGGAACCGGTGCAGTTCAACGAGGAAACAGGCGCGCTGACAATCAGCGGCGATTTTTCTGACAACGAGGGCGCGCTGCGCACGGCTCCGCTGAGCAAAGCCGTGACGTTCCGGGCGATGCCCGGGACAAAATTGCCGCCAAACTGCGGCGGACTGTTCGCTGCTTCCCAGAATCTGGTTTCTGCAGATTTTTCCGGTGCAGATCTTTCCGATGTGACGTCCATGGCCAGTCTGTTTGTGAGCTGCGGCAATCTGGAAACCGTTGATTTCAGCAATACCGAAATCAGCAGCGCGGAATCGCTGGCTTACATGTTTTCGTCATGCAGCTCGCTGAAATCTGTGACCGGTCTGACAGTCAGCAGCCCCGCACTGACGTCTGTTTCAGGCATGTTCTATGGCTGTCTGGAGCTGGAAAGCATTGACCTGAGCGGCTTTACGGCGCCGAATGTCACGGCGTTCACCGGCATGTTCCAGACCTGCAACAATCTTGCTTCTCTGAATCTCAGGACGTTCAGCACGGCATCGGCGGAGAATTTTGACTATATGTTCAGCGGATGCAGCGCACTGACCGCACTTGATCTGAGCGGGTTTGATACAAAGCAGGCGACGTCGATGAAAGGAATGTTCTCGAACTGCTGGTGTCTGCGCGATCTGGACATTTCTTCGTTTGATACGTCCGCGGTCACGTCGATGCGGGAAATGTTTGCAGGCTGCAAGGCGCTCGATACACTGGATCTGTCCGGATTCAGCACCGCAGAATGCACATCCGTGCGGGAAATGTTCGCGCAGTGCAGGCAGCTTTCCAAGCTGAACCTGAGCAGCTTTGAGATCGGCAGCGATACCGATGTCTTGTGGATGCTCGACCGTTCCTATCATTTGAAGGAACTGGTGCTCGGCAGCGGCATTAAGGAGATTTCAGCAGACATGCAACTCCGGCAGCCGATGTTCGGATGGGAGAATGCCGCAGCGCCGGGCACCTCCGTTTCAGGCGATGACCGCTACGCGGTGATTCAGAACAACGGCAGCAACACCTACCGGAAAATCGCGGATGTTGCCGAGATTGACGGCGTCGGGATGCAGATCTTGCTGGACGGCAGCATCGGCTTGAAATTCACCGCGCATATCTCCGATCAAATGAAGGATCAGGCAGCGGAAAGCAATCCGGTGTTCTTCCATTTCCATGATCAGGATTCCCCGTTTAAGGAATATACGACCGGATTTGCAATCGTCGAAGCCGAATGCGATGAAAACGGTGTCTATTCGGCGGTCTGCAATCTTCCGGCGAAGCAGATGATTGATGATATCCTGGTAGAGGTCTGGGTGCGCCCTGCGGAGAATCCGGATGATCCGATCATGGGCGATCAGATTAACTGTTCCGTGAAGCAGTATGCAAATGTCATTCTGTCCGATCCGGAAACATATGCATCCGAGCAGAATCTTGTGAAATCCATGCTGAAATACGGCGGCGCGGCACAGCGTCATTTCGGGTATTATTCCACCAAAAGCCAGCTTCGGGCGGATGCCGGTGTGGTCTATGACGGCCCCGGTCTTCAGGAGGCAAACTATTTCGCCAAACCGAAATCGCTTTCCGGGCTCTCTTATTACGGTACTTCGATTGTGCTGAAATCCAGAACGGTTCAGCGGCATTATTTCACGCTGGACAGCGGCGCAATCACGGATTACAGCTTTACTGCGGATGACATCCCAGCGGATCCGGTTCAGTATGAGGATACAAACTGGTACTTTATTGAAACGCCGGGTATTTCAGCTCAGGCGCTCTATACGCCGGTTGAGATTACCGTTACCGGCAGCGATCCTGCGCAGAAGATGACCTATTCATACAGTGTAATGGATTATGTCACGAAAGGGCTGCGGCAGGGCAAAACGGATACGGCAGCCGCAGTTCTGACGGCGCTCAGTCAGCTTGCGCTGGAAGCGTCGCAGTATTTCGTATGAGGAGGAAACAACATGAACGCATATACTGTTCCTGAGCTGGAGATCATCGCATTTGAAACCGCCGATGTGATCACCGCAAGCATCGAACCCGGCGAGGATGAAATGGGTGTGCTGATCTGAGAACATGCATCTCAGGATACGTTTATAGAAAATGCGGCGCTGATGCTTCTGTCAGCGTCGCATTTTTTGTAGTGCCGGGAGAATCTCCGCAGTTCGCTCAGAGGCAGACGGTGAACTCCATCTCGGAAGTTTCCTCCAGTCTGCGGGCGAGGATGGTTCCGCCGAGCTTTTTGACAATCTCATGCGCAGTGTAAAGTCCGATGCCGCTGCCGTCCCTGTCCGAGGCGTTTGAGCCGCGCCAGTAGCTTCTGAAAATATACGGCAGTTCTTTTTCGGGGAGCAGCTCACCCTTGTTCCGGACGACGATGCAGATGCCGTCATCCTGATGCCGCAGTTCCACGGAAATTCCGGTACCGTCGCCGTATTTCAGCGCGTTTTCCAGCAGCTGCGAGATTACCCGGAACAGCCCCCAGATGTCGCTGTTCACGAGCTGATCGTTCTCAGTGGTGAACGTGAACGGCACGCGTGCGATCTTCATGCGGTCGGAAAATTCATGCTCCGTCAGCGTCTGGAGCTCGCTCAAATAGAACGGTGCAAGCACCGGCTCGTAATCGGACAGCGAGGTTGCGGCCGTTTCCAGCAGCTCGCTGACCATCGTACTGATCTTTTCGGCGTTCGCGTCGATCTTTTCGGCGATTTCCGCGTCACTGCTTTCGGGGTAGAGCTCGGTCATGATCGCGGAGGCATACAGCCGGATGTTCGCAACGGGCGTTTTGACGCTGTGCGCAATGGAGGCCAGCAGTGTCTGACGTTCGGATTCGAGCCTGCTGATCCGCTGCCTGTCATTGGCAAGGCGGTCAGCCAGCATATTCATGCCCCAGATGTATTTGCCGAAGTACCGGCTCTTGTGCTCGGGCAGCCGGGAGGCGGTCTGCATCCGCGCAAGCCGTTCGGGATATTCGGAGAGCCTGCGGAACGGCCGGATCACGCTGCGGGAAAGATACAGCAAAAATGCGCCTGCAATCAGATAGCTCAGAATGATCAGCAGGACGGCGGCAAGCATGACCGGCATATCCGGCTTTCTGCTGCTTCCGTACTGTACCGCGCCGACAAGTTTACCTTTCTGCCTGATGGCACAGACCGCCGTGCTGTCGCCGCTTTCTGCTGCAAAAACATCGCTGCCCTGCTCCGTAATCGGAATGAATACGATGCTGTCGGGGCAGCCGGGGTACGTGCTGCGCCATACTGCAAAGCGCGCGGCGATTGTTTCCGCCGGTTCTGTATCAGCGTCCGCAATTTCGGCGTTGATCCGGTTGATTGTGACATTCTGTGAAGTATCCCGGCTGCGGCTGTGCCGGTCATACCATGCGCAGAATCCGAATACGGACAGGCAGCAGCACACCGCAAGCAGTACGGCGAACACCTTGATTCCTTTCATGATTCCTCCCCGAAAATATAGCCGCGCTTGTGGACGGTACGGATCAGCTTCGGCGTTTTCGGATCCTCCTCCAGCTTTTCCCTGAGCCACCGGATATGCACGCTCACGGTGCTGGGCTCCGAGAAACAGTCGATGCCCCATACGGCGTCGAACAGCGCATCCCTTGTCAGCGCCTTGCCCTCATGCAGCATCAGATAGCGCAGCAGTTCAAATTCCTTTGCGTTCAGTACGAGCGGACGGCCGTTCTTGGTCACACTGCGCGATGCCGGATTCAGCACAATGCCGCAGCTCCGGAGGATTTCCTCCTGCTGCGGTTCGGTTTTTCTCCGCAGCTGGGCGCGGATTTTCGCGGTCAGCACCTTGATCGAAAACGGCTTGTCGATATAGTCATCTGCGCCGTTCCCGTAGCCGGTGAGCTTGCTTTCCTCGTCCGTGAGGGCGCTCATCATAATAATCGGCAGATTCTGCGTTTTCCGGATGACTGCGCAGGTTTCAAAGCCATTCATGCCGGGAAGCATCACGTCCAGCAGCACCAGACCGAACGGTTCTTCGGAAAGCAGCGCAAGGGCTGTTTCGGCAGCGGAACAAAGCCGTGCCGAAAAGCCCTCTTTCATCAGAAAATCTCTTACCAGACCGCCGAGCTCGGCGTCGTCCTCAATCATGAGTATATCTGTCATATGAAATTATGATCCTTCCTTCCAGCTGCCGAGCGCGATGAATTCCGGTGCATCAACCGATTCATCCATGCCCGCGAACACGGCCTGGAGCGTAGAGTCCGCATAATCCGCGATGACCATGTGTACGACACCGCTGCTGCGGAAATTCGTGACGGTCTGATCGGTGCCCTGCTTTTCACAGGTCATGCATTCCTTGAATCTGCCGACGGTCATCTTCTCGCAGCCGCAGAACAGTCTGCGGTATTTCTCCCAGCGGACGATATTGTTCGTGTTGCCCGTAACGCCGTCAAAGTTGCCCTCTGCGGCGTAGGAATTGACAATGCACATGGTTTCCGGATCGTCCCATACCACACCGTCATTCAGCTTGGTATTCCCGTCCCGGAGCAGCGAATGCCCGTCTTCTTCATCCGTGCAGATCAGCTCTGCGCAGAGCGCTTCGTCAGGATCGGTCAGCATCACATTCACGCAGAAGGTATATCTGCTGCTCTGCTCCACAAGGTATTCACCGGCCTCTCTCGCGCTGCCGAACTGTTCGAGGCAGTGACGCAGATCGAAGGAGTAGCTTTTCCGGCCGTCGCAGACATAGGCATCTCTGCTGCTGGAGCCGACGTCGAATTCCCCGGCCATCAGCCCGTCCCGGTTGACGGCTGTCAGCACGGAAAGCATCCCGAGGATCGAAACCGAGGTGAAGGAATGATCTCCGTTTTGGAAACGGACGACGCACTGTGCGGTGCAGAGCTCCCTGCCGCTGCCGAGATCCCATTCCAGGATGCGAGCGTTCAGCCGTTTGCCCGATGCGGTGCGGCTCCCGTTCAGGCTGACCGCGCTGCAATTTGTCGGGCGCAGAGCATCCGGCACAAGGCTGACCAGCATGGCTTCGTCATAGCTGATCCGGTTGTCCGCACGGAATCCGGTTTCGCCGCCGCTGATTTCCTCCGCAAAGCCTTCCAGCTCCTCGCGGTGATCGGGATCCAGCGCGGCCGTGAGCGTTTGAATCCGCTTCTGCACGCCGGAATAGTCCTCATGGAGCTCGGAAAACGCATTGGTGATATTTTCATACAGATAAGGCTCCATGATATTTGCATAATCCGGATATGCTTTCAGGATCGCCTCTGCATACGCTTTGCCGACATCGCGGTGCGTGCCGTGATCCAGATCCAGCGTCACGTCGTAATAGCTGTTCTTCTTCTGAATCACGCACAGGCCGTCCGATGAGGAAACCGTTTCCAGCACAGGCTCATCGGTGGGCGCCGTGCCCTCATAGTGGTTTTCAATATAGAGATCGTCTGCGGGTTTGATCGTGCCGTATGTCTGCGGCGGGACAAAGCTGTTTCCGCAGCCGGAGAGCAGCACAGCCGTCAGTGCAGACGCCAGACATATTTTCAGTGTGTTTTTCATATTACCAGCCTCTGTCCATCAGCCATGTGTTGAGCGTGCGCTCGCGTTTTGTGAGATCGGCTTCGTTTTCCAGTCTGCCGAGCTGCAATTCGCCCTGAATATCGCCGTCGAGCAGATAAAGCACCCTGTCGCTCTGTGCCGCAACACGGACGTTGTGCGTAATCATCAGCACGGCCGTACCGGCGCGGTTGGCAGCCGTCAGCTCCCGCATGACCTCCTCGGCAGCTTTGGAGTTGAGCGCGCCGGTCGGTTCATCCGCAAAGATGATCTTCGGCGCATTGATGAGCGCTCTGCACAGGCAGGCTCTCTGGAGCTGACCGCCCGAGATTTCGGTGATCTCGCGCTCGGCGCAGTCGATGATGCCGAGCCGCCGCATCAGCTGCTCTGCGCGTTCTTTGACCTGCTTTCTGTCGCCGCCCGTCTGGAATCCGGGCAGCAGGATATTATCCAGCACGCACAGCTTTTTGAGCATGTACATCTGCTGAAAGATGAAGCCCATTTCGTTCAGGCGCAGCTTTGCAAGCTCCTTTTTGCTGAGTGCGGAAATATCCCTTCCGCCGAACAGCACCTTGCCCGAGGTCATGGCGTCCATGCCGCTGACGGTATACAGCAGCGTGGATTTTCCGCTTCCGCTCGGCCCCATGACGCATACGAATTCGCCGTCTGAAATGTCCAGATCAACGCCGCGCAGAACATTGTTGCTGTTCCCTTTCAGGATGTAAGTTTTGCAGAGGGATTCTGCCGATAACAGCTTTTCCATTTCGTTCACTCCTCATTGATCTGTTTGATGCTGATATTTCCGAGCCCTGTGAGCCTGATCAGTGCGGCGGCACAGACGGTAATCAGTGCGCCTGCCGGGATGATGAAGCAGCTGACCGGATACTCCGGCAGGAAGCGGAAGCCGGTGAGCTCCAGGAGCTCAAACAGCTTGCGGATAAACAGTGAGCCTGCTGTCCGGACGAGGATTACCGCGATCACCGCTGCGGCTGCCGTGAGAATCAGCAGACGCAGAATCTGCCATGCCCGCAGGCTGCCGTCGGCAAAGCCCATGCTTTTCATGAGCGCGATTTCGCGGGTTTCCTCCGCGAGAAAGATATTCATGTAAAGGTATGTCATCAGCACTGTGACAAAGATGACCGTGCCGCCCATGATGTATTCCAGCAGCGCGAAAATGCGGTCATACTCGGAAAGATACCGCTGTGCGTTCTGCTTGCCGTCGAGCACCTGCGCCGTTGGGTAAAGTCTGCGGATCTGCTGAATGACAGCAGGCTTTTCGCTTTCGTCCGTGAGAATCACCATTGACAGCGCCGATTTGTGTGTCGCAAAACCGTCCTTGTAATCGGTCCCCATCATCGCAAAGGCGCTGCCGCCGGCATCTTCGATAGCATCAATGAAGCCGGTGATCACAAGCTGTTTGTCGCGGTATTCGCCGGACATGTTGTCGCCCGCGTTTTCAAACAGACTGAATGTGACTGTATCGCCGACCTGAAAGCCGCGCTGCTTTGCGGTGTAATAGCTCATCGCAACTTCGTTTTCGAGCTTCGGGGCGCATCCGCCTTTGCGGTAGGTATACCGTTCCGGGTGCGTTTCGCTGATGAGCATTTCGATGGGAATTTCATACTCGCCGGAATGGAGCTTTGCGTAATTGCATCTGACGACGTCAATCTCGGCGGGAATCCCTGCTGCTGCAAAGTCGTCGTTCATGATTTCATAAACGCCTTTTCTTGCTGCAACGCATCTTTTATACAACGAATTGAGCAGGCTTTCATCCAGATTGACCGCAAAGTCCACAGCATAGCAGGATGAATAGCACATGAACCGTTCGCTGATGACGGTGTTGCGCAGGTTGAAGATAATGAGCAGAATGCTGATGCCCAGCGTATAGGAAATAAGCAGAAACAGATATCGCTTAGCACGTTTCAGAATGTCCGAGAGTGCAAGATACAGCGGGACGGGCATTTTTTTGCGCCGGAACAGGTAGAGCGCCGCACTCTTGCCGAAGCGTTCGCCGCGGTTTTCCCCGTGGATCGCGTCGATGACGGAGATTTTGTTGATGCGGCGCATCACGCCCAGAGAGAACAGAATCATCACGGCTGCAATCGCCAGCACGGAAAGCGAGCCGATCAGCAGCATGGTTCCGGTCGGCGGCAGCGTGGTGTTCTGGCTGAACAGCCGGAACAGCAGGCGGGATACAGGGATGCCCAGCAATAAGCCTGCAATGCTGCCGAGCAGCGTGAAGCCGATATATTTTGCCGTGAACAGCCAGCGGAATCCCAGTGATTCGATGCCCATTGCCCGCATCATGCCGATTTCCTTTTCCTCCTCCTTGAGCGAGGCGATGATCGTGAAGCGGATCGTCATGAGGATAATCAAAATCATGAAAATGCTGATCAGCAGAACGAATACGGATACGATCATGGTCATAACGGATTCGTCGGTCATGTTTCCGAAATAGGTTGAGCGCGGAGAAACCTCTTTTTCTTTCAGCGCTGTTTCCAGCTTTTCCGACACCGCAGTATAATCGTATATCCCCGGCGCGTCCGGATTCAGAAACAGGCTGTACAGATCCGTGACCGTATAGCATTCTGCGGAGATGACCGCGTAATCCGCGTCGGATACGATGTACCGCATTCGGTAATCGAGCTGATCCTTGAAAAAGCCGCAGACCGTCAGCTCGTAGATATAGCCCATCTCGGTGGTGATGCGGAAGGTATCGCCGACCTTTGCGCCCGTGATGCTTTTGAGCGTGACAGGGAGCGCGGCACATCCGTCCGGCACGGTGAACGGCTGATCGTTGAGATCGAACACCAGGTCGGATTCCTTCGGCATGGTCGTCAGATAGTGCGACTTGTCAGAGAACGCCGGGGTTTTCTGTTCATCAATGCCGTCAAAGTCAATCTGCGTGTTGTAGAATTCTGTCATTTCATGACGGCTGAAACTGCGGATATATTCCGACTGTCCGAACACCTCGTTCGCAGCATCGCGCCTGCTGCCGATTCTGCTGCGGCGCGAATCAATGATCATTTTGAAGTCAGAGGACGCACACTGTTTCACGGTGCGCTCATAGCCCGTGAAATATGAGTGAATCTGCACGGCGCCTGCAAACACCAGCACGGAGGCTGTAATCATAAAGATCAGCAGTACGGCATTCAGCCCCTTGTTGTGCTTCAATTCGCTTTTCAGCATTTTCCAAAACATGATACACACCCCGATTGCATTGAAATACGGTTCTGTTTTCCTGTTGGCTTCATCATATCACACGCGGGATTAAAAAGTCTTTAAATCAGCATAATCATAGAAAATGACCGTTTCTGCGCGGTGCTGCCTTCATTATAGCAAACCGGGCAGCAAAAGTCAAACCCTGACCGCACGGCGTCGGGTAAGTGTACGGCCGGCAAAATAATAACAGTTTTTCGCTGAGCTTATTTCAAAAAGCGCAGAGCTCAAGAGCAGCGTCCTGTTTTGAATCCATCGGAGATACCGCTTTTTCCGGCAAAGCAGAGAGCCCCGAAAGCAATGCCTTCGGGGCTCCGGTTTTCAGTTGTTTGCGGCCGACTGATCCGCCTGTATCAGCCGGTCGTTCAGCTTCATGCTGTTGCAGGGCGGGAGATCCTTGTAGCCGTCGCCCAGCTTATGCGACTTGAAAAGCGTATCGTCATCAATGAAGCAGTATTCGTGACTGACCGGCCCGCCGACCTCGGTTCCGTCCGGATACAGCGGATCGTCCCATGTGACGTCTGTCCAGTAGGGCGTGCCGTCCAGCTCGATGTAATTCCACGCATGGCTGTTGTCCTTCAGCGACAGCATCACCAGCAGCTTGTCCGTGCCGCTGACCTTCGCCTCACCGCCGACGACCTTGCAGTCAATGTCCAGCAGATGCATCAGATACGCATAGGCGCAGGCATAGCCCTGACAGACTGCGGACTGATCCTCCAGTGCGCCGTAGGCCGTATAGCAAAGATCAAACTGGTCGCTCTTGCTGCCGGGGAGATCATAGGTTACGGTATTCACCAGATAATCATGCACGAACAGTGCCTTTTCATAGTCACTGCCGTGCTTCGGCGCCTGAGAAACGATATTCTTTGCGGTTTTCTGCATATCGGCAAGCATTTTTTTCAGCGGCATATGCTGACACTCGTCGATGATCTGAAATTTGATGTCTGTTGTTTTGCAGAGCTGTGCGCCGTTTTCACCGCCGTAATAGACGACCGGCTCATAGGATGCGAGGAAAAAGATTTCCGGGTGCTGCGAGAGCATTTCCGTATAGGAGGCATTCATAATGGTGAACGCCTGCTCGGCGGTGTTGCAGCGCAGAATCTCCGTATCAAAGGAAAAATCCTTGCCACCCTTCATGGCTGCCTGATACATGAGCTCCGTCAACTCGGGATTCGCATCCAGGCAGACCGGTTCCTTGAAGGTGCGGATAAAGGTATCGTCGGAGCGCCTTGTGAGCAGGGAAAGCAGAGAGCTGCCGAAAAAATGCAGGAAAACAATCACGGCCGAGAGCGTCACTGCGCCGATGCGGAACAGATACTTCCGCAGCATTTTTTTGCGCATTCTGGTTTCGATTTCCGCTTCGATCACGGTTCCGTTGATGACCTCTGCGGCGGCGTTCGGCTTCCGGCGGATCGCTGTTGTCTGTGCAGATCTAAGCTTTTCAGCAGCCGGTTCTGTCTGCTGCGGTGCTTCCGCCTGCATGGCCTGCATGTCAGATTCATTCTGTTTCATAGCTTCTCCTTTCAGAGAATCGTGTCCGGATATCCGTTCAGTTCAGGTTCAAAGCCGAATCTTCTTTTGGATCAGACGTGGCATTTTCTTCGCTTTTTTGCCCAGAATATCATCCCATGTGATGTCATTGCCTGCGACGGTTTTCTGCGTATAATATTTCAGAATATTCTGCGCGTCGTCAACGGACAGTTCCGCGTCGCCGTTGACATTTGCAGCCTGAATCTGCCGTTCGGTCAGTCCCATGTCATTTCCTGCGACCCGGTTTGTATACGCTCTCAGTGCCAGCTGTGCGTCATCGACACTGACTTCGCCGTCTTCGTTGACGTCACCGCGCAGCGGGGCAGGGGCAGCAGCCGTCGTAACGACCGGCGTTGTTTCTGTCGGAATCATCGTGGTTGCCTTTGCGGTTGTAGTTGTTGCCTTTGCGGTTGTCGTTGTTGCTTTCGCGGTTGTGGCAGTCGCTTTCGCGGTAGTCGTGGTCGCTTTCGCGGTAGTCGTGGTCGCTTTCGCGGTAGTCGTGGTTGCTTTCGCAGTTGTGGTAGTCGCTTTCGCGGTTGTGGTAGTTGCTTTCGCAGTAGTCGTGGTTATTTTCGCGGTTGTGGTAGCCGCCTTTGCAGTTGTCGTTGTTGCTTTCGCGGTTGTGGTAGCCGCCTTTGCAGTTGTCGTTGTTGCTTTCGCAGTTGTGGTAGTCGCTTTCGCGGTAGTCGTGGTTGCTTTCGCGGTTGTGGTTGCCGCCTGTGCGGTTGTGGATGTGGTGACCGGTTCCGTCAGGAGATCCACAATCACCGGGTCACCGATGATATCCGGAATTTCTATGAGGTTTCTCTGATCCCGCGCATAAACAGATACCGTATCCGTGAGTACCGTGCCGTCGAGGAAATGTGCGGTTGCCGTCACGGCGCCGATGACATAGGTGGCATCATCGGGAAAGTTGAAGTTGTAGAGATATCCGGCTTTATCGACACCAATCCGCACGTTATCCGACCGCCATTCGATATAATCCAGATTTTTGCTCGCCGTATAGGCAATCTCAAATGTTTCTCCGCTTGTATTCACTTCCAGAAGAAGCGTTTCCTCCGTAATGTTAAACGCCGCTTCGACCTGTGCGGGGGGAGGCGTGGTTTCGGCGGGCTGATCGGTCACAGTAATCGAGCCGCCTGTCAGTGCGCCGGAGAGCTTCGTGAAAAGTCCGTCGCCGACCAGCACATCGGCTTGCAGGTCCAGCGGGTACTTTGTCCCGACAGCAGCATCTTCCGGAATATCAAACCAGACTGTGATTCTGCCCCACCGGAAAACCGTGTTTGATGCGATGTGCAAATAAGATTTATTCGGCTTGACTGTGAGATCCAGGAGCTTGTCAGTCGGCTCTGCATAGGCCGAACTCCGCAGATCTACCTCTGCCTTCGGTACATTGGGTTCGGCAGGATCGGCCGGAACCGGCGGCATCGCGCTGTCATACAGCAGGCTCAGACTCATGATGGTGATTGCAGATTCAGAACGGATGTCAACGGTGACCGGTACGCGGCTGCCGGGCGTGCCGGATACGGATTCCGCCGTGATGTACACGGTTTTGTCAGCCGCAGCAGAAACAGACTGCGGCAGGGTTCCGCCGAGCAGTGTGCAGAAAACCATGGCGGCTGCCGCCAGGATGCTCAGAATTCGTTTGCGTGTTTGCTTCATAAGAATGCCTCCTTTGTTTCAGTTCGGTGCTGATATTGGGATATTCATTATTATATCCGATTGCTTTGCGGATGTCAAGCAGATTCAGATGTCGGGGGCTGCGGCGCAGCAAAATCTTAAGATTTTGCACATATTGTCCAAAAGGCTTGCGTTTTGCTCTAAAGTATGTTATGATAATAGTGTGCTTTTTGTTAATTGTTACAGGGGTGGTGCGCGCATGAAACCGGATTTCGCAAAAACGGATATGCAGAAGCAATATCGGACAGACAGAACATGATATGCTTTTCGGATTTGTGTTTCCGGTCAATACGCATTTATTATCATACTATATAGGAAGGGATTGATCCGAATGAAACACCGTATTCTCAGCAGAGCGCTCAGTCTGACAGCCGCAGCTGTCATGATGTGCTCAGTCATCAGCAGCTCGGGCGCATTGCAGTCCGCAGCCGCACAGATTCCGCCGGAACAGAACACTGCATCACCTGTTTCGCAGCAGAAAAGCAATGAACCCGTAACCGTGATCGTCAAGGTCACCGGCGATGCGGTCATGACACAGCCGGAGGCAGTTGAAATGGGCTCTGATTATCTTGAAACAGATCAGGCCATGCAGCTGACGGCGCAGTACAAGGCAGTGCAGGAGGCTGTGCAGGAACGCATCCGCGCATTTTATCCTGAATTGCAGGTCGGGTTCAGTTACAGCGCACTCTACAACGGCTTCAGCTGTGAGCTGCCTGAAAATCTGATAGAACAGGTGCAGGCACTGCCGGATGTTGTCAGCGTTACGGTCATGGAAGACATCGCCGTGCCGCAGATGAACAAGGCCGCCGCACTCAGCGGCTTTCCTGCCTATTATGATTATACCGGATGCTCCGGCGAGGGGCAGGTCATAGCGGTCATCGACTCGGAGCTGGATTACACGCACCCGATGTTTGCGCCGCTTGCAGACGATATTGAAACCGCTGTCAGCAAGGAGGATGTCGCAGAGGTCATCAGCAGCGGCATTCTGAACCGTGACGTCGATCCGGATCGGGCGTATATCAGCAGCAAGCTCCCGTTTGTGATCAATTATTCAAATGAAAAGGATCCGTACAGCGGAATCTCGGATGATTCCCAGTATCACGGTACCCATGTCAGCGGAATTGCGGCCGGAAACACATTCCAGACTTCGGACGGGACAGTTTTATCCGGTATCGCCAAGGACGCGCAGCTGATGTTTTTCGGCGTCAGTACGCCCAAAGGCTATATCGACGGGGATGCAGGTCTTGCGGCCATCGAAGATGCCGTGAAGCTGCATGCCGATGTCATCAACATGAGCTGGGGCGCAGACAGAATAGAATACTGGGGCAATAACCCGTTTTCCGATGCGGTGCTTGCAGCAGACCGCGCAGGCGTCATTGTCTGCAACTCTGCCGGAAATGCGGACAACGGCGTATACTATTGGGGCAAACCTGCAATTCCGGAAAATCCCGATACCGGCATGATTTCAGACAAGACAGAGCTCGGTTCCCCGATCATGATGGTCGCATCGGCAGAGAATGCCGGCGTTGCCCTGGGCGATGCGTTTCTCCTTGGTGAAAAACAGATCGTGCTCATTCCGATGATGGATGAAATCGGCGGCCTGTTCTATCTTGCCGACCGTCTGTCGCCGGGAGAATATGAATATGTTGACTGCGCAAACGGCACGGCCAGAGATTTTGAACGGGTCGGCGATCTGACCGGCCGGATCGCACTGGTGCAGCGTGCGGATATCTCTCCGACAGAAATCACAGCCAGCGCAAAAAATAACGGCGCATGCGGCGTCATTCTGATTGACCAGAAGCAGCCGGACGGCATGGACTATATCTTTTCCCTCACCCCTTCCTTCGTCATCAACGGCATTTCCTGGGCGGACGGTCAGACGATGCTCGAAGCAGAAAATAAAACGCTGACGATCACCAATGAACCGATTGAACGTGAGTATGATTCCGTCGTCAGCTCCTATACCTCATGGGGCGTCAAATCGTCGCTGGATCTGCGTCCCGACATCATGGGCATCGGCGGCCGTGTGCGCTCTGCTGCGTATGACGGCGGCGACTATACAGCATCCGGCACGTCCATGGCCTCGCCGTATGTTACAGGCTGTACGGCTGTTCTCCGCCAGTATCTCAAAAAGCTCGGCGTGGAGCTGACCGGCTCGGATTTTGCAGCCTATGTCCGCCGCCTGCTGATGAATACCGCAGTGCCCTATGAGGACGGCGGCAATTTTGTCACGCCCAGACGGCAGGGCGCCGGTCTGGTATCCCTTGACAGGGCAATGGCTGCAAAGGTGCTGATGACCGGAGCGGCAGGCGATGCCAAGGTCAATCTGTTTGACAAGCTCGGTGACACATTCAGCTTTGATCTGACACTGACCAATTACAGCGATGAAGCAGTCACATATCCGCAGGCCGAAATCCGCCTGACAACAGACGGAACCTATTATGACCCCAAGCTGGAAATCGACCGGACGGCCGGTCAGCAGAAGCTGAACTGCACATCCGATTTTACCGGCCCGGTGACAATCGCCGCAGGGGAAACGAAAACCGTGACGGTCAGCATCAGTCTGGATGCTGCGCAGTGCCGGAAGCTGGAGGAGCTGTTCAAATACGGCTTCTTCGCAGAAGGCTATATCCTGCTTTCCGGCGCAGAAAACAGTGCGGATATCTCGATTCCGATGCTCGGCTATCACGGCGACTGGGCGCAGATCCCGTACTCTGATCCGGAAACGGATTCCGTCAATATCTCATTCGGAGAAGGAAAGGGATTGTTCAGGGATCAAACTCCGCTGTCCGTTGTCAGAACAGGACTGCTCTACAAACAGATCATGGAACGTGTACCGGAAGACGAACTGTACGAGGTCATGGACTATCCCGTCTTAAAGGATTTCGTATTCGCCTATGATTATGCAACAGAAGAAGAAAAAAAGCAGCTTGCATCCTATTCACTGGAATGCTGGATCTCTCCGAACAGAGATAGTATTGCAGACGCTGTAACCGGTTTCCGGTATGAGAATATCAGAAGAGAAAATGTAAGATCAGTAGCACAGCTGCTCGATGCAGACGGAAATGAGATGTTTCAGGGGGCTCCCGGAGAAATCGCTTATGCTTTTGAGGATTTTGAAAAGCTGGAAGAGGGCGACTACAAATTCATCCGGAAAAGCTGGATTGATTATCCCGGCTCGAAAGAAAACCCGCAGATTCTTGAAGCAACCGTTCATGTGGATAAAACCGCACCGAAGGTCAGCTATAACACTGTTCAGGAAAACGGCAGAACTTATCTGGTGATTACCGCAGCCGATGACCGGCAGCTCCAGGGCCTGACCGTCAGCGGCACCGGTGACGGCGGCGAAGCAGGCGCTTATCAGCCGGGCAAGGAAAAGGATATCAGAAAGCGCTGCTTTGCAAAAGCCTTTTATCAGTACACCAACAACAGCGGATCGTCCCTGAAGGACCAAGGATACGAAAATATTGCGAACCTTCCCTTTGTGCTCCGCAGCTGGGGTCATCTTGCCGAACAAACAGAAGGCTCCGCATACGATTTTGCAGACGTACTTGCCGCCGAACCGAATGAGGAAGGCGTCTGGACGGTGAAATATGACGTCACAAATCTGAAGAATTATTCCATTACGGTCATGGATGAGGCCTATAATTTCGTGGAGATCCGTTCGACCGGCAATGCGGCAGAAGAGCTCGCCGCAAAAAAAGGATTCTGGGCTGAACCGGATCACGGCTATTATATGCTCGGTGAAAACACGTTCACCTACACAAGCTATTGGGACGGTTCTGTCACAGAATACAGCTATACGGCTGACGGTGACAGGCTGACACTTGTGTCCGGCAATGAGAAAAAGGAATATACCGTATGGCCGCTTTCCGATACCAACTACCAGCTGAAAAATCTGGATGACGATACCGTTATGGATCTTTCAAGAAGTGAACGCAACCGAGAGGTGTATGAAGGCAAAAAGTTCATCCCCGAGAAAGCACTCGTGGAGGATGCGCTCAGACAATCCAATGAATCCCGCGACTTTGAGATGGTCATTACCCGTCATTCGCTTACGCAAGGGTGGCTGATGATCGTTATCAACAACAGCGATGAAAGCGAGGGCTTTCATCAGGATTATTATTATGTGAATATCTTCAACGGGCGCGGCTCGCTTACTTCAGACTTAAAGAACTGTTGCCCCAGAGCAGTGTTATGTCCGGAGTATCTCTCCGAAATCCCGGCAGGACTGTACGACTATTATGAAAATGATGACACTTTGCTGCGCTTCAATGAGGACGGCAAAACCGGTACGATGCTCGTCAACCGGCACAACGCCGATTTCAATGTGGATGAAACCACGCCGTTTACTTACACGGTCGGCGAGAACGGCAGTCTGACGCTCAGCTTCAATAACCGGACACTGAACGGCTCCGTGATGCGGAATATGGACAACGGCGGCATTTATATCCTGTTCTCATCTCCCGAAGATGAGATATTGATCGAAATGTATATGAACCTGATCACGGACGATCCGGAGCAGATCGCAAAGCTGCGTTCCTTCGATGAAATGCGTCAGCTTGCAACTGCGTATATCAATGCTGTTCTGGGCACAGACTTTGCACCGAACAAATCACTGTCCGCTTACTTCTTCTATTATCTTGGCGGCATCGGAAACGGCTGTTACCTTGAAATTGATCCGTTTACACTGGATGTTACCGATGGTGAAGGCAATACGGGCAATCTGCTCAATCCGCCGAAGATGCCGGAAAATGCCGCTTACACAATGGATGCGCTCAAGGATCTGGCGATGAAAGCGCTGAAAGAAAAAACCGGCACGCAGGCGGAATATGCTAACGCTCTGCTCAGAAGCGACGGCAGCGTAATGGTCGTACTCTCGGCCGGCAGCGGTCAGCGCCTGGAATATTATATTGCAGATCCGGTCACCGGAAACATCGCACCGAAGCAGAAAAACCGCGGCGACGTCAACTGTGACGGCGCGGTGGATGTGGCTGATGCCGTCCTGCTTTCCCGGATGCTGACAGCGGATGCGGAAGCCGTCGTCACGGACGAAGGGCGCGACAACGCAGACTGCGACCTGGACCGCACACTCACAACTGAGGATGTCACTTTCATTCTCCTGAAAGTCGCAAAGAAAATCCGATTCTGACATCACGGTTCCGGCACGATATTTCAAAGCAATGCCCCTCAGAGCGTTCTGACCCGCCCCCTGTCAAGTAGACAGCGCAAAAAACAAAAATAATCTATGAAGTAACTAAAAGCAGTCTGTGCAATTTGTGCAGGCTGCTTTGTTGTTAGCAAATGGCAAGCACCTTTTGGAGTGAGGAGCGCAGCGACG
>JAEEIA010000014.1 GCA_016281125.1 Oscillospiraceae bacterium | reverse complement strand
TGCGCCGACGCTTTGCAGTTTGCAGTCGAAGATCTTTTCATTGTTCCATGTGTACGGGTATACGTAATTCAGGTTCCAACAGCTTTGAAACGCCTGGGTGCCGATCGTTGTCAGACCAGTCGGCACTGTGATCGAGGTCAGGCTGTTACAGGAATAGAACGCGATTGTTCCGATTGTTTTCAGCTTGGAAAGTTCGGAGAGATTCACCGTTTTCAGGCCGTCACAGTCGTAAAATGCGGAGTAGTTGATGGTCTGCACGCCGGTGTTTGCGCTGACCTGGATCGTGGTCAGGGCGTCGCAGTTTTCAAATGCGCTGTTTCCGATCGTTGTCAGATCCGTCGCCTCGGTCAGATTGATTGTCGTCAAAGCCGAGTCGTTGCGGAATGCGGATGCATCAATCCGCTTGATACCGGATTTGATCTTGATGCTCTTGAGTTTGGTGTTTCCCCGCAGCATGTCCTCACCGATCACATATGTCCAGGTGCTGGGCGGGAAGGTGGATCTGGTTTCAAACACCGCAGAGGTCGCGTTGGGATTCGCCAGGCTGATCGCGGTAATGGTTTTTGTTGCGTCATCCTTGTACCAGTTGACGCCGTTTTGTGTGAAGTCCAGATTGGCAGATGCCGTAAGTGTTGCAGGTTTCAGAAGTGCGATTCCGCTGAGTGCAAATGCACTGAGCAAGAACGATGCAGCTTTTGCTGCGCGCTTTTGTGCGGTGTGTTTCATAATGATACCTCCTGACATTAGTCTGAATGTACACGGTATTTCAATAACGGACAGGGACAGGTTTCATCCCTGTATGCATGTGATTCTGTGGCCTTTGTTTATGTGCTTTGTGTGTGTGCCGTGAGGACGGAATATCATTCCTCCTCAACAGGCATTTCTTCTGTCGCCAATTCGTCCGGATTGTCCTCGGTGACTTCCTCGGGTTCTTCCGTATCCTCATACTGTGCTGCGGGAACTGACGGCGTCAATTCGCTTTCATCAAATTCCTTCGGCGGTTTGACCGGTTCCGTGACAATCGCATCGGACGGTTCCCCGTCATGCTGATGCAGCTGTTCCTCTTTTTTCGGATCACGGTCGGAGAAGGGGGAGATTTTTGCCAGTTCGGGGTCGTATCCGATTTCTCCGCCTTTGTCCTCCGCTTCCTCTGCGGGATCCTCCTCAGGATCGTCTTCCTGCGCCTCGTCCTCCGGATCATCCGGTTCCGTTTCACTGTCCTCCGGATCCTCCGTGCGCTTTTTCTTCTTCGCAGTCGTTGTCGTTGTTGCAGAAGACTCTGTTGTGAGATCCGTGCCGGAAACGGTTGTTGTTCCGGTTCCGAAAGTCGTTGCGACCGTTGCAGCGTCCTTCTGCATGTGACTGAGCATGGACAGTGCGATGATGATGACCCCGGCAGAAAGCAAAACGACGGTCAGAGCAATCAGATGTTTTTTCATGGTATCTTCCTTCCCTTTGAAAATGCTCCCGCGAATGGGATTGCAGCAGAAGCCTTTTCGCGGATGCTGAGAACAGAACGGATCGGATTATTCCATCCGGTTTGCAGGATGACTCCGGATTCCCCGCAGTCTGAACGCTGCGCTATTTCTTTGTGCCGCGCATGATAATACCTCCTTGCATACTCTGCGTATACATGATAATACGATATGTCTGTCTGTGTTTCGGCAAGCTGATGACATTCTGCGCAAAATGTCATCGACGGACACGACGCCGGAGCAGCGGAACAGGTGTTTCCACTCTGTTCAGGATCCGTTCCCGGGACAGATCCCGCATCCGGTCTGCGTCATGTTTTCCCTTGCCCGCATTTTTATTATAACACAGTCTAACAAATCGCACAATGCGCAAAAGTGAACCTAACTCGTATATTATTCTAAACAAAATTAAAGGCATAAATGTACACAATGTCTAAGAATAGTGCAATATAGTTCTTTGACGGGCAATATCAGTGATAATTGTTTGCACTTGAAAATTGCAAGATGATCCGAAAAAATGTGCCGCAATTTGCCTGCGGAAACCGTCAGATTCCGGATACCGTCGGATATCCCGGACGGTGACCGGGGATCAAACAGAAGGGGAGGGGAGCCGGTTCGGTTCCCGGATTCATTTGAACAGCACCGCACAGAGTTGCCGTGGGAGTATACTTTTTGTTAAGTGCGCCCGGCATTTCAGATTGTGTGAAAACACCTTGCCGGATGCCTTCACGGTCTGCGGGCGTGAATGCATCCGACCATATTGATCTGTTTACAAAGGCTGCTGAGCATGAACAAAAGACCAGCGCGCAGCAGAAGGAATGCGCAAAGGCGCAATCTATGCGAAGGCTCCCGCACAAAGCAGCTGCATGCATACTGAGGATCCGCGCCGGCCTGCTCCGGAGCAGGCGATTGCCGCTGCGCCGGTCAGACCGCAAAACAGAACCAGTCGGGATTTTTATATCCGGCCGTGCAGAACCTCCCGGAACGAAAATCCAGCAGGGCGGCGGCACGGCTTTGATGCGGTCATTGATTTATAACTGCGCCTAAGCGTAATTTGGCACAGTTATAGACGGATACTTTTCAATGCTTCGTTTTTCAAATAGGTCCGGCTTCATCGGTAAACCTGGTAACCTGAAATTACCCCCTCGATTCATCGGAATGAAGCGAGGGGGTGCCTTCATTGTTTTTCCACATGGATATATGGGATAATGCAGATGCTGAGGCTATGTGAAGCGTTGGCAGCGGTCAATCAGGACTTTCGCCCGCAGGAATGATCCGCTTATTCCGCGCTGTTCTTCTCCTCAGCCGGGAACACCAGAATCTTCTTTGCAATGCGTTGAAGCATCGCGGCCACGTCATCCGGCTGAACGGCGCCGTCACCGGTTACATCCGCATTCATTTTACCGGTATCGGTGAGAACAGCATCCGCATCTGCAACGATGTATCTGGATGCCAGCACGGCATCGGCAATATCAAAGCTGCCGTCCGTGTTGGCGTCACCGCAGCGCGGCTCGGTCTGTCCCGGCACAGCGCTGCCGATTGCGACAAACGGGATCCCGTATTCTTCTGCATATGCCTCAGCAGCAGAACCCGTATATCCTTTGATTGTCAGGTCAGTTCCACTAAACACAGAATGTCCGAACTCCCGGACACTTGACGGAATCGTGATCTCCCGGAGCTGTGTGCAATCAGAAAATGCACGGGCATCAATGCGTTCGACCGTATCCGGAATTGTGACTGACGTCAACTCCGTGCACTGTTTAAACGCACTGAGCGGAATTTCCGTGATACCCTCCGGAATCACAACGGAATTGATTTGACTCCCCTCAAATGCAGAACATCCCAACTCCCGGACACTTGACGGAATCGTGATCTCCCTGAGCTGTATGCAGTCAGCAAATGCACTGTTATCAATGCGTTTGACCGTATCCGGAATTGTGACCGACGTCAGCTCCCTGCACTGATTAAACGCACAGTACGGAATTTCCGTGATACCATCCGGGATCACAACGGATCTGATATGACACTCGTCAAACGAATAAAACACATACGGCGAAAGCCGCACAACATCCTCCGGGATCACAACGTCGCCCTTGCAGCAGGTGCCGTCCACCAGAATATGGTTGATGATCACAAGCGGATTTTCTTTTTGCTGATTCTCCATCCATGGGGTCGTTCTGAGCGCGTATGTTTCAATCCGGTTTACAGTTTCCGGAATCACAATATCTGCAAGCCGTTCGCAATTTGCAAATGCGCCGTCGCAGATGACGGTAACGCCCTCCTCCATGACAACATGTTCCAGACTTTCGCAGTTAAAAAATGCATAATCCGTCACGGATGTAATCTGCTTCGGGATCACCACTTTTTCCAGTGCTTCGCACTCAGAAAAGGCTCTGAAACCGAGCTTCGCCACGCTGTCTGCAAAAACGACCTCCGTCATCTCCTCATTCTTTTCAAATGCAGAATAAGCGATCTCTGTTACGCCGTCCGGTATCTGCACAACACCCTTGCAGGTGAAACCGTCAATCACAATGCCGTTGACGATCACAAGCGGATTCTCCGCACGCCGGTCAGCCAGCCAGGCCGTATCCTGAAACACAAAAGAACCGATTTCAGTCAGTTTTTCGGGCAGCGTGATCTCCTTCAGTGCAGTGCAGCCGCGGAACGCCCCCCCTCCGATCAACGTGACTTTTTCCGGCACAGCCACTGATTTCAGGGCAGTACATCCGAAGAACGCACTATTCCCGATCTCAGTCAGACTGTCCGGCAGTGTAACCTGCTCCAGTGCAGTGCAGTTCATGAACGCATAATTACCGATGGTTTCCGTCCCCGCCGGAATCGTAACCGACTTCAGAGATTTGAATCCGCACAGTGCATTCACCGGAATACTTTTCGTATTTTCTCCGAAAACGACAGAAAGAACGGGCGTTTTCGTATTGTTTCCCAGCTTCTCCCATGGTGCGGACGATGTTCCGGTGTAAAAATCCTGCCACACACCGGAAATCGTCAGTGTGCCGGTTGTTTCGTCAAATTTCCATGTGCCCTCCTCCGCAGCCGCGGATACGGAAAACACCGCAGGCATCACGGCGGAAACATTCATCAGTGCAAGTGCGCCTGCCCCGAGGACAGCGAGTTTCTGAAATGATTTCATTCTGGTATCTCCTTTCAAAACAAAAATGCAGCATTCAGGTTCGTTTGAATAATCTGTCTTGATACAGCGCCGTATACCTGACCGGTTTGTACGGTGCAATGGGAGGGAGAGGGTATCCTCTCTCTGCCCGGTTAAAATAAGCCGTATTATACTCGGCTCTAACAATGCATGTTCAGTGCAAAAAGTTAATCCGTAATCGCTGTCCGGCTGAAACAAGAGCAACGACCGCTGATGCGTTTTATGCGCGGTTCGTGAGCAATGCCTGTTTCAGCAGCGTCAGGTCGATCGCATCCAGCTTCGCATCCTGATTCATGTCGCCGGTCTGCCAGTCGGCAAGTGAGCCATCCAGTTCACAGCACAGCCATTTTCCGACCAGGGCGGCATCCTCCTGATTCACTGTTCCGTCTGCGTTCACGTCGCCTGCCGGACGCGTCTGCTGTGTGCTGTCAAACGGAATTACCGCAGAACCCTTGAGTTTCCTGCTGTCCTTTGCCGCGACGATGACTGCATACGACTGCTCCGTATCCGGATCGCTGACATAGGCGGCCGTGAAATCAACGCCCCATTCCGCTGCGGTCTCCTCGCCGGTTTCCGGGTCGGTGATCAGGACTGTAACTGCCGGAGCCGTCGGATTGTCGTTTTTCAGCGCCGTCCGAACCGCCGCACCGTTTACGCCGGAGAGTGTATCCGTTGCAAAGGATGCGGTATGCCCGCAGTCTGTGCATTTCAGTGTGATGCTGCCTGCCGCATCACCGTCCGGATTCTGCATACGCACAAACGCATAGTTATGCTTTGCCCAAAACTGAACCGTCTGTGCGTGCGGAATGACAAGCGAATCATCCCGCGTTTCAACCAGAATGTCAAACAAGACAGCAGGTGCGTCAAATTCAGTGACCGTATAACGGCGGGTTTCAATATCATAATCCAGCGCGGCCTCGCCTTTCCAGACCGACCGGAAGAAAATAGTATCATCGGTACAGACTCTGTCTATGTACACTGTAAATTCGTCGCCGGTTTCCAGATACTCCGTTTCCGGATAGAACCGTGTCCGCACACATCTGTCATCCGTGCTGCTGACCTTATAAATATCCACAAGATATTGGCGCGGGTCATCGTGCTGAAGGCGCAGACCGCATTTCGTGCAGACATCGTAAGTATTGCCCTCTGCATCCGGCTCTGTCTGTTCAAATTCATGCGCTGCCCTGCGCTGCACAATTTCGGTCTGCTCCGGGTGTTCCAGATCAATGCTGTAAAAGCGGATATCGGCTTCCTCCCAGGTGTACCAGTAAAGTTTACCGCCGGAAACTACCGGTTCACAGTCGGAGAGCTGTCCCTTCATTTCGTATTCCTCACCAATCAGTGCGCCGGTGCCGTCCACAAAGATATAGTGCAGTATTTCGCCCTGCGTCCACATCAGCATGAAACGGTCACCGCCGACCGGAACCAGATACGGAATGGACGCTCTCACGCCGTCATCGGGATAATCCGTAACATCCACATTCAGAACACTGTCCTCGTGCAGATCATCCTTCGGAACCGCCGCGATCCTGACGTTTCTTGCGGTTTCTGCGCTGCGCCGATCCTTTTGCTCGGCAATTTCATACCAGCGATCCTGATTGATCGTGTTGTACGCCACAATATAATGCGTACTGCTCTGCACAAACCCGCCGACCGAAACGCCGGTGTAGTTCACCAGCCTCATATCGTTGTGATCGGCATCACCCATATCGCCGTAATATACCATATCCACACTTCCGTTACTGCCGGAGGAGGACACGCGGTTCAGCACCACGGAGCGCGGATAATAATCGCCCTGATTCAGCATCACGATGTCGTCTTGATCAAACAGCACGAACTGATTGAAGGAGTGGCTAACGTAGGCTCTGCCGCCGCCTTCATAGGTGATCTTCATGCTCTCCATATCCAGCTCCATGGAATAATTGGACTGATGCCCAGACTGCATCTTGCGGGCGGTGTGAATGATCAGGCGTTTGCCGTCATCAGCACATCGCACAGTGCCCCCATAGAATGCCTCTATGACGTCATCACCGGTCGTCTGCACATGCGCGATCAGCTTCCAGTCGGTGCTGTACTTTGCAATATCAAACTTCGGTGACTCTCCCGCGGGCGTGGGATGGATGTCACCGGTAATGATATAATAGCAGCCGTCGGAAGCATGATAGAATCCGCCGTAATCCGGCATCATTCTCGGCACATAAAAGCGATCCGTCAGGTGAAAGCCGGCGTCATAGTATTCGATCCGCACCAGATCTTTACTTTCCCAGAAGGTCTGAACGCGCATCCAGCCGCCGTCTTCCAGCGGCACCAGATTGGAACAGGTAGCACCTGCCCATACATAGTATTCCCGGCCGTTGACGTTAAAACCGCTGTCGCTGACGCAGGCAATGGGCTCGGTTTCT
This sequence comes from Oscillospiraceae bacterium, assembly GCA_016281125.1. GTDB lineage: Bacteria > Bacillota > Clostridia > Oscillospirales > Ruminococcaceae > Firm-04. Next base: position 3,004 of record JAEEIA010000014.1, on the reverse strand, counting down.
CCTTCTGCCGCACAGACCGGCTGTACTGGCGCGGTGCAGGGCAGGCACAGCATCAGCGCAGCAGTGATGGCTGCAATCTTTTTTTTCATGCAGATTCCCCCTCTTTCAGTTTTGAAGTGTCTGATTTTCCGAATCGGCATTATTGTTATGAGTATAACATATTTCCGGCAGGCTGTCAAGAAAACCTGCTGCACAGTTTAAAACCTGTTTCGTCATACAATCGGCATGGTTGAGGTTTCGTATGCATATCCGAAAAAATCAGCGTTGCCGGCAAGCCGAAGCAGTATCAGGGTAAGCGTAAATGATTCTGTGTCCAATCAAAAAGCATCCGGTTCACATAAGTGCCCCTGATTTACTTTTTCTGATCGAGAAAGGTTTTACGCTTACAAAGAAAATAATCCGCGCTTTCCATCCTTGTGTCCAATGATGTATAATAAACTCCAGGAAACTTGATGGAGTAAAATGGAGATTCCAAAAAACTCCATGTAGGAAATTGGCATTTTTTAGACACGGGAGTAGCATCATGCAGAATAAAACAACAGAGATCGCAACGATCAGACAGGCATCGCAAGGCTGCCTGTTATTTTTGCCGGAATTACAAATCTGTAATTCTGCACACATGGCGCAGAATCTGTATTATAATAGGAACGTACAATGGATCCGAATGCTTCATTTGCAAGTTGTATTGTGGGATGATAACAATTTTGCGTTCCGGTATTGTCACATATTCAACGTGCATTTTGCAAATTATGTTGCCTGCAGATAGTGACAAAGCCCGAAAAACATGCTATAATATAACTATACTGTGTATGGATCCGGAATACAACAGTTTTGCGATCAAAAAGGAGGTTTATTGATGAAAAGAAACTTTTGGAGGAAAACGGCAGCATTTACACTGGCACTGACGCTTGTGACCGGCGCAATGCCCGCCAACACAGCCGTACAAGATTTATTCAGCGGGGCTGTGCTGACGGCACACGCAGAAGTGACTGATTCCGGTGAATGCGGAGATAATGTCACATGGTCACTGGAAGACGGCGTTCTCACCATCAGCGGAACCGGTGAAATGAATTACTCTACTTATAGTGCTCCGTGGTTCAATTATTACGATATCATTACTGAGATCGTGATTGGAAACGGCGTGACAGATATCTCTTCCACCGCATTTTTTGGATGCGAAGGTGTGACTTCCATCACCATTCCGGACAGCGTGGAAAGCATAGGAAGCAGTGCGTTTGGCTATTGCTCAAGTCTGACAAGCATCACAATTCCTTCCGGTGTAACAAATATCGAAGATCAGGCTTTTGATTGTTGCGAAAGCCTGACAGAGATCGTCGTGGATCAGCAGAATCCGAGTTATTGTTCTGATAATGGCGTGCTGTTTTCAATAAGTAAAAGACAGTTGCACACTTATCCTGCCGGAAAACCAGAAACTGCTTATGCAATTCCGGACACTGTGACAAGCATTGATAAGGAAGCATTTTCCGGTTGCAGCAATCTGAAATCTGTTACGATTCCGGACAGTGTGACAAGCATCGGTGAGCGCGCATTTAGTAATTGCAGCAGCCTTGAATCTGTAACGATTCCGAACAGCGTGACAAGCATTGGTTATGCTACATTTTATGGATGCAATTTGAAATCTGTTACAATTCCGGCCAGTGTGACAAGCATCGGTCAATATGCATTCGGAGGATGCAACGCGCTGAAAGCTGTCATTGTTGAAAGAGCAGAAACGCTGACTGCGCTTCGCAGCAATGCATTCGTTTACCACGATTATGAGGCAGGTTCCACTGCGATTCTGCCTGATGTCACAATCTATGTCCCTGCGGAAAAGATTGAGGAATACAAACATGCTGAAAACTGGAGTGAATACGCAGACAGAATCATTGGTTATTCTGATACGAAGCTCCCTGACGGCAAATACAAGCAGACCGCAGAGAAGAACGGCACCTACTACACCAGATTTGTCTTTGTTGTTCCGAGAACAGATTTTGCAGGCAAGAGCAAGGCTTTATTCACAGCGACATATAACGGCACGGACTATACCTATGAAACCAGTACATATTACACAGGCGTGATCTCAAACGGCGTTACCTATAACCCTGCCTCTTCGAGTGATCGTGCAATGTTTGTCGTAACGATCACAAGCGGCTCGGACATCAGCGCAGACCTGACTTGTAAACTTGATTTTGAATAAAGGAGGATACACCTATGAAAGAAACGTACATAGTTCCCGAAATGGAGATCATCGGATTTGACAGCGAGGATGTGATCACTGCATCCGGCCTCACGGACGGCGGCACCGGCAATGATTTCGGCGAAATCGGAGATATTCATATTTCGTGATCGTGAAAGTCAAGGGGCGGCGGAGGTTCTCTGCTGCCCCTTTCAGGAGGATACAGATGAAACATATTTTGACAGCGGCAGCGGTGACCGGCTGCCTGCTTCTGTGCGGCTGCGAGGGCAGGACGGACAGCTCCCCGGTGACGGACAGCACAGCGACGGTCACAACAACTGTCAGCGAGCGCGTTCCCGAAACAACGGGGACGGATACCGAAAACGAAACGGCAGCAAAGAAAACAACTGCGCAGAGCGGGACAACGAATCGTTCCGACGATGCTGATGAAGCTGATATCGCGATCGGCGGCGCGTCTGCTGCTGTGACAACAGATCAGCCGTCTGAACCTGAAAACGCTGCAACAGCCGCACAGGCAGTCACGGATCAGCCGCAGCAGACAACAACGGAAACGACCGCTTCTGAATCAGAAGCAAATGTAAACAGCGACAACATTCTGCCGGATGACGGGCTGAACTGGTCATCGCTGGTGCCGGTGAACTGAATCGTGCCGGTCATACCCACAGGAACAATAACGCCCTCAGCATAATGACCCGCCCCCTGTCAAGTAGACAGCGCAAAAAACAAAAATAATCTATGAAGTAACTAAAAGCAGTCTGTGCAATTTGTGCAGGCTGCTTTGTTGTTAGCAAATGGCAAGCACCTTTT
>JAEEIA010000013.1 GCA_016281125.1 Oscillospiraceae bacterium | reverse complement strand
TAGATTTGTGTTTCATAATATCCCTCCCCAAGCATTGATCAATCTCTTTGCATTCCCCCTGAAAGTTGTACGGTGCTTTTTTCTTCATTATAGCATAGGGAGATACAGAACACAATAGGGAATGAATCTATCACACAAAAAAAGAGGCGTAAACCGCTAACATATCAGAGTAACAGGCTCACCTCGCGGTGAGCCTGATGCTTTACTATGGGACGTTGATTATTTGACGCATACGAAAACTGCACACGAAATCGCACACGCCTCAAAAACATCGCCATGAAAACTCGATTTTACGATGCTTTTGTATTGTGCTGGATGGTTTTCGAATTCCTCTCTTTCCGCTTTGGGAAAACGACGACAATGCGTGAATTTCGCGTATTATCGTCGTTTTTCTTTATCTCATTTGGAAATATTTTTCCGTATTTTGAAGCGATTTTCGCTATTTTGAAGCCCATTTCAAGGCCATTTCACACGAAAGTTCACACGCCGCATTTCACGCGCACCCTCTTTCCAAGTATGCTCAAACATCCATTTTTGTGCGTATGTGCGTCGATTTTCGTGATTTCAGATACACCCTCTGTCTTTTTCAGCCTTTCTCCGCGTGAACTAGTTCACACGAATCACCTCACCCTCCTATATATGATGATATAGGCGCCTAGAGTTGGTATCTGGGCGGCTCTATGTTTGGCGCTTGGAATCAAATAACTGTTCCAGATGTGTATTGCTTTTTAGCTGAATATGTGGTATTCTATATGTAATAACGGATGAAAAGGTGATGAGCATGGCCAAACTACTAAAAGGTGTCAATGATTTGGCAACTACACATCCTGAGCTGGTTGCGGAATGGGATTATGAGAATAATGAAAAAGATCCGAGTGAATACACCACCGGTTCAATTCAAAAGGTAGGTTGGGTATGTTCAAAAGGTCATCGTTGGCGCGTCGCAATAAAAAATCGAACAATAAACAGGTCTGGTTGCCCGTATTGTGCAGGACAAAGACTCATGCCCGGCATCAACGATCTAGCCACAATCAATCCAGAGCTAGCTCGTGAATGGCATCCAACTAAAAACGGAACACTCCTGCCATCAGATGTTAAGCGGGCCTCAATCAAAAAAGTTTGGTGGCTAGGACCATGTGGACATTCGTGGGATGATACAGTGACCAATCGAAATAATGGGAACGGCTGTCCTTATTGTGCAGGGAAAAGAGTTCTACCGGGATTCAACGATCTTGCATCGAAGTATCCGGAAATTGCAAAAGAATGGCATCCGACTGAAAACGAACCAATTACCCCAGCTAATGTTTCCTATGGTTCCGGAAAAAAGTTTTTCTGGTTATGTCCTAATGGCCATAGTTATAGTGCAAGCGTTACAAAGCGAGTGGCCGGAGATGGATGCCCATACTGTTCAGGGCACAAAGTTCTTTCAGGATATAATGATCTACAAACCATCAATCCGAAATTGGCTGAAGAATGGAATCATTCAAAGAATAATATCTCACCGACTGAGATAACTGCTAATTCTTCAAAAAAGGTATGGTGGTTATGCCCGAATTGCGGATTTGAGTGGAAAGCTGTAGTTAGTAACCGTAATAGAGGCAGCAGGTGTCCGCACTGTTATAAACAATCCTCATTTTCAGAACAGGCAATTATGTTTTATTTGGAAGCAGCTGGTGAAAAGGTACTTAACAGATATTTGGAATTGGGTTTTGAACTTGACATATTCTTACCGGAAAGAAAAGCTGCCATAGAATATGATGGGATCAAATACCATAATACACCTAAAAAAATATCCCATGATACTATGAAAGACTGCAAATGCTTGGAATTCGGTATTCAATTATACCGAATTAGAGAAAACGGATTACCTTTGTTACCAGATTCAGTCAGCATATACAGGGACGATGATACATTAATCGCACTAACACATACCATTATTGAGCTATTTGATCGGATGCATATTATTTCTGATATTGATGTTGAGCGTGATGAACTGCTTATTATTGAAAGATATCGTTCCGCTTTTCTTGATAACAGTTTAGCTGTCAAATATCCTCAGGTAGCGGCTGAATGGCATCCGACAAGAAACAGCAAGTTAAAGCCGGAAAATGTATCTACAGGTGTAAATACAAAAGTGTGGTGGCTTGGAAAATGCGGGCATGAATGGATCGCAACCATTGCGAGTAGATGCAAGGGGGCAGGCTGTAAAATATGTCGCGACAAAAGAAATGTTGAACGCAACTCCAAACCCGAACAAGGGAAATCGTTCGGAGACTTGCGACCTGATTTAATCAAGGAATGGGATAAATGCAATGAAAAGACAGCGTTTGACTATAAGCCGCAAAGCGGGCAGAGTGTATGGTGGATCTGCTCTGTTTGTGGTCATCACTGGAAGGCAGCAATTAGTGACCGCTTTGCTGGACATGGATGCATTAAATGTGCTCGTCGTAAAAGTGCGCAACAACGATCAATGAGCTTACGAAAAAAAGTATACCAGTATTCATTATCAGGAGAGCTGTTACAGGAATATGATAGTGCTGCCGTAGCTTCAGTTGCTACTGGCATCTCTAAATCTGCAATCAAGAATGCATGTAATCCGAATATCAAATTGCAACCAGCGGGCGGATATAAGTGGTCCTATAATAAAAGCGAATAATACCAGGAGGTGCTTCGATGTTAAAGCCCGGTCTATATGAACAAGTGATCAGCAAACAGCTGTCATCGGATATCGACGAAACGACGCAGCTGATTGACAAGCGTGCGATCGACAAGGCAGAAGCACCGCAGGTGTTATCCGGTTATCTGACAGAGATCATTGAAAAAGGTCTGGCTCGACTTTCTGCGGATGATACCGGGAAGCAGCTGGAGCTTGCAAACAGAATTGTTGCTGCAATCACGGAGCTGACCGATGACGAAGAATTTGACGGCATGTGCGTCGATCAGCGCGCGGAACAGCTGCTTGCCGTTGCAAATATGCAGAATAATGCTGATGCGCTCCGCAATCAGATTACCATGTCCCGGCCGGAAACATCGCTGTCAATGAGCTCGCTGTTTACAGGTGCCGTTCATGAACCGCAGATGATGACGGAACTGAAAAAGGAGATCGAATCGGCTGACCGGATTGATATGCTGGTTTCGTTTATCAAATGGAGCGGACTGGTGCTGATCCTTGATGAACTGACCGCATTCACACATCGCGGAGGAAAACTGCGCGTCATTACGACATCATATATGGGCGCAACCGATGCAAAAGCAGTCGAGGAACTCAGCAAGCTGGAGAATACCGAAATCAAAGTATCCTATGATACCGAACGCACGCGCCTGCACGCAAAATCCTATGTATTCTACCGTGATACCGGTTTTACGACCGCCTATATCGGTTCATCTAATCTTTCCAATGCGGCGATGTCAAGCGGTCTGGAATGGAATCTCAAAATCACAGCGCACGACCAGCCGCATACGATCCGAAAGATTCACGCGACCTTTGAAAACTATTGGAACAGCAATGATTTTTCGCTGTATTCTGCGGATGAACGGGAACATCTGCTGCTGGCGCTGAAAGCAGAGCGTCACGCATCCGACCAGAGCGATTACAGCTTCGATATCCGTCCGTTTTCCTATCAGCAGGAGATTCTCGACCGTCTGGCAGTTGAGCGCGATATCCGGAAGCATTACAAAAACCTTGTTGTGGCTGCAACCGGAACAGGCAAAACTGTGATCTCTGCGTTTGACTATAAGCGTTTCCGGATCGCACAGAACGGTCATGCGCGTCTGTTGTTTGTCGCCCACCGAAAAGAGATTTTGAAGCAAAGTCTCAAATGTTTTCGCGGTGTGCTGCACGATGCCAATTTCGGAGAACTGTTCTACGGCGGTGTAGTGCCGACTAGCTTTGAGCATCTGTTTATATCCATTGAGACATTCAATTCTCAGGCACTCGATCAGAAAACGACACCTGATTATTATGATTTCATCATCGTGGACGAATTCCACCATGCTGCGGCACCGACCTATCAACGGCTGCTGGAATACTACAAGCCGAAGATTCTGCTCGGTCTGACCGCGACGCCGGAACGTATGGACGGCAAAAACATTCTGACCTATTTCGATGACCGTATCGCTGCGGAGATCCGGCTTCCGGAAGCGATCGACCGTAAGCTGCTCTGTCCGTTCCATTATTTCGGCGTCTCGGATGACGTTGACCTGCACAGCATCAAATGGTCACGCGGAGGGTATGACCGTGCGGCGCTGTCACAGCTCTATACCGGAAACGATATCCGTGTGATGCTGATTCTGAAACAGCTGAACAAATATGTTGCGGATATGGAAAAGGTCAAAGGTCTCGGCTTCTGCGTATCAAAAGAGCACGCGGAATATATGGCACAGCGTTTCTGTAAGCATGGGATTCCGTCGATTGCGCTGACAGCGGACAGCCCGAAGGATGTGCGTGATTCCGCACAGAACCAGCTGAAAAACGGCGGGATCAAATTCATATTCACTGTTGATCTGTATAATGAAGGCTTGGATATTCCGGAGATCAACACGGTGATGTTTCTGCGTCCGACGGAAAGTTTGACAGTCTTTTTGCAGCAGCTCGGACGCGGTCTGCGTCTTTGTGAAGGGAAGGACTGCCTGACCGTACTGGACTTCATCGGACAGGCGCATGTCAAATATAACTTTGCATCAAAGTTTGCCGCGCTTCTCGGCAATACTGAACGCAGTGTGAAGGAAGAGATTGAAAAGGGCTTCCCGATGCTGCCGAAGGGCTGCTATATCCAGCTTGAAAAGCAGGCGCAGCAGTATATCATTGAAAACATCCGGCAGGCAGTTGGAAACAAAAGTGCCATGGTCCGGCGCATTGCTGCATATACGGAGGATACCGGAAAAGAGCTGACGCTTGCCAATTTCCTGCATGATTATCAGCTGGATATCAGCGCAATATACGCAACGAAAACCAGCTTTGCACGGCTCTGCGTTCAGGCGGAAGTGCGGGAAAACTTCACGGAACCGCTGGAAGAAGTCATTACAAAAGCACTGCCGCGGTTGTCGTATATTGATTCTCACAGACTGATTGAACTGGCAGTGGATTATCTGCCGGAGATTGCAAGATACACGATTGATCAGTTTGACGGCGTACAGCAGCGCATGTGGCAGATGCTGCAATTCACGATCTGGCAGAAGTCATACGAGGAATGCGGTTTTACCGACCTGCTTGACGGCTTCCGACAGATTGCGGCATCGCCGGTCATGATGCATGAGATCATCGAATTGCTGTACTACAAATACGATCAGCTCGACTTTGTAGACGAGCCGGTGCAGGTTGATTTTGAATGCCCGCTGGATGTGCATTGCAGCTATACGCGCGATCAGATTCTTGTCGCATTGGATTTCATGAAGCCGAGCTCGCTGCGTGAGGGTGTGAAATATCTGGAAGACAAGAAGACCGATCTGCTGTTTGTGACGCTGAATAAATCGGACAAGGATTATTCTCCCACCACGATGTATCATGACTATTCGATCAATGAAACGCTGTTTCACTGGCAGAGTCAGAGCACCACATCACCGGAAAGCAAAACCGGTCAGCGTTATCAGCATCATCGGGAACTGGGCAGCAATGTCATGCTGTTTGTCCGCGAATACAAAAACAGCAAGCTGGGCGCCGCGCCTTATACATTTCTCGGACTTGCAGATTTTGTGCAGGCGGAAGGCTCCAAGCCGATGAATATCGTCTGGAAGCTGCATACACCGATTCCGGCGAAGTATCTGCGAAAGACGAATCAGCTGACGGTGGGATGAATATGAAAACGATTAAGGTAGTTGCAGCTGTGATATGCGATTCTATGCAAGAGAAAAAACGTATATTTGCGACTGCAAGAGGATACGGCGAATTCAAAGGACAATGGGAATTTCCGGGCGGAAAGATCGAAGCTGGCGAAACTGCGCAGAAAGCATTGGTAAGAGAAATATGGGAAGAGCTTGCAACAACAATAAAAGTGGGCGATCTGATTGAAACAGTCGAGTATGATTACCCTGACTTTCATCTATCAATGGACTGCTTCTGGTGTGAAGTCATAGAGGGGCAGCTGGTTTTGCTGGAGGCGCAGGAGGCACGCTGGCTCTCAAAGGACGAGCTTAACAGCGTAAAGTGGCTGCCTGCGGATTATGGGCTGGTGGAAAGAATACGAGAGATGATGAATTAGTATCGTAATAATCATACGGTACAGCTCTGAACACATTAAACCTTTTTTCAATACTATCTACGATTCCAATCCATTTGAATGGAGAATCCTATTCCTCGTTTTCTCCGTCAACTTCTAACGCATCAAGCCGCCAATAAGCACATAATCAACGTAAATACGCATATTTCGCGACGAACGCGGCGTTTGCCGTCCCTCACAAGCCCAAAAGATGAATCGCTATCTTGGAAAAAGACTGATGGGCTCTGAACACTTCCGCCAAAACTCGCAAAACATTTCAGTCGAATTCCGGTTTCCTATTGACTATTTTCCTCTCATTGTGGTATAATAGTGAAAACTAGCACTAAAACTCGCCGTACTTTTCAATGAGGTGATTGCATGGAGATTCAAAGAGAGCGTTATTTGCACCGGATTATTGACTATATGTGGGACGGACAGGTCAAGGTCATCACTGGCATCCGTCGCTGCGGGAAGTCGTTTCTGCTGAACACGCTGTTCCGGCACTATCTATCCGAACAGGGTGTCACGCCGGAGCACATCATATCCATCGAGCTCGACCTGACCAAAGATATCCAATACCGCAACCCGCTTGTGCTGGCGGAGTATGTCCGCAGCCAGGTCGAAGGGCAGGAAGGGCAGTATTATCTGTTCGTCGATGAGATTCAGATGTCTGACACAGTAAAGAACCCGTATAACCCTGACGGAAAACCGATCACTTTTTATGATGCACTTAACGATCTGCGCTCTCTTCCGAACCTCGATATCTATGTGACCGGAAGCAATTCCAGAATGCTCTCCAAGGATATTCTGACAGAGTTCCGCGGACGCAGTGATGAGATTCAGGTGCATCCGCTGAGTTTTGCTGAGTATTATTCTGCTGTCGGCGGCGACAAGGAAGACGCTTTTGAGCAGTACGCCTTTTACGGCGGAATGCCGCTCATTATCTCCCGACCGAATGATACAGCGAAAGCCAACTATCTGACTTCTCTGTTCAATGAAGTTTATATCAAGGATATCGTGGATCGCAAACAGATTGAGCGAGAGGATATTCTGCGGCAGCTTCTGGATCTGCTTAGCTCGTCGATCGGTTCGCTGACCAACCCGAAAAAGATCGCGGACACAATTCGTTCCGTAACCGGAGATGCGGTTTCGCAGAATACGATCTCTGCATATATCGGACATCTGGAGGATGCTTTCCTGTTCAGTGAGAGCAAGCGCTTTGATGTGAAAGGCCGTAAGTATTTTGAATATCCGTACAAATACTATTGTGAAGATATTGGCTTGCGCAATGCCCGCATCGGATTCCGGCAACAGGAAATGACACACATCATGGAGAACATCATTTATAATGAGCTGATTCTTCGCGGCTATACAGTCGATATTGGTGTCGTATATGCAAATGAAAGAAACGGTTCCGGCAGCTACTCAAAGGTTGCTCGCGAGATTGACTTTATAGCATCCATGGGCGGCAAGAAAATTTATATTCAGTCTGCATTTGCTTTGCCTGATGAAGCCAAAGCAGCACAGGAACTAAAACCGCTCGCTCTGACAAATGATTCGTTCCCGAAAATCATCGTTCGCAAAGATATCCGCAAGCGCTGGTACAACGACAGCGGTGTCCTGAATATCGGGCTGACAGACTTTCTGCTGGATGACACTGCAATATAAAAAGCAAAACCGCGCAGAATTATCTAAATCTGCGCGGTTGTTTTTGACGGAAAGGAAAATGAGAATAGGGGTTGGGAACGCCCAAGAGTGAATGCAAAGTGCCCAAGTCAGCATCGATCGACCGAAAATGGGCGTGCAATACTGATATTGGGTTAATCTATCAATACGTTTCTGAACGCAGTATTTTAGTGCTTTTTCGCTCATAACCATATTGAAAAACTCCCCATTTCAGGAAAGTGTTCCTGCGTTAAATCAGCAATTATTTGATTGGTAACTCCATTTCAGAAGTCATGGGAATGAATCCATAGCTTTCATACAGTTTTCTTCCTAAATCTGTTGCTTCAAGACTGATAGATGTAATTCCGCGCTTTTGTGCATCCTGAATCAGTAATTCAAGGGTCCTTGTTGCAATACCCATTCTTCTGTGATCCGGTCTGGTATACATATTCATAATATATGCTTTTCTACCTGTTGGGTTATGGAATGTAGGCATAACGGTATAGTAGCTGATTCCTCCGGCACCAACAAAATCCTTCTCATCAAAAACTAAATATGCTGTATGGAGATCATTTGTCAAAGCGTCCTCGTAATAAAGGCGAGACTCTCTTTCGACTGTTGACATATCAATACTATCGTCAAGATTATTCGCTGCTCTTAATACTTCAATTCGAGTTTTGATCAGCAGATCCAAATCATCAATGGTCGCTTTTCTGTATTCAAATTTCATTACTTTAATCTCCATATATTCCGATTATCAGGACAACACCAATCTGAAAAGAGAATCGAAAAGCATAGCCGCGTTGGTTTTGTGGAGCAGTGCTGTCTTATTCAAACCATACAGTTCATGATGACATTGAGGTTATAGTAGTCAACCTGTCTCGTGCCTTCACAGTTGCCTGTCATTTGAACTGTCGCAGATTTTGCGACAGCTACCCGATCGTCCTTTCTGTTTATGATCAGCAAATTGAATCGTCAGATACAGTATAGCACACTTCTGGAAAATATGCAAGACAGAATAGAACAGGGTTCGGGTACTCCCGACTGCGAAGCAGCATTTGCCGTCAAGATCGCATGACTTTGCCCGATGGATGGAACTGCTTTACATGGTCTGTTGTGATGAGCATTCTCATCTTTGCATACGCTTTCGGATATGCGGGAGTAATGAAACCACCGAATCGTAACATCCGTAAAAGAACAGCCCTTCCGGATGACGGAGAGGCTGTCTTGTGTATATTTTATTCTTCTTCAACGATAGAATTATCAAGCAGTTCAAAGAATGCTTCGATACTCTCGGAAATCAGTGTCGGATTCTCAATATCATCATCCGTGACAAAGAAAACCTTCTGTGAATCGGCGCTCCAATAGAATGTTGCTCCGCCGCGGTCATACATCAGTGGGTAGTATTCGGAAGGTAGGAAGCCGTTTTTACGATCCATATCGGCTACATATTCAAAGCTGTATTCTTCTGTATCCAGAGAAATCAGCTCCGAAGCTTCAAATTCAAACCCATCAATTTGGAATACACAGAGATGCATTTCACTGGTGTTGTCTGTTTTTGCGTATAGCTGCCGAAGAATGTCCGGGAAGACAATTCCGTATTTCTGTTCGAGATACGCAATGCGCTCTGCGCTCTTTTCCCTGTTGTCGGTTTCCTCCGCTAAAAATTTGAACATAGCCGTATCCTCCTATCACATTGGTCTTTTCATTCAAGCAGACATCATCTGCTTTCCCTTATTATATCACAAGCCCATACAAAAAGTCAACGCAAGGAGTGATACACATGACATTTTCATGACTTTATAGATAGATGCAACCCAATATCCGATCCTGCAATTACAAATTTGTAATTCTGCACACAAATGACTTCCGATGCGATATAATGTGCATGTAGGAAAGCAACAAAGACACATTTTACAAAAAATGCCTGCCCGTATTTGCATTTTTCGGCGTCCGATAGTTAATATATCATATTGTCACAAAACGGATTCTATGATATAATTAATAAAATGTCACATACCCGGTACGCTTGGAATCGGCTGCAAGTCCGGTCAGCCTGTGAAGCGGGAATCCGTATTCTGCCGGAACATGCTTTCCGGCAGGTGCGTTTTTGCAATCATCATAATGGAATCCTGCCGGCAGGAAGCAGCAGGATCCTCTGAACGGAAGGAGGGGATACACGCAGGAGCTGCGATTTTATCTGCTTTTGCACGGAACAGTGTACACAGAGCCCGGCGTTCTGCCGGAAAAGTGTTTTGACGGTGTTGTCCCTTCCGCTGTCTGACGAACATATTCAGTAATGATCTTTTCAAACGCTTTTCTACATTCATCCATCCGTTGTTCGCAGAACATTCAGGCGGTCACGCCTCTGAAACACTTCATTATGATTGCTGCATCAAGGAATGAAACCGACGCGGCAAATTTAGGAGGAATGGAAATTGTTGAACAGAAAAGCGCTCAAACGAACGATCAGTTTTGTACTGGCCATGACTGCATGTGCGAATGTGATGTTTGCAAATGCCGGTTCTCAGTACATCGGGAAAACGGTTCTGACTGCCTTTGCAGAGGAGGAGCAGACCGAAACATTCGGGATCAAAAAAACGTACCTGAAAGTCGGGGATACCCTGCAAATTACAAACCCGAACAATTATACGCTGAAGCTGATCGCAGACGGTCAGGAAGTTGATGTGTCCACGTTTGAACTGTCGGAAGCATACTATGAGAAGTGGATCACTGTCGAGGGCTATGCTGACGGAGAGAAGGTCGCAGAGGACACGGTATATTTCAGCAAGCTGCCTGTTGTTTACATCGAAACCAAGGATCATGCAGTTCCGCCCCCGGAGGACAAATCCGTGAAAGTGGACGGCACGATGTTCATCCAGAACAATACCGAAACGGAAACCGCAGTCTATGACAGCACGATCACATTGCAGGGACGCGGCAATACAACCTGGCAGTGGGAGAAAAAGCCTTACAAGATCAAGCTGAAAGACAAGACGAATCTTTACGGCATGGGCGAGAGCAAAAAATACGTTCTGCTTGCAAATTATCAGGATGAGAGCCTGCTGCGCAACACGACAGCTTCAAAGCTCTCGCAGGAACTCGGTCTGACGACCATGCAGACTGTCTGGACCGATGTGATCCTGAACGGCGAGTATGTCGGCAACTATCAGCTCGGTGAGCAGGTCGGCATCGAAAAAGCCCGTGTCAATATTCTGGATTGGGAAAAGGCTGCGGAAGATGCCGCTGATGCGATCGCCGATTCAGATAAAGACAAGGAAAAGTTCACCAAGAAGCAGAAGAGCGCGCTGGAAGAACAGATGGTTGAGGATCTTTCGTGGGTTACTTCCGGTGAAGTGACATTTGAAGGCGTTACCTATAATGTCGCAAAGTATTACAAAAAGTACACGGATAACATTTCCGGCGGCTATCTGTTTGAATCCTCTGAGGAATACGATGAGGAATCGAAATTCATGACAGAGAACGGTCTGAAGATCATGATGAAGTCGCCGGAATTCCTGAATACCAACAATGATATGTTTGCATATGTGCAGACGCTCTGGCAGGATTTTGAGAATGCATACTGTTCAGAGGACGGCTATACGGTCATTGACGGCAGAAGGGTGCATTACACAGAGATCGCAGATTTCGACTCCATGGTTTCCTACTGGCTCCTGATGGAGGTCATGGGCAACAATGATGCCCGCTATAAGAGCAGATACATCTATAAGCCGCAGGACGGTCTGCTGACCTTCGGCCCGCCCTGGGATTTCGATACCGGTGCAGGTTCGATCCTGATCCGGAAAACGATCGACGAATCTTACGATCCGGATCCGACCGGCTGGAAGGTTTCCAAGTTTGAAGAACCGCAGAATTTTTACCGTGAATTCCTTGATGATCCGTATTTTGTGACGGCTGCAACCGACAAATACTGGCAGATCAGATCCTATCTGGAGGATATGATCAGACCTGACGGCCAGCTTGAATCCGACAGCCGGTATCTGTATGAATCCGGACTTGCCGATGCAGCACGCTGGGACAGAAGCGAACATCAGGACAAAGACGGGAATAAAGAATGGGCAGATTATGTCAGAGGATATGAGGGCGAAAGGGATCTGTTCATTCAGTACATGCGCGACAGAATTGATTGGCTGGATGAGCAGTTTTCTTCGTATGATGCGCTGATCAACAGCACCAGAACTGACAGTGCGTCGCCCTATACCAGAGCGGAAAATATCACGCTTGCGGCAGAAGATGCAGAAGAGGACACGTTCTCTTCCCGCGCAAAGGCGGATGCTGCGGTCGCGGCAGGAACCGGACTGACTGTCAATGCGGCTGTTTCCGATCCGGCAGCAGCCTCGCTTGATGTGTATGTGAACGGTCTGTTTACCGATTCCTATCCGCTGACGGACGGAACTGCGGCCTTTGAGATCCCTGCGGACCTTCTGGCTGAGGAGCTCGGCGTCAAAGATGTCATCTCCGTGATCGCAAGAAACGCAGATGCCGTTTCCGTAGGCAGAAACTTCCTCACAGTCGTGCAGTATGAGGCACCCGCAGCAGAACCGACATTTGAATCGCACAGACTTGTGCTGGGTGAGAAGATCGGCGTTGACTTCTTTGTCAACCTTGATTCTCTGACGGATGCAGAAAAAGAAGCATGCAGCATGGAATTCACTGTGAACGGCAAAAAGACGACAGCCGGCTTTGACCCGGAATTCAAGAATCAAAATGGGAAGTACTACGGCTTCTCCTGCGATGTGACCGCTGTGGAAATGGCAGATACCATCACGGCAGTTCTCCGTTACGGCGACGAAAAGACCGTAAGCCAGGATTATTCGGCTTTGGATTATATCAATACCGTTGAAGAGAATTCTGAGCAATATACGGAAAATACGCTTGCGCTTGTGCGTGCGATTGCGGATTACGGTCACTACGCACAGCCGGTACTCGCTGCAACCAATCATTGGACGATCGGTGTAGAGCATGCTGAAATGGCAAAGCATTATACAGATTCCTATGATTACGATGCTGTTCTCAGTGAACTGTCGGATTATGCACGCGGTTTTGAAAAGGGCGATTCTGATATTCAGGCGGTCACAAACTCGCTTGATCTCAGATCGAAATCAACCGTACTGTTCTATATCCGCCCGGATGCGGGTTATACCGGACCGATCGAAGTAACCGTGGGTTCGGAAACTGTGACACCTACCACGATGAGTGACGGCCGTTATTGTGTTGCGATTCCCGGCATTTCCGCACATAAGCTGGCTGATACATTTACGCTTACGATCCGGACAGACAACGGAACGGCAACATGCAATGCATCTGCACTTTCGTATGTGCATGCAGTGCTGACGAGTGAAGCGTACAGCGACAATCCGGCAGCAAAGGACGCCGTCTGTGCAATCTACCGGTATTACACCGCCACAATGAAGTTCCGCAATGAGGGCTGATCATGACAGATACCGTGCGGCAATGAATCTATCGGAAAGGAGCAGAATCATGAAGCAGTATACGACACCTGAGCTTGAGCTGGTTCAGTTTGAATCGGAAGATATCATCACGGCCAGCAGCGGCGATACAGTTTTGCCGGAGGCATAACGACATCGCACAGAACACGGTAATAAGGGCGAAGCGAATTCGCCCTTATTATCATATTACGGAGAAATCATATGAAAAGAACATGGACGCTGATTGCATTGTCGGCTTTGATGATATCCGGAATGTCAAATTGCGGGGCTTATACGCCGGCGCCGGATCCGGGAAACGACCTGTCATTTCAGAACGTGACCGAAGTATCCGGTCAGACGGAAACAAATTCTGAGGAGGAACCGACCGTTTCTGCTTCGGAAACCGTCCGTACAGAAACGAAAAAATCAACTGCGCAGAACAGTGCGCAAACCGTGAAATCCGATACCGGAAAGCCGGCTGCACCGACAGAACCGGAGGAAACGGAGTTCCCGGAGATCCGGACAAATGAAAACGGGGATGTGATTCTTCCCGAAGTATAGGCAGCCATGTATCTGCAAAACGGCAATTTTCGGTCTATCCGGCGGACTGGATTCCACGTTCGCGCTGACCGTGATGGTTCACGCGTCTGATATGCCCGGACCTGACCGGAGCGGTATCCGGACGATCACCATGCGTACCCGGAAGAAGTGATTTTGAAATGGCTGAGGGAAATCGAAAGCATAGGGTAACAGTCCGGATATTCAGAGGCAAGCGCTTGCTGGTTGCTGATCATGCAGCACCCGCCCGCTTCAACAGTTTCAACACAGGGAATCAGGCGTGCATACACAATAAGGGTGAATTCTTGCATTCTTGAAATCTTGTATATTGGTATTGCACAAAAGCGAACCTTTCCCTTTGTGAATATCGAACATATGTTTGTATATCCCGCACAAATGCAGGCTGTTGAATTTGTGCGATGCCAACTATACACGGTGAACCTGAAATGCCGGGCGTGTACACGCCAAAGAAGCCGCGAACAGCGGCATGTGCTATGAAAACTGAGTACGCTTCGTCAAATGCCTCCGGAGGGATTTGCAGGCCGGTGCTGCCCGCCTGTGATGATCCAGCCCTCCGGGGTTTTTTCACTGCGCAGGCCGAGCCTTCTCTTGGCGCGCATCAGCGAAGCCTTTGAGATGCCCTCACTGTCCGCAATCGGGTAAATATCCCGCATATAAAGCGGATTCTCCCGTTCCAGCCATTCCAGCAGCAGAGCTTCCGCCTTATCGCGCTGCGTCTGCTGCACCGGCATCTGCTTCGGCTCCTCCCCGAGCGCCTCCTCCACTGTCAGTTCATATTCTCCCAGATAACGGAGCGCACCGTCCGCCCCCATCTGAAACGCAATATTCTTTCCCTCCAGTGCAAGACTGTTCTTGATCTGCATGACAACACGGTTCTCCGGATGCGCCGGATCCCTTGTCACGAGCAGAACAGAGCGTGCAGCCGCCGTCAGGTCAATGCTGCCGAGCCCGCGGTAGAGCGATTTGCCTTTCTGCATCTTGTTCATATGCCCGATCAGCAGCACGGCACAGTGATAGCGCTCGGCAATCTCCGCAAGATAAGACATCACCGGACGCACCTCATTGGCGCGGTGCATATCCACGCAGTCCCCGAGAAATGCCTGCAAGGGATCCAGAATCAGCAGTCTGGGACGCAGCTGGTTCAGCGTCTGCTCCAGCCGCCCGTCGGTCATGGTGATCGGAAACTGCGGATCATCCAGGCAGAAGATCATGCTACAATTCGCGTGCGCGCGCTCCAGACGGGGCTTGACCGTGTCCGCGATGCCGTCCTCTGCATTCTGATAGATGACGTAATCCGGATTCGTGACGGCAAGATGCGGATTCTCCACCGACGTTCCGCGGGATACCGCCGCCGCAAGCCGCAGTGCAATCGAGGACTTGCCCTCTCCGGGATCGCCCTGCATGATCGTCACCTTGCCAAGCGGGACATACGGATACCAGAGCCATTCGGTCTGTGTGGCTTCGACCTGCTCCATGCAGATCAGGCGGGTGGTTGCTGTTTTCGTTTCCTGCATTCTTTTACTCCTTTCGCATGAAAAAGAAAAAGGGCTTATATAAAGGGTGCAGAAACGGGAAAAAGTTGTACGTTTGCGTGCAACTTTTCAGCAACTTTGTATAAATGCATAAAAGAAAATTTTTGAGAGTACGTTTTCTGTGTAATATAAACACAGGCAGAGAGCCCCCGCGGGCATATCCCTCCGGGCGCAGTTGGCGAAGCGCTCCCCCGTTTGCTTTACACACGCCGCAGGCCGCGGCTTTTATTTTTGCCTGATTACGCCCAACATTTCAGGTGCTGTGAAGGATGTGTTCTGTGTATTGTTGGCATCGCATAAATTCAACAGTCTGCATTTGTGCATAGTAAACAAACATATGTTCAATATATACAAAGGGAAATGCCTGCTTTTATGCAATATAAATATACAAGATTTCAAGAATTCAAGAATTCACCCTTAGTGCCGATGCACACCGGAATGACCGTGTTGAAGCTGTGGAAAACCAGGCGGCATAAAAAAGTGCCCCATGAAGGAGCACTCCGCTTGTTATGTATCCTTTTTCAGATGCATCCGCTTTCGCGCAACGCAATATATCCCATATCCTGCGACGCAGCCGAGCGTATTGAGAATCAGATCGTCCACATCCGATGCGCGGACGGCAAACGGCAGCTGCATCAGTTCAATGGCAAGGGACATCCCCGCGCCCGCCGCAGTCACGCGCCGCAGGCTGTTCAGGCGCTTGTACAGGATCGGCAGAATGATGCCCGTCGGCACGAAAAGCGCCGCATTTCCGATGATATTCAGCAGCGTATCCCGCAGGCTGTCGTATTCGAGGATATGCACAAACGGCACAAGATTCACCCGCAGCGGGAACACCGCATCCGGCTCAAACCAAAGCGGCTGCACATGCCCGTTCACCTTTTCCATGGGATAGAACACATAGCGCAGCAGCACCGCAAGATTGACATACATCAGCAGGAGCAGTGCCTCGCGCTTCCAGTCCGCACGCCGGTTCCGGATGCAGACCGCGGCCCGCACAAGGATCCACACCGCCGCAAGCGTCAGCTCTCCGGCCATAAAAGAAATCGCTGTCATATCTGTTCTTCCCCTGCGGGCGCCGGTTCTTCCTGAACGCCCAGCGTCAGCGGTGCGCGCTGCACCTCCGCAAGCCGCCTGTTGATCGCACGCGTCCGCACGCCGACCAGCTTGTCGAGCTCCTGCCCCGCCGCATCGAGCTTCTTTTTCGTGCCGTTCAGCGCCTCCTCAAAGCGGCCGAATTCGTCCTTGACGCCGCTCAGAATCTGCCAGACCTGATCACTCTGCTTCTGGATTGCGAGCGTCCGGAATCCCATGTACAGCGCATTCAGCATCGCCGCCATGGTCGAAGGCCCCGCAATATTGACCGCATATTTCTGCTGGAGCACCTCGGTCAGCCCGCTGCTCACAACCTCCGAATACAGTCCCTCAAACGGCAGGAACATAATGCCGAACGCTGTCGTATCCGGCTCGTGAATATACTTGTCATGAATATCCTTCGCAAAGCTGCGGATGCGCTGAGAAAGCTGCATCTGTGCTGCATCTACTGCATTTTTATCGCCGGATTCCTGTGCGTCGAGCAGCTGCTGCCAGCAGTCCGCCGGGAACTTGGAGTCAATCGGCAGCCAGACCGGCACACCGTCCTCCGACGGCAGCCTGATTGCAAATTCGACGCGTTTTCCGCTGCCGGGCACGGTTTCCACATTGGTATCATATTGCTCCGGCGCGAGAATCTCCTGCAAAATGCTGCCGAGCCGGATCTCCCCGAATGTGCCGCGCGTTTTGACGTTTGCGAGCACGCGCTTCAATCCGCCGACGTCACTGGCGAGCGTTTTCATCTCGCCGAGCCCCTTGTAGACAGCTTCGAGGCTTTCGGTGACGCGCCTGAAGCTCTCGTTCATTTTCTTCTCAAGATGCTCCTGGAGGGTATCGTCCACGGTTTTCTGAATCTCCCGCAGGCGGTAATCATTCAGCTCGCGGAGCTGCTCCATCTGCTGCGTGACGGTTTCGCGGAGCTGATTCATGGAACGCGCGTTTGCGGATTCCAGCCCCTGAATGCGCGCTTCAAACTGCCGGAGCTGTGCCGCGGTGGTATCGCGTGTCTGCGCCTGATTCTGCGAAAGATTATCGCTGACGGTCTGCATGGAAAGGCGGATGGTTTCGTTTGTATGCGCGGACTGTTCGCGGCGGAGCTTCTGTTCTTCCTTCTGCATCCGCAGGAGCATCTCCTGCACGGTCTTGCGGGCGTCATCCGGTTTTCCGCGCAGCAGCACAACAATCAGAACGATCTGCAGCAGCATACAGAGCACCGCACAGACGGCAATGAATTTGTCCATAGTGATTTCCTTTCATGCGGGGAGCCCCCGCTGGCATATCCCTTCGGGGACGGTT
Organism: Oscillospiraceae bacterium; assembly: GCA_016281125.1. Lineage (GTDB taxonomy): Bacteria > Bacillota > Clostridia > Oscillospirales > Ruminococcaceae > Firm-04. Next base: position 100,461 of record JAEEIA010000013.1, on the reverse strand, counting down.
CGCGGAGCGCTCCCCTCTGTTCGCTCTGCTTCATTTTATGAGAAAAGATGAGAGGAGCAGAAACGCGGGGATTCTGCTTCATCGCAAACAGCAGGGCGCCGACAGCTTATGTCAGCGCCCATTTGTCTATCCGTAACGGGGTCTGGGGATACATCCCCAAAGGAGACGCATCCTTTCAGAAGCCGCGATCAGCGGCGTGTGCTTCGTAAATTGGGAGAGCCTCGTCAAATGCACCCGGAGGGAAATGCCCGCGGGGGCTCCCCGCGCGCTTAGGCCTTCGCGATCGCGGCCCTGATGACGCCGTCGGTACCCTCGACCTCAAATTCTGCAATCGGGGCATCGACCTTGCCGAGCGTGGCCAGCGTTTCGCCGCAGATATACTCTGCGTACTGTGCCGGATACGTACCGTCCAGCGAAAGCACGATGCGGTCAGCGATTTCGCAGCCGCTCTGCTTTCTCGCATCCTGAATCATGCGCACCAGGTCACGGGCAATGCCCTCTGCGCGGAGCTCGTCCGTGATCGTCAGGTCAAGCGAAACCACAATGCCCTGTCCGCTCATGATATGGCCGCCGTCCTTGGCCTGATAGGTCACAAGGATGATATCCGGATCGAAGGATTCCTCCTTGCCGTCAATCGTCAGCACTGCGGCATCCTCAGTCAGTCTGAACGCGCCGGACTTGATCGCCTTGATGAGCACCGGCACACGGTCGCGGTAAAGGTCGCGGATCGTGTTGAAGTTCGGTGCATACTGCACGTCCGCGATGGCGGAAACATCGTCTGCGATTTCAACCTGCTTGACGTTCAGCTCCTCCGCAATGATATCGGTGAAGCGTGCAACGATCTTTGCTGCCTCCTCCGAAACCAGCGCTGCGCGGAGCGTCGAAAGCGGCTGACGGATCTTGATATTGTTCTTGCTGCGGAGCGCGTGTGCCAGAGAGATGACGTTTCTGGTCAGCTCGATCTCATGCAGCAGCGCCTTGTTCTCAAATGCTGCCGGAATCTGCGGCCATGCAGCCAGATGCACGGAATCCGAGCCGGTCAGAATGCGGTAGAGATAATCCGAGAGGATCGGCGCGGCCGGTGCAAACAGCTTGCAGGTGTTGACCAGCACATAAAGCAGCGTATCGTATGCGTTCTTCTTGTCCGCGGTCATCTCCTTGCCCCAGAAGCGGCGGCGGGAGCGGCGGATGAACCAGTTGGTCAGGCCGTCCATGAGCGCGTCAAGGTTATCGGTGAAGTGGTTGACGAAATACTGCTCCATGTTCGCGGTGATCTTCTGCTCCGTTTCGCAGAGCAGCGCCAGAATCCACTTATCCAGCTCGTTATCGGACTGCGGCACCGGAATCTCGTCCGGATGATAGCCGTCGATATTCGCGTAGGAAATGAAGAAGTTGCAGGCATTCCACAGCGGCAGAATCAGCTGCTGGAGCATATCCTTGATGCCGCTGTCCTTGAAGCGCAGGTCGCCGACCAGCATCGCATTGGACTGGAACAGATACAGTCTGAATGCGTCCGTGCCGAACTCCTTCATGAGCTGCATCGGATCGGTATAATTGTGATTGGACTTGGAGAGCTTCTTGCCGTTCTCGTCGAGAATCGTGCCGTGTACGACGCAGTTCTTGAACGCCGGACGGTCAAACAGTGCGGTCGCCATGACATGCAGGTAATAGAACCAGCAGCGGATCTGACCGGTGTACTCCACAATGAAATCGCACGGGAAGTGGGATTCAAACCACTCCTTGTTCTCAAACGGATAGTGCTTCTGCGCAAACGGCACGCAGCCGGATTCAAACCAGCAGTCGAGCACCTCCGGCACGCGGTGCATGGTCGCGCCGCACTTGCACGGGAAGGTGACCTCGTCCACAAACTGTCTGTGCAGATTGCTGAGCCGCTTGCCGCTTCTCTGCTCGATCTCGTCCAGCGAGCCGAGCACGACGCGCTCGCCGCACTCCGGGCACTCCCAGATCGGGATCGGGGTAGACCAGTAGCGGTTTCTGGAGATATTCCAGTCGCGGGCATTTTCGAGCCACTTGCCGAAGCGGGAATCCTTGACGGAATCCGGAATCCAGTTGACCTGCTCGTTATTGAGTTCAATCAGGCGCGGCTTCAGCTTCTCGATATTGAGATACCACGCATCCATCGCCTTATAGATCAGCGGCTCGCGGCAGCGCCAGCAGTGCGGATAGTTATGCTCAATCGTGCCGTCCGCAACCGCCTTGCCGTTGTCATAGAGGAAGCGGATGACAGTCGGGTTCATCTCAATGACGGTCTTTGCATCGGTATCGGTGTAGAAGTCGGTGACCTCCTTCGTGAAGTGGCCCTTCTCATCGACCGGGTTGACCATCGGAATCTTGTGGTTGCGGCAGGTCCAGTAGTCGTCCTCACCGAAGGCCGGTGCGGTATGCACGATGCCGACGCCCTCCTCAGAGCCGACATAGTCAGCCGTCACGACGCGGAATGCGCCCTCCTTCGCCATATCGGCAAAGTACGGGAACAGCGGTTCGTAGGTCTTGCCGACGAGGTCTGCGCCCTTGCACTCTTTCAGAATGACCGGCTTCTTGCCGAAAATCTTCGGGAAGTGAGAGAGCGTTGCCTTACACGCGATAAAGACCTCACCCTCGACCTCCACATACGCATAATCGAGCTTTTCGCCGACTGCGAGGCAGAGGTTGGACGGCAGTGTCCACGGCGTGGTCGTCCATGCGAGGAAATAGACCTGCTTGCCGTCGATCATGTCGTCGGTCTTGAACTTGGTGATGATCCATCTGTCCTGACGCGGACGGGTGGAGTCGGATTCTCTGGTATCGGAAATCGAAAGGGATGTTTCGCAGCGGCAGCAGTACGGCGTGACGCGGTAGTTGCGGTAGATAAGCCCCTTGTCATAGCACTGCTTGAACGCCCACATGACCGATTCCATATAGGAGAGGTTCATGGTCTTGTAAGCGCCGTCGTAATCGACCCAGCGCGCCATCTGATCGACGTACTCGCGCCAGGTTTCGTTGTTTCTGGAAACGATCTCGTGGCAGGCATCGTTGAATTTGCCGATGCCGATGGTACGCTCGATCTCGGTCTTGCTGTCGATGCCGAGCGCCTTTTCGGCCTGTGTTTCGATCGGCAGGCCGTGGCAGTCCCAGCCCCAGACACGCGGCACGGAATAGCCCTTCATGGTGTGGTAGCGCGCAATCAGATCCTTGATAAAGGAAACGAGCACGGTGCCGTGGTGCGGAATGCCGGTCGGGAACGGAGGGCCGTCGTAAAAGACGACCTCCTCGGCCTGTCCGTTGTGGACAGAGCGCTCAAAGACATTCTCCTGCTTCCAGCTTTTCAGCATGTCCTGCTGGATCTGACCGAGCTTCGGGCTGCTGTCGAGCGGCTGATAACTGTTCATCCTGATACATCCTTTCTGATGATTGATAATGCGATAAAACATACGTAGTTAGTATAGCACAAATGCCAAAAAAAGTCAAGCGGCGGAGAGCCCCCGCGGGCAATTTCCTCCGGGTAAATCGGCCGATGCACTCCCGGGTTACGAAGCACACGCCGCAGAGCGGCTTTGTGCAGTTTTTTATGATAAAATATTTCGCCTTGACAAATCGGATTATATATTTTACAATGTAGTCAGCTGCAGCAATATGCAGCCTAAAAACAATATTTTATCATTATGCAGAAAGGAATTTGGTATCATGAAAAAACGGCTCGTAAAAGGCATCCTCGCAGCAGCGCTCGCATTTGTCACTGTGCTCGGCGCTCCGGTCAGCACGGCGCAGAACGTCAGGAGCGACAGCACCATCATCGCTTACGCCAAATGCAATCACAATTACAGGCATTATGCAGCCGGTCACGGCCGCTGGCACACAGTCAAGGTGTATCCAATAAATGGGATCTGGTATGCAGATCAGGAACGGCCGATGTATTCAACCTGCATCAACTGCGGTTATTATGACGGCAGCCCGGTCGGTACAGAAACCAGAACAATCTGCATCCACTAAGCCTGCCGGGCAGACGGCGCATTGCAGCGAAAGCTGAAAAAGTACGTGTTACTTTACTTTTGTATATTTTTTATTTTTCCTCTTGACAAATATGAAAATATAGTGTATAATGTACATGGTTGCAGCAATATGCAGCCGAAAAACAATATTTTCAGCATTGTGCAGAAAGGAATTTGGTATCATGAAAAAGCAACTCATCAAAGGCATCCTCGCAGCAACACTCGCATTTGTCACTGTCCTCGGCGCTCCGGTCGGCGTGGCTCAGAGCGTCAAGAGCGACAACACCATCATCGCATATGCAGCATGCAACCATAATTACAGACATTACGGCGAATGGGGCGATTGGTATTTCACCGGCCAATACAAGCCCATTTCCGGACATAATTACAAGATCTATAAGAAACATTATTATTCTACCTGTGTAAACTGCGGTACACACCACTTTATCCTTGAAACCCGTACAAAATATGTATATTGATACGGAAACTCACGAACGCTATCTCAAACAAACCGGAGCATCCTGTGCGGGTGCTCCGGTTTTTTGCCCTGTTCAGAAAGGGATTGCTGCACGGTGAATGAGAATACAGAAAGCTGAGAACAATCCTCCGTATGATTCAGCTGACAATCCGGCGATCTTTAGATCATTGCCAGCGCGGGCTCCGCGCCGCCTCTTTACAAAAGTATCATTTTGTGGTATGATAGAAGATAACGCAATCAATCATTACGGAGGGATTCATATGCTGCGATTCCGGAAGCTGCGCGAAAGCGACCTGTCCGCATACGATTGGGCAGCCGCCGAACTGACCGGACTGCTCCCGTCTGCGGATTATTACGCGGAAACGCTTGCCAAAGGCAATATGCTGCTCGTCATTTTTGACGGCGATACGCCGCTCGGCCTGCTGGAAATGGAGGCCGAACCCGACGGTGACCGTCCGCCCTGTGCCAGAGTCAGCCGCGTGCTGATTCTCCCGGCGCTGCGCCGTCACGGACTCGGCAGAATGCTCATGGCTCTCGCTGCCGGAGAAGCCGCCGAACGGAAGCTCTGGTTCATCTCCGGCGACATTCCGGATACCCCGGAGGCCGCAGGCTTTGCAAAGGCAATCCACATGCTGCCGGACAGCCGCTTTGACGGCCGCGTGCTGCTCGACCTCTCCGACGTTGAGGGTCTGCGGCATGGCTGAGAAGCAACCCGGAGCGCGCCGCTCCGTGAAAGGCATCGCTTCGGCGGTCATTCTGTTCGGTGCTACGGCATTTTTCTCGGTCGGCTCGCTGGTCGGCGGGGACGATGCCCGTTCCAATCCGTTCTGGCGTCCGATCCTGCAAATGCATGACCGCGCGGCGCTTGCGTTCGGCAGCGACGCTGTCGGCAATGTTTATATCGCAGACGGAATGCTGCTCCGGCGTGCGGAACAGCCGGATGAAAACGCTGTCCCGGATGCGGCGGAGGCCGTCAACCGGTTTGCGGCAGACGCCGATGTTTCCGTGTATATGCTGGCGGTTCCGACCTCTGCGGGCATTTACGGCGACCGGATCTCCGGTGCCGCGCCGATTGCAAATGAACATGCCGTGCTGCATGATCTGTCCGCGCAGCTCAGTGAGCAGACCGTCTGGATCGAAGCAGAAAGCTGGCTCTCAGCGGAAAAGGAACAGTATATCTACTACCGCACCGATCCCTGCTGGACAAGCTACGGCGCATACTGCGTCTATCGCTCCGCGATCCGGCGGCTCGGGTTTGCGGCTGTCGGATACGATAAGTTTTCTGTCCGGCATTTCCGCGACGATTACTGCGGGCGTCTTGTGCAGGAAAGCACCTATAACAGGATCCAGCCGGACATCATTGACCTGTATACCCTCAGTGAGTATCCGGAGGACATCACCGTGACCGTCCGCCGCAGCGAGGGCAGAGAGCAGTTCGATTCCTATTACCGCTTGCAGGCAGATGACCTGGAGGACGATCCGACGCGCGTATTCTTCTCCGCCGCGGAACCCGTCATCCGCGTGGAAACCGCGCATCAGAACAGCAAGGATCTGCTGCTGCTGACCGACCGGTTCGGCGCCGCGATGATCCCGTTTCTGATCCACCATTACCATATCATTGACGCGGTCAATCTGGAGCTGACCGGCGATACCGACTGGACCGCCCTGACCACCGGCACCTACTCCCAGATCCTGATCCTCTGCGGGGCGGATACCGTCACCGCACCGGACGGCCTTGCGAAAATGCTGAACCCCGCACCCGCGGCAGCAGAGAAAGCAGGCACATAAGCCAACATGAAAGGAATCCGTTTCAGATGAGCAAAAAGAATCAGAAGCAGACCGAAGCCCAGCGGCAGGCAGCCTTTGCAGCCGCGAAGGAACGGGATGCGGAAAAGAAAAAGAAGCTGGCAGCCGCGAAAAAGGAAAAGCGCGCAGCCGTGATCAAAAAGGCGGCAATCGGCGCAGCGGGCGTCGCGGCAGCCGTTGCAGCCGTGCTCGGCATCCGGTACGCGATAACACACAGCGGCTCCTCGATGCGCAAGCAGATTGTCGCGGAAACCGAGCATTATCAGGTCACGGCGGCCATGCTCGCGTGCTATTTCAAGCAGTGCGAGGAAAGCTATCTGGCCTATGCGGCCGGTGACAGCGGCATTGCCGTTTTCGATCAGAACAAATCCCTGCGCGAGCAGAAGTATTCCGACGAGCAGACCTGGTTTGACATGTTCATGGATAAGACCATGGAAACTGTCAAAATGAATCTCCAGCTCTGCGAAACGGCGTATCAGGCAGGCTATCAGCTCAGTGACGAGGAGCTTGCGGACTGCAGGCGGATCGGGGAACAGATGGAGGAGGGACGCTATCAGAAGGGCGTCACCCCGGAGGACGTTGCAAAGACTGCGGAGATCAATATTCTGGCGGCAAATTATCAGCGCAGCGTACAGGAGCGCATTGAGATCACCGACGATCAGATCCGGGATCATTATGATGCGCACCGCAACGAGTATCTGAATGTCAGCACGCTCGGATATACCTTTACATGGGATCCGGCGGGCATTGTGAACGGCGACCTCGCAGAGCATGATGCGGCGCTGGAATCGGCGCAGGCGCTTTCCGAATGCAAAACGCAGCAGGAATATTCCGAATTCGTGTTCAAATATCTCACGGAGCAGAAAGAGGTTGACAAATCAGACGCCGAGCAGATTGCGGGCGACCTGACCATCACCAAGACGATCAGCAGCTATCCCGAGGAAGTGCAGAGCTGGGTGCTGAACGGCGCACGGCAGAACGAATGCACGCTGCTGGTTCATGAGGAGGCGTGCAGTGCGCAGGTTTATATGCTGCGCGAGCCGCCTGCACCGGACGAATCCAAGACGGTTGATATCCGCGTGCTGTATCTGACTGCGGCGGACTATGACGGCATTGAAAATGCGGTTTCCTTTGCAAATGAGCTGAAGGATCAGGCGGCGGCGGCCGAGGATCCGTCCACGATGTTTGCCTCTCTGGCCTATGAGTATTCCGAGGATGCGGAAACCTATCCGAACGGCGGACTGGTCAGCGGATATTCCGCCTCGCGCACAACCTACGGCGACGAGGTATCCGCATGGGCGTTTGACCGGGAGCGGAAAAAGGGCGACATGATGATCTCAGAGCGCACGACCGGCTGTATGCTGGTGTTCTTTGAGGGCAGCAATGCGCAGACCGGCTGGCAGAATCAGGTGCGGCAGGATCTGTACGATCAGGCCGTCACCGCGTTCACGGAACGGTATCAGTCGCATGAGGTCAAGGTTTACGAGGAGAATTTCAAGTATATCCGGTAAAAGCAGCAGGCGCTGACCTACATTTCAGGTCAGCGCCTTATTAATTCTTATTGCGGGATTCCAAAGGGGTTGCTCCCTTTGGCGGGGTTTGGGTGAGAACTCACAGCGCAGCGGGCGAGAGTCCCCATTTTCAGGAGATTCCTCTTACGAGATTACCTTGCCCTTTTGGCGCTCCACCTTCACGGGCTGCTCGGTGCCGCCGCGGTCGGTAAAGACGCGCTCCTCCTCGGGGATTTCCTCCTCCTCCTCGGGGTTCCGCTCGCCGCTCGCCTCGTAATACGGATTGATCACGTATTTCTGCACAACCGGATAATGCACAAACATCACCAGATATCCGATGAACGCCGCCGGGAAGAACGCCAGAATAAAGATCAGTCCGTTGTTGAGGAGCCACAGTCCCGCCACAATGCCGATCATCAGCGCGGAGCCCAGCGTCGAAATGACGCACTCCTTCAGCGACAGCCCGGAGAGCATAAACGCATTTTTCAGCACCGTGCGCTTGTTCAGCTTGGTTGCAACCTGGAGCGACCAGATGTAATAGTTCATGAACAGCAGCACCAGCGCAATCGCCACGGTAATGCCGAACGGAATGAAGATCGCCTTGCTGCCGGTTTCACTTGCAATCTGCGGATACATGAGATGCGCCGAAATCAGCGATGCAATCACCAGCCCGTCAATGAACCAGTAAAGCAATCCCGCACCGAAATTCTGCTTGAATCCCTTTTTGAATTCATCGCTGAAGAAAAACGGCTTATCCAGCACAATCTGCCGGAGCACGCGCGCACACCCGGCAATCGCGGGGCCTTCAATCAGGAATTGCACGGCAATCAGGAAATACGTCATCGCAAATGTGAATTTGTTGTCCGTTTCCATGAATACGATCAGCGATGCCATGATCGGAATATGCAGCATGGAATAGATGATATTCAGCAGGAACAGCTTCCCGAGGTTCCGCCAGAGCATTTCCCAGAAGCGGAAGAACGGCTTTCTCTTCGGGGCATTCGGGTCGATGCCGGGGCCGGCATTCTCATAGCTGCGAAACAGTCCCATAGATTTGAACACTCCTTTTTGTGTGGCGCATCACCGGGCAAAGAGCAGACTGTCATGCAGCAGCCTGATCAGCGCAGTCTGCATGGCAGCGGCGAGCAGAATCAGCAGAAGCCGCAGCTGCATTCCGGTGATAATCTTTTGTTGTTTTTCAAGCACGCCGGTTTCTGCCGTTCCGTGCAGCAGATAGCCGGTCAGCATCCGCGAAAGCCGCAGGGCATCCCTGGCCGCAAAGCAGAGCACCAGCATACTGACAAGCGCAAAGGGCAGAATCAGGCAGCCCGTGAGCAGCAGCGCATCCCGCAGCGGATACTGTGAAAAGCACGCGCCCGCAGCCAGGCCGCAGGCGGCGCCGCGGGAGAGCAGCAGCATCAGCGTGCAGGGCTGTCCGGCAGCGGAAAAGCCGCTCATCAGCATACCGCAGTACAGAATCAGCAGCGGAATCAGCGCGTCCTTGCAGGCGTCCCAGAGCGTGCGTTCCGCCTCCGAAACCGCAAGCCCCTGCATCAGCCAGCGCTCACCGCAGAGCACCGGATACGACCGCGCAAGCAGAACGCCCGCGGCCGCGCCGGTCAGTACAAGACAGAACAGCAGCCGCACGGGATCCGGCGGGTGCAGAACGCCGTGCAGGCGGCATGTCCCGGCAGGCAGAAGATCCGTCAGTGTTTTCATGTGCATCCCTCCGCAGTATCCTATGCGGTACGGATGCAGTTTATGTGCTTATTTGTTCCGCTCGGCACCGGCCAGCTCGTAGGCACGCTGCGTGCAGGCGTTGCAGCAGGCATCGACCGTATCGGTCAGACTGCCCGCATAGAGCTTGTCCAGCCCCGCGAGCGTCGTGCCGCCGGGAGAGGAAACCATTTTGATGAGCTCATCAATGGAATAGCCGGAATCGGTCATCATTTTCGCGGAGCCGATCATGGCCTGCGCAAACAGCCGCAGAGCCGCGCCGTCCTCCAGACCTTCGGAGCGGGCGTAATCGAGAAAGCCCTTTGCGTAGAGATAGAGGAAAGCCGGGCTGGAGCTGTTCACGGCGATGATCTCGCGCATTTTGCTCTCCGGGATTTCCTCTGCGATGCCGCAGGTTGCGAACATCTGCATGGCAAGAGCGAATTCGTCATCCGTGATGCCGTCGCATTTTGCAAGTGCGGTTGCGCCGAGCCCGAGCATCAGCGGCGTATTCGGCATACAGAGAATGATCCGGGCATCGGGAATCGTATGCGAGCGGATGAACGCTGCGGAGATACCCGCACAGATGGAAACAATCACCTGCTCCCTGCGGAGTGTCAGTGCATCGAGCACACCGCCGAGCACCTGCGGCTTGACGGCCAGCACGAGGAAGTCCGCAGTGTCCGCGAGCGCCTGTGCGCTTTCGCAGGGTTCCACGCCTGCTTCTGCCAGACGGCTGAGCTTTTCGCTGTCGGTATCAAATGCGAGGATTTTGGTGATTGCGCCGTTTTTGCAGAGCTCCGATGCAGCGATGCCGCGCATCATGGCAGAGCCCATATTGCCTGCGCCCAGGAATCCGAGTTTCATAATTAAAGATCTGCCTTTCGTTTATCATTTGCGCAATGAGCTGCGCTCTTTCTATTATACATCATCGGCCCCGGAAAAGTCAAGCGCGGAGCCCGTATATGACATTGCTTTGGCTGAAAACTTTTTTCTCTGTTCTCACAGCAGCGCACATCAGGAGAACAAAGATCCTCCCTTGCACAAACGCCCGGCTGAATACAAAACCGGCCCCTCTCTCATTGCGGAGCCGGTTCACTGCTTTATTCATTTTTTCGTATCAGGCCAAGGAAATCATCCGTTATAGCGGAGAACGCCGTCCCATCTGCCGTAAGAATAGCTGACGACACTGATCTCATTGCCGTTGCTGTCACCGGGTCTTCCGTCAGTATCGTTATGTGCGCCGACCATCTGGTTATTGCCGAGGTAAATTTCCGTGTGTCTGTCAATATCCAGAAGGATGTCGCCGCGCCTGAGATTGGCAGTACCGCCGATCTGGTTCCACGGGATCCATGTAAAGCCGGCAGCAGTAAAGCCATCTTTCATGGTATAGGTAGACAGAGTTGCACTGACATTGAAGCCTGCCTGATGTGCAGCTGTGCTGACAAAAGACGAGCAGTCATAGTCCGGGTTGCCGGATCTGTTCGACATGCTCCAGCCGTGAGAATTGTCATTTGCAGTGTTGATCGCCCATGTCAGCATCGCCTCAACTTTCCCCTTGCCGTCCCTGGAATTCCAGACCTCACGCTGCGATTTCCCCGGATTCTGGACAATACGCAGCACGCCGTCATCACCGAGCGAGAGCTTATAAGCTGCAAACGGTCTGCTGCTCGTTTCCGTATTATACAGCGGTCTGGACTGCGCGGAATACACAACCAGATTGCCGTCCTGCTGCAATGCCAGGAAAGCGCCGCTGTTGCCGTTCGTATGTGTATGCCAGGTTGCAGTTTCGGAACCGTTGTTTCTGCGGTAAATCACAAAATTGCCGTCAGACTGCATGATCGCACGGTAGAAGCGGTTTTTCGAGGAAATGCACTGACTTGAACGGAGAACGGTATTGCTGCTTGCGGTGCATTCGATCTCACTCCGGCTGCTCCAGATGCTCTGGTTGATCTGCTCGTAATAAACATAGAGCTCGCCTTCATTGGAAAGACGCACCTGGAATCTGTTTCCGCTGCCCTTTGTAACGGTCTGGGAATTCCAGAGCGGCGTCACTGTTTTGCTGTTGCGGAGCTGAGAGTAAAGAACGAGATTTCCGTCCCCCTGCATGACAAGACGAAACGTATACGAAGAATTTTTTCCCGTGCCGGTGCTCCAGACTGTTCGGTTGCTGCTCGTATCTCTCAGGATCAGGTTTCCGGTCTGCGTCAGCGTGAGCTGATATCTTCTGTTCTTAGAGTACCAGGTTTGGGATTGCCCGGAAGAGGAATACGCACTCTGTCCGGTCGAAAGGACAAGCGTATCCTGGTTGATGTTGTTGGAACTTGCACTGGCTGTGATGCAAAAATTCTGCAACGGTGCCGGGATTCCGTTCACCGGTGCAAGCACAAGCGATGCACAGGAAACGGCTGCAACAGAGAGTACTGCGATTCGTTTTTTGATTGAAGTCGGTTTTTTCATATTTCATACTGCCTTTCTGCCGGGTTCTCCGGCGATGATTTCTGCGGTTCTCAGACCGCATTGCAATATTATATCATTTATTGACAAGATTGTCAAGTTTTCTGTGTTTTCCTCCGCAGCATGATTCCGGAGCACGTTTGCTTTTACATGAGGATATGCTATAAGCCGGCAGTGCCGGCCTCCATTGATCTAAAGCCCTCCGGCAGGCAGTCTGTATCATAAAGAATGTCGCTCTCCGCTTGCTTTTTACCGCTTTATATGCTATAATATAATACAAGGATATTTTGCGAAGGGTGGTGCGGTAATGACAGATCAATCAGAGGCGCTGATTTCCTGCGCGAAGCGGCTGTTTCCGCTTGCAGCGCTGTATCTCGGCTCGCTTTCCGGCGGGCGTGCGGCCGTGACGGAAACCATTGCGGCAGTCCGCAAGCGTTCCCCTGAAAGCTGGGAATCCGATGTGCTGCCGCGGCTGCTGCGTACCTGCCAGACCCGCGCTGCGGAGCGCAATACGCCCGATTTTCCCGATGACGCCGAGCTGGCCGCGCTGCTGCCCGTATTAAAGCTGCCGCCCGGCAGCCGATGCAGCCTTGCGCTGTCGCTCTGTGACATTCCGCCGGAGGAAGCCGCTGCTGCCAGAGGCATCACGCCGGAAACGCTCGTGCAGAATACAGAAAAAGCCATCCGTCAGTTGAAATTCACCCGCGGCGGGGAAGCCCCCGATACGGAAACGCTCCGGGAGGCGCTCCGGCATCTGCCGTGGCACGATTCGGACACCGAGGCGCTGCTTGCCGCTGCTGCAATCCCCGAGGGCGATGCGCCCGCAGAGCAGGATGCTGCCCCGATTGCCGGAGAGATCCGCAAAATCACAAAGCAGGAGCAGGGTTCCGGACGCACCGTTTCGGTTCCGCTTTGGGGCATGCTGGCCGGACTTGCAGGCATTCTGCTGATTTTCGGGATTCTGCTCTATTTTGCAGCAAGAAACCCGCGCCCCGCACCGATGCAGGATCCCCCTGCACACGCGGACTTTGAACCGGAAGAAATCCGGCGTTATCAGGACTATCTGACACTGCCCGAGGCACAGCAGAAGGCTGCGGAATATGCAAAGCAGCCGGAAAAATCGCTGGTATTCCTCAGCACCAAGCTCAAACCGGCCGAACAGCCGCCGCGTTATGAGATTGTACTGTATGTGCCGGACGGACAGCAGTATGAATATGCACTTGATGCAAAGACAGGCGCGCTGATCTCAGACCGCACCGTCAAAGCAGAGCCGATCCAGCATATCGAAACATGGATCCCCGCAGAAAAGATGCGGCAGTCGGCGCTGCACTGCACAGGCCTCACCGATGTGCTGTTTCTCAAGGAGAAGCTCAGCACGGGCGGGGACGCCGGTTCCTATAAATACGAGCTGCTGGACGGCGAGGGCGTTGTCTATGCGATGGAGTTTGACGCGGTCACCGGAATGCTGATGAAATATTCCGCGGAGTCGCCCGCACCCGAGCAGCTGGGGAACATCATTCCGTCGGAGCGTGCAAAGCAGCTGGCGCTTGTGCGCGCAGGCAATCCCGACCCGGACAAGGTGATTTTCACCAAGGTCAAGCAGGACGGCAATGTGTATCTGATTGCGTTCACGCTGGATGACGGCACGCAGTATCTCATGGAGCTGAATGCAGTCACGGGCAGCATCAATACCGTGGATGTGTCGCCGGTTTCCGCAGATATTTCCGGCGCAATCGGCATGATTGAGGCCGCAAAGCGTGCGGAGTCCCTGGCCGGACTGATGAAGACGCAGCCGATCGAATTCACCAAGGCGAAGATCGAGCGCAGCAACGGCGCGTATGTCTATGAGCTGGAGTTTGAAACAGAGGCTTTTGAGTATGAGGCCTCTGTGAACACCGTCACCGGCGCGATGATCAAATACCGTGCAATCGCAAAATAATAAAGGAACGGAGCGTCCGCAGAGGGCGCTCCGTTTTGTGCTGTTCAGCTTCTGATTATCGAATTCTGACCCTGGAAATCAGTCTGCCGCGTACGGTTCGGGTTTGCGAATCAAGCGGGTGAGCGGTGTCCTGATACCCGCAATTTACGCATGTGGAATAATAATTTCTTTTCTGCAGCACTCTGGCATACGTGTACCTGTATACGTGACCGCCTTCCATTCTGTCCTCAATGATCGTGCCGGGTAAATCCGCGATCTTAAACCAGTTGCCCCAGGTTCCATAGTGTCTGTAATTGTGGCTGCATGCTGCATAAGCGATGATGGTGTTGTCGCTCTTTGCGCCCGGGAACGAGCCCTGCGGGACACTGAGCACGGTTGTAAATGCGAGGGTTGCTGCGAGGATGCCTTTGATGAATTGCTTTTTCATGGTTCCAAATTCCTTTCTGCATTGTATTGGTGTGTTGCTTTTAGCTGCATATTGCTGCAACTAAATACATTATATATGATAAAATACATTTTGTCAAGAGGAAACGGAAAATGACTGTATAAAAACGGAGCACCGGGAGAAGTAACCTTTCAGAAGCCGCGTACAGCGGCGTGTGCTTAGAAAATTGGGAGCGCCCGGTCAAATACCTCCGGAGGGAATCGCCCGCGGGGGCTCCCCGCCGCCTTGACAAAACGGAGCAGGCGTGATATAATACAAATATGATAACAGCACACGGGTCTGCCGTGCAGATCACAGGAGAAGAGCGGTGCAAATCCGTCGCAGCTTCCACTACCGTACAGTCGGATCGCCTGCCGTGTGTGATACGGTCAGAGCAACGCTGATTGCTCACATTTTTGGGTAAGAAAAGTGCAGCCGTCCGGACGCCCCGCAGCATACTGCTGTGCACGGGCGCGCGGTTCTGCGCTTTCCGATTCCGGGGAAGCGCATTTTTCATGCGCGGAACGGAACAACATACCGCCAGAAGGAGAAGAAGGATCATGAAAAAAATCGGTATCATCTTATGCACGGCAGCGCTCGCTGTTCAGGCAGCGGCAATCTCTGCATCCGCTGAGGAGGCCTCCGCAAAGGTTTATGTGACGATCGGCAATGCCGGAAAGACCGTCGTTGCCGCAGAGGCAGTCACGGTCAAGGATCTTGACAGCGACGGCAAGCTGACGATTGACGAGGCGCTTTACGCCGCACACGAGCAGTTCTATAACGGCGGTGCGGCTGCGGGCTATGCAAACGAAACCACGCAGTACGGCCTCTCCCTCAAAACCCTCTGGGGTGTGACGAACGGCGGCGGCTATGGCTATTATGTCAACGACGGCTTTGCCATGGGTCTGACGGATCCGGTGAAGGAGGGCGATTATCTGAATGCCTTTGTCTATCAGGATCTGGACAAGTGGTCTGACCGCTATGCCTATTTTGATGTGCGCACACTGCCGGATGCAAAGCAGGGTGATACCGTAACACTCAAGCTGTCCGAGATGGTGTTCGGCGCAGACGGTACCCCCGTACCGGGCCCGGTTGCAAACGCCGTCATTACCGTGGACGGTGAGGAAACTGCATACAAGACCGATGCCGACGGCAAGGTCGATCTGAAGCTCGAAAAGGCCGGCAGCGTACAGATCAGCGCAAAGGCAGATCATATTCTTGCGCCGTTCGTGCTGCGTGCAGAGGTCGGTGCTGCGGAAACGACTGCCGCACCGGAAACCACGACGGAGGCCGCCGAAACAACGACCGCTGCCGCAACGACCACGACCGCGAAGGCAGGCAGCACCACGACCACCAAGGCCGCTGCGACCAAGACCGGTGATACGAACGCAGTGCCTGCACTGGCCGTCACGATGCTGGCGGGCTTCGGCGCTGCACTGGCAATGCGCCGCAAGGAGAAATGAACCTGCATCTGAAACGGATGCTTGCAGCCGGATGCTGTGCTCTGATCGTGTTCCTGAGCAGCATCCGGCTGTTTTTGCCGCTGACGGCATCCGGATACGGAGCGGAGGACTGCACTGCGCTTGCAGAGGAGATTCTCGCCAAAGAAAGCAGCGGCGATCCGGAAAACTGGATCCGGCGTATTCTGCCGGAAACGGCGGGCGACAGTGCCGCGGACTGGTACGCAATGACGGCAGTGCAGCGCGGCTTTGACGGCTCTGCTTACGGCAATGCGCTCCGCACCGTGCTTGACAGTATGGATGAACCCTCTGCAACCTCCCGGGAACGCATCGCGCTGACGTACATTGCCTGCACGGGGCAGCCGTCCCCGCAGTGTACGGAGATTCTGGAATCCAGCGCGGGCAGGCAGGGCATCATGAGCTGGATTTTTGCGCTGCATCTGATGAACAACGGCGTCACGTCCGATCAGGTCACGCAGCTGCAAACGGTCAGAGAGCTTGCCGGGCGGCAGGCACAGGACGGCGGCTGGTCGCTGACGGGCGATTTCGGCGATCCCGATGTGACCGCAATGACATTGCAGGCGCTTGCGCCGTACCGCGATACGCCGGAGGCTGCGGATGCCGTAGCGCGCGGCGTGGATTATCTTGCCGCGGCACAGCTGGAAAGCGGTGCATACCGCAGCTTCGGCACGGAGAATCCCGAAAGCACCGCACAGGTCTGGATCGCGCTCTGTGCGCTGGATATTGATCCGCTCGGCGATGAACGCTTCATCCGAAACGGCAGCACGCTGCTGGACGGCATCATGCAGTTCCGACTTTCTCCTGGCTGCTATGCGCATGAGGCGGGCGGTGCGGAAAGCAGTCTTGCCGCAAGGCAGATTTTTCAGGCACTGACGGCGGAGGAGATGCTCCGGCGCGGCGCCGGCTCGCTGATGCTGTTTCACGGGGCGGCACCTGCGCTCCCGCAGCACGCCGCACAGACCGATCCCCCGAAGCCGCAGCAGACGGAACCGGCAGCACATTCCGGAGCAGAACAGTCTGCCGCGCCGGATACGCCGCAGATAACGGCGGCTGCATCCGTCCCCGGCGCAAGCGGTACAGCACCGACTTACACAGATACAGAAACCAACGTATCTGCATCTGTTTTATCACATTCTGAAACTGTATCCGAGGCAACCGAAGCCTCGGCAGCAGAAATCATCTGCACAACGGCTCCGCCTGCGGATCCCCGCAGCAGCGCGGAAAAGTATCCCTACCGCGTGCCGCTGACAGTTGCGGTCTGGGCGAGCGGCGCGCTGCTGGCCGTCATCTGTATCTGCCGGAAAAAGCGCAGTCCCAAAACCTATCTGACAATCGCAGGCGGCTGCGTAATCTTAACGGCGCTGGTCTGGCTGATCAGAATCGAATCGCCGGAGCAATATTATCAGAGCGAGCTGAAAACGGGCGGCGGCACTGTCACCATGGCCATCCGCTGCGACGTGATCTGCGGGCTGGACGGCAGCGAAGCCTATCCCGCAGACGGCGTGATTATGCCGCTGACGGAATTTTCCATCGAGCCGGAGGAATCCGCGCTCACGCTGCTCTACGATGCGGTCAAGGCGTACACGCTGCAAATTGAAGTGGACGGCATTTCCGGTGAAGCCGTGGAAACCGCGTATGTACGCGGAATCGCATCGCTCTACGAGTTTGATTTCGGTGACCTGTCCGGCTGGACATACACCGTCAACGGCGTGCGGCCGTCCGTCGGCTGCGGCGCATATCATCTGAAGGACGGCGACCGCGTCGTCTGGGAATACACGGTCAGCCTGTAAGAAAGGAGGGGGCATATGCGCGCATTTGACGCAATGAATCCGGCAGCGGTGACAGCTGTGCTGATGCTGACTGCCTGCATCACGATCTTCTGCTTGGAGCCGGTGCTGCTCGGCATCTCGCTGCTCTTTGCAATTGCGTACTTCATCATGCGGAACGGCCGCAGACACGCCGGTTTTCACATGGCCGCGCTCGGGATGCCGCTGCTGTTCGCGCTGCTGAACCCCCTCTGGAATCAGCACGGCACGACGGTGCTGTTTGTGATCAATCAGCGGGCGTATACCGCGGAGGCGCTGTTTTACGGCGGCGTGACCGGTCTGCGTCTGGCAGCGGTGCTCTACTGGTTCCGCAATTTCTCCGACCTGATGAACAGCGAAAAGCTGTTCTATCTGTTCCGCGGATTCTCTCCGAAGCTGGCGCTGATCTTTACGATGGCCGTGCGGAATCTCTCGGTATTCCGCGCACAGATGCAGAAAATCCGGACGGCACAGAAGGCGGTCGGGCTGTACCGCAGCGGCCACCTGATCGACGATCTGCGCGGCGGCCTGCGGGAGTTTTCGATTCTGCTGACATGGGCGCTGGAAAACGGCATCATCACGGCAAACAGCATGGAGGCACGGGGCTACGGCAGCGGAAAGCGCAGCAGCTTCACGTATTTTCGCTGGCATACCGGTGATGCGGTGCTCCTGCTGATTGCGCTTCTGCTCGCAGCGGTTGTGATTGCGGCGGCACTGCAAAATGTGCTGACCTGGCAGTTTTATCCGCAGCGGATTCCGCCTGCCGTAACACTGCCCTATCTCGGCGCGCTCGCAGCCTATACCGGGCTGGCGGCGCTGCCGGTCATTTACGAGGGAAAGGAGGCGCTGACATGGCATTGCTTGCGGCAGAGCATCTGACAGTGACGTTTCCGGAATGTGAAGCGCCTGTGCTTTCAGACGCGTCCTTTTCGCTGGAGGCGGGCGATTTCGCCGTGCTCTGCGGCGCGACGGGCTGCGGAAAAACAACGCTTCTGCGCATGTGCAAGCCCGAACTGACGCCGCGCTGTACGCAGTCCGGCGCCGTGCTGTTCGACGGGCAGCCGCTTTCCGCATATGACCGGAAACGCACCGCATCACAGATCGGCTTTGTGATGCAGCATCCCGAGCAGCAGATCGTCACCGACCGCGTCTGGCATGAGCTGGCCTTCGGGCTCGAAAACATGAATACCCCGCCGGAGATCATGCGGCGGCGGATCGCGGAAATCGCGTCGTATTTCGGCATGGAGGACTGGCTCGACCGGGATCCGGCATCGCTTTCCGGCGGACAGAAGCAGCTGCTCAATCTGGCAAGCGTCATGATCATGCAGCCGCGTCTGCTGCTGCTCGACGAACCGACCGCGCAACTCGATCCGATTGCGGCAGCAGATTTTCTGACAACGCTGCACCGGCTGAACCGCGACTTTTCCGTGACGATTCTGCTGGCGGAGCACCGGCTGGAGGAGGTCATTCCGCAGTGTACGACGCTGCTGCGCATGGACCGCGGAACAGTCGTCATGCAGGATGCGCCGCGCCGTCTGCTGGCGCAGCTTCCCGCGGATGCACCCGTTCTTGCAGGGATGCCTGCGGCAGTCCGGCTGTATCATGCGCTGCATATGCAGGGGGAATGTCCGTTATCGGTCAGCGAGGCGCGGCAGTCACTGATGCCGCAGCTGATCTGCGAAAAAAAGGCGCTGCCGGAGCCGGAACCGCGTCCGGAGGCGGCGCCCGCCGTGACCGTTTCCGAAGCATATTTCCGCTATGAACGCAGCGGGCGGGATATTCTCAATGATCTGACGTTTTCCGTGCAGACCGGCGAACTCTACTGTATGATCGGCGGAAACGGCGCGGGCAAATCGACCGTGCTCGGCGTGCTGGCCGGGCTTTACCGCTGCTATGCGGGTACGGTTGAAATCTTCGGCAAACGCATCCGGGATTATAAACAGAGAAGCCTGCATCAGAACTGCGTCACGCTGCTGCCGCAGGACGTGCAGACCGTGTTCCTGTGCAATACCGCCGCAGAGGAGCTGGCGGAAACAGACAGGCATTACGCGGAAACGCTCCGCGATTTTCCGTTTGATTTCACGCCGCTGCTTTCGCAGCACCCCTATGACCTCAGCGGCGGGGAACAGCAGCTGCTCGCGCTGGCCAAGGTCATGCTGACGAAGCCGCGTCTGCTGCTGCTCGACGAGCCGACCAAGGGGCTGGATGCGCAGTCCAGGCTGCGGCTGGCAGAGGTGCTCCGCGGGCTGACCGCGCAGGGCGTGACCGTGCTCATGGTGACGCATGACATCGAATTTGCGGCCTGTCATGCGGATCGCTGCGGATTCCTCTCCCGCGGCGCACTGATCTCCGCGGATATTCCGGCGCGCTTTTTCTCAGAAAATGCGTTTTATACGACCGCCGCAAGCCGCATTTCCCGCGGGTATTATCAGCAGACCGTCACCGTAGAGCAGATCGTAAAGCTTGCAGAGGAGAACGGAGGATGCAGATGAAGCTGCTTGTGATCGACGTACAGAATGCCGTTTATACGCCCGCACTGTTTGCGTTTGAACGCTTCACGGAGCATCTGGCGCTGCTGATGCAGACCGCACGCCGAAACGGAACGGAAGTCATTTTTGTCCGGCATGACGACGGGGCAGGGCAACCGCTTTCTGCGGGCAGTCCGGGCTTTGAAATCGCAGCGCCCTTTGCGCCGCTGCCCGGTGAGCGTATCTTTGACAAGACGGTCAACAGCCCGTTCCGCGACACCGGCCTGACGGAATATCTGCGCTCCTGCGGTACGGAATCGCTGATGATCACCGGACTGCAAACGGAATACTGCATTGACGCTGCGGTGAAATGCGGCTTTGAGCACGGCTTCCGCATATTGGTTCCGGCATATGCGAACACAACCTGTGACAATGCGTATCTGACAGGCGAACAGACATATCGGTATTACAATGAAATGATCTGGCCGCGGCGCTATGCTGCCTGTATTTCTTCTGCGGAGGCAGCCGCATTATTGTAAAAGAAAGGAGGCGGCACGATGCTCGTAATCCGTTCAGAAAAGCTCCGCAGAGGCCTGCGCTTCGCGCTGCCCTTTGCGATTATGCCGGCGCTGGTGCTGCTTCTGCCGCGCGGAATGCAGGCGAAATACTACGCACCTGTGACGTTTCTGATGACCGGCTTTGCGCTGCTGCTGTTCCTGGCGGGTTTTGAACGGCGGGAGCTCGGCACGCGGCGCATGATCCTTGTGTCCGTGATGACGGCGCTTTCCGTGCTCGGAAGAATGCTGCCGGTCATCAAGCCGATCACCGCGCTGACGGTGCTTTCAGCGATGTATCTGGGGCCGGAGGCGGGCTTCCTGACCGGTGCGCTTTCTGCGGTGCTCTCCAATTTCATCATGGGACAGGGACCGTGGACGCCGTTCCAGATGCTCGCGTGGGGACTGATCGGACTGTTCGCGGGTATGCTCGCAAAGCCGCTGCGGAGATCGCGGGTGCTGCTGTACGGCTACGGGCTGCTTTCCGGCGCGGCGTATTCGATGATTATGGATATCTGGACGACGGTGTGGACATACGGGGAATTCACGTTCCGGCAGTACGGTGCGGCCGTGGTCAGCTCCATGCCGTATCCGGTCGTATACGCGGCCTCGAACGTCATCTTTCTGATGCTGCTGGCCAAGCCCTTCGGTGACAAGCTCGCCCGCATCGGCAAAAAATACGGGTTATAGGTATCTCCGATGGATTTGTAATGGGGCGCTGCCCCAAACCCCGCTTAAGGGACATATGTCCCTTAAGAATCCCATTTCGATAAAAGTGATGTATTTGCAGTATTTTTCTTATCGTGGGATTTCAAAGGAACCGTATCCCTTTGGCGAGTTTGAGCAGAGCCCTCATTACAGATCATCGCGCAGCAATACCGCATGATGAAAGAGGACGCCCTCTGTCGCAGGGCGTCCTCTTCAGTTTTTTGAAACTCCCTTTTCAGAAAAGTGTTTCTGCGGTCAGTCAGAGGATATGGACTATGATCTTATAAAGTCTCCTCTCCTCGCAGAGAAACTTCAGGTTGAAGCCCAAAGGGTCTGCCCTGAATTCTATGGAAAAAGTATCAGCACCTTCCTTCGGTTCAGACCCCACACGGTATTCTCCCCTGTCACAACACGGCCAGTCGTCCAATCTGAAAAAGATTTCGGTTATCGCAAATCTTTTTTTCACTCTGTCATGTATGCTTTCTTTGCACCATGCTTTGACACGTTCTTTTTCGGAAACCCATGTACCGGTATTGAAGTCCCAGAATGCGAGCCAGCCATATGCCTGTTCGAGGCATTCATCCCAATGCACCAGCACATCAATCACCGACCTGACTGTCTGCTCCGGAATACATTTGTCCGATACATTGCAGATATAGAGAGCGGCTGTTCCTTTCATAGAAATCACTGCATCTTCGTCGCTGTAGTCGCTGATGAAGCTAAAGAAGGAATAGTCCCTTTCTTTCAGAAAGAATATGATTTCATCCAAATCAAAGTCACCGCGGTACGGCACTGCAATCACCCCTTCATACTGATTTATCGCAGCAACACAATTCCCAAAAGGGACTTTTGAAAAAGGTTTGACCGAAAACTTTTATTTATCCTCATTTCGGGATTCCAAAGGGACAGTGTCCCTTTGGCAGGGGTTGGGGCAGCGCCCCATCATAAATCATCGCGCAGCGATACCGCAGCAGCTCTGTCGCGCGGAAAAACTGCATCCACTGCAGCAAGAAACGCCGGATACAGGTACAGCGAGCCAAGCCCGACAACCGTTTTGCCGGTTTCGCAGGCATAGCGCACCGCATCCGTGACCGTGTCAAATGCACGCGCCGGAATCCCCTCCGCCGCAAAAATATCGCGGAGCTTTGCTGCCGGAAGCGCGCGCGGATTGTCCGGCGTCACCGTGCAGATCTCTGCCGCCAGCGGCCTGAGCAGCGCCGGATAGTCCGCATACTCCTTATCCGCCATGACGCCGGTCACAATGACCAGATCCTTGTTCGCGCCGAAATAATACGCAAGGCTGTCAGCCGTTTTGCGCATCCCGTCCGGATTGTGCGCGCCGTCAAACAGCACCGCCGGATTCCGCCGCAGCAGCTCAAACCGGCCGTGCCATTTGCAGGCATAAAAGCCCGCCTGCACCGCCGCATCAGGAATGGCAATCCCCTGCCGCCGCAGCATCCCGACCGCCTGTAACACCAGCGCGGCATTGTCCGGCTGATACAGCCCCGCAAGCGGCAGGAACAGCCTGCCGAAGCCTTCGGTTTCCATGCTGGTGCCTTTCAGCGAGAACGACGCATCCTTCACAAGCGGCTGCCGCGTTTCCAGCGGTGCCGCCATTTTTTCGGCATATGCTTCGATCACGCGCTGTGCCGCGGGATTGCGGCAGCCCGAAAGCACCGGACAGCCCGCCTTGATAATCCCCGCCTTATGCGCGGCAATTTCCGCAACGGTTTCCCCGAGAAACGCACAGTGATCCCTGCGGACATTCGTAATAATCGAGAGAACAGGCCGGTCGATGACGTTCGTGCAGTCGGTATCGCCGCCCATGCAGCACTCCGCGACGGCAATCTCACAGCCGGTCTGTGCAAAGAGCAGATAGGCCGCCGCCGCCAGAATCTCAAATTCCGTCGGCAGATCATCCATTTGCTCCGCCTCGGTCTGCACATCCGTCAGCACCGCAGCAAGCTGGCCGTCGGAAACAGGTTCGCCGTCAATCCGGAAATAATCATTGACCGCACACAGCGCCGGGGACGCAAAATGCCCTGTCCGCATCCCCGCCGCGTGTAATACCGCAGCGAGCATGGCACCGACAGAGCCTTTGCCGTTTGTACCTGCAATGTGGATCACCTGCACACGGTTCTGCGGATCTCCGAGCCGGTGAACCAGCTCGCGCACGCGCTCCAGTCCCAGCCTTGCACCGCGCCGGGACGCCAGCTTCAGATAATCCTTTGCTTCGTTGATATTCATTTCTGATTCAGCCTTTCGACCTGCGCTGCAAATGCCTGATTTTTCAGCAGCAGCAGAATGATCGCGCTCTCCACAGCACCGATGCAGATATACAGCGGCACGCGGGGCGCAACACCGATCAGCGGCGTATGATAAAAGAGCATCATTCCAACAGATTTGAGGATCATGGAACCGATGACATGCGCGGTCATGACGGAGCCGTACACGCGCACCGACAGCTTCTGATTCACAAGCACCCGGTACATCAGTCCGGCAAGCAGGCCGATGCTGCCTGCGGCCAGTGTGATGATCGGATTGATCGAATAGCCGACGATCAGGCAGCCGATCACATCCGCGAGCACGCCGGTCAGGAAGCCTGCGGGCGCGCCGAGGAAAATTCCCGCCATCAGAATCGGCAGGTTCTCTGCGCTGATGCGGATCGTCGTACCGATGTTGATCGCAAGCAGCTTGCCGAACACAATGCTCATCGCTGCAAGCAGACCGATCAGAACGATCATGAGGACACTGATTTTTCCGGTCACACCCGGACGGACAACACTCATATTTTTCATAAAAATACACTCCTTTGCGCAATAACTGAATGCACAAAGGAGTGTTGTATTCCCTTATGCCTCAGCGGGATGCGGAGAGCCCACCGCAAGCGCAATGCGCTTTTCGTCCGTCCGACAACTCCCCGTTCGGGCGGCACTTTACGCGGGATCCCCTACTCTGGACAGAAGCAGATGCTTCTGAGCGGCATGAAATTGATTTGGTTTGATCAGATGCTGATAACCTTGGTCAGATCATAGAGAGCATCGTCAAACGGCTTCTGCATCTTGAGCGCTTCCTGAATGTCGTAGTCCACGAGCTCGGTGCCGCGGATACCGACCACTCTGTTGCCGATGTTCTGCTCCAGCAGATTCACGGCGTAGTTGCCCATCTGGCTTGCGAGCACGCGGTCACGCACAGTCGGCGAGCCGCCGCGCTGCACATGGCCGAGAATCGTGGCTCTTGCCTCGATGCCGGTCTTTTCTTGGATGTACTTTGCAAGGTCAAAGGAATAGTTGGGCTGATCCAGTGCGACGCCCTCTGCAACGATGATGATGAAGTTCTGCTTGCCGATCTTGCGGCTTGCCTGCATCTTCTCGATGATCTTCTCCACGTCGTATTCCTTCTCGGGGCAGAGCACCTCCACCGCGCCGCACGCCACGCCGGTATTGACGGCGATATAGCCTGCGCGTCTGCCCATGACCTCAACAACGGAACAGCGGTCATGGCTGTGGCTGGTATCACGGAGCTTGTCAACAAGCTCCATAACAGTGTTCATTGCAGTGTCATAGCCGATCGTGAAATCGGTGCTGGCGATATCGTTGTCAATCGTGCCGGGAAGGCCGACGCACTTGATGCCGTGGCTGGAGAGATCTCCCGCGCCGCGGTAGGAGCCGTCGCCGCCGATGACGACCAGACCCTCAATGCCGAGGTCCTTGCAGGCCTGTACGCCCTTGAGGACGCCCGCCTCCTCTTTGAACTCAGGGCATCGTGCCGTAAAGAGCAGCGTGCCGCCGCGCTGGATGATGGACGAAACAGAGCGCTCGTTCATCTCAAACACATCGCCGTTCAGCAGACCGTTATAGCCTCTGCGGATACCGACGACCTCCATACCCTTGTAAAGCGCAGTACGTGCAACCGCACGGATCGCCGCATTCATACCCGGCGCGTCGCCGCCGCTCGTCAGAACACCGATTCGCTTCATATAATACATCCTCCTTATGATTGCATGCCGTGCGGGAACACAGCATCTTCCTCTTTATCGTGCATAATCTGCCGATTATTATTTTACTACTTTTTTCGCGTTTCGTCAAGGGGGTAAACCCGCTTTTTCACGACCTGTTCAATTTTTTCTGTTTTCGGTACGCTGTTCTGTCACTCCGCACGCTTTTCTCCCCTGCGGAACTGCTTTTCCCGTTCATATTTTCGTTTGGTAGCCAGTCCGCCGCGGATATGCCGCTCCTGCTTGTTGGTTTCGATGATATGCCGCACCTGCGCATACAGCCCCGCATGGAGCAGCGGCAGGCGCACGGTGACGTCCTTATGGACGGTGGATTTGGAGATGCCGAAGGCGGCGGCGGTGCTGCGGACGGTCGCGCTGTGCTCTGCCATGTAAGCGCCGAGCCGCAGTGCGCGGTCATCGAGGGCCTCTGCATGCGGCACAGCGGGACGGAACTGCTGTTTCTTCAAAATGCTTCACTCCCAATGCGGAATCCGCTCGCAGGCGGATCGCGTCCTGCTTCACTCTATGCAGAACGAAGGGAAAACATGCACAAAACAGTCCGTCATATCTGAACACATTGCGCTGCAGCAAGTGCCCGCCGGATCAATAGAATTCTCTGCGGATATTCCGCATGAGCGCCCAGACATTGTCCCCGTAATTGCTGACCGCGACGGAAATCACCCCGTTGTCCGGATTGTATTCCGAAATGAAGCTCACGCCCGGATCACATCCCTGAAAATACGGAATCACCTTCCCGTCCGCTTTTTCAATCAGCCAGAAGCCGTAGCCGTACCAGCCCTCTTCGGGATCCGCGCCGTCGCCGCTCTGTTTTGAGAGCATAAGTTCTGTCATTTCTCCGGAAAGCAGCCTGCCCGACAGAATTGCCAGCCAGAAATGCACAATATCCTTCACGGTGACGAACGCGCCTCCCGCGCCCGTCCCCTTGGCGTCCACCGCGTAAATATTGGTGCGGTAGCTGTTTGTGTCAGGACAGTAAATATAGCTGGAAGCGCATTTCGCGGGCAGTCTGTCGAGCGCAAAATATCCCGCTGTATCCATTCCGCAGACATCAAACACATTCTCTTTCAGGTATTCATCAAACGCCGTGTGCGTCACCGCTTCCATGATCAGCCCCAGCATCACATAGCCCGAATTGTTGTACTGAAACCGCTCCCCCTTTGGATACATCATCGGCTTTTCAAGAAAAAGCGGCAGCAGATCGCGGTTGCTTCTGATTTTATAATTCGGATAATCCTGCCAGAGCGCCTCGTATTCGTCCATGACACGCTCATCAAAATAATCGGGAATCCCGGAGGTGTGATTGAGCAGCTGCCGGACTGTCACGTCCGGGTCAATTTCGTGAAGATCCAAATCGAGAAGCGCTCCGATTGTATCCTCAAACCGCAGGCGGCCCGCTTCAATCAGCTTCAGAATCCCGGCCGCGACAAATGCCTTGCCCGCAGACGCGGTTGCAAAGCGGGTTTCGGCTGTGTTGGGAATCTCATTTGCGAAGTCTGAAAAGCCGCTTGCATAATCGCACAACACCGCGCCGTCCCGGACGATCATGACATTTCCTCTGAATCCTTCGGGGATAAAAGCTGTATTCATCAAAATCATCTCCTGCATGATATTTTTTCTGCCGGATACAAAAACAGGGACTCCGTATCCAAACCCATGCTCGGCGGGTTTGGGCGGAGCCCACTGCAAATCTGACTTAATCCTCTGTTGCGGCAGCACCGGCTTTGAGTGTGCCGTGCGAAAGCGCTTTCAGATAGGCATTGATAAAGTTATCGAGGTCGCCGTCCATGACAGCCTGCACATTGCCATTTTCGCAGCCGGTGCGGTGATCCTTCACCAGCGTATACGGCATGAACACGTAGGAACGGATCTGGCTGCCCCACTCAATCTTGAGCTGATCGCCCTTGATATCGGAGATCTTCTCCAGATGCTCGCGCTCCTTGATCTCAACCAGCTTAGCACGCAGCATCTTCATACAGTAATCCTTGTTCTGGAACTGCGAGCGCTGTGTCTGACAGGAAACGACAATGCCCGTCGGGATGTGCTTCAAACGCACCGCGGAGCTCGTCTTGTTGATGTGCTGGCCGCCCGCGCCGCTGGAACGGTAAACCTGCATCTCAATATCCTCCGGACGGATCTCGACCTCCACGTCATCGGAAAGCTCCGGCATGACCTCCAGCGCCGCAAAGGACGTATGCCGTCTGCCGGAGGAATCGAACGGAGAAACGCGCACCAGACGGTGTACGCCCGCCTCGGATTTCAGGAAGCCGTACGCATTCTCGCCCTCGACCATAAACGATGCAGACTTGATGCCCGCTTCGTCGCCGTCCAGCCAGTCCAGCAGATCGACCTTGAAGCCGTGCGTTTCGGCATATTTGTTGTACATGCGGTAGAGCATCTGCGACCAGTCCTGTGCCTCCGTGCCGCCCGCGCCTGCGTGCAGCGTCAGAATCGCGTTGGAGTTGTCATATTCACCGGTCAGCAGGGAACGCAGCTTTTCTGCCGCCAGCTGCTCCTTGAACGCCTCTGCATCGGCAATGATCTCGTCATTCGAGGAATCGTCGCCCTCCTCCAAAGACATCTCGATCAGCTCGATTGTATCCTCCAGCAGAGAACGGAGCCGCTCATAATTCTCGATCTTGCGCTCCAGCGTGTTACATTTCTGCGTGATCTTCTGCGCCTTCTCGTGGTCGTCCCAGAAGCCGTCATATTCCATCTGAATCCGTAGATCGGCAAGCTCATTTTTCGCACGCTCGATCTGCAGGACCTCACCGAGCTCCTTGACCTCCGGGCGGGCGTTGACAAGCTCATTCTTGATATCGTCCAGTAATATCATATCAGATTTCCTTTCGGTTGGTATCGTCATGCGGACAGCCGCTTTGACTGCCGCGCAAATTTCCATGTATACTATTTTACAGGATTTTCCGCGTTCTGTCAAGTCTATTTCCGTCCGCTCCGGAGCAAAAGGACTGTGCATTCTGCACAAAGGAACCGGAGTACCCGCACCTGAAATTGCGTTTTCTATAAATTATTAAAGTTTCACTTTAATTTTATATTGACAAAATTTAAATTCCGTGTTATACTCATATCATCAGCTGATACATCGACAGAATCCGCTTATAATTTCAGGAGGTATCAATCATGAAAGATCCCAATGTCGAAGCACTCAAAAAGCGCACCCGCATGGACACGGTCTGCTTGTTTGTGTTTGCGGGCGTCTTTGCCGCTATTACGATTGGAAAGCTGCTGATGCACAGCGCAGGCGCTGCTGTCGGAAATCTATTTCTCTGTGTGATTTTTCTGCTGGCGGGACTGATCTTTACAGATATCCGCAGGCACGGAAAACCGTTTGCGAAGTCTGTCATCCGGAAACTGCGCATACTGGCTGTCACCGTCATGTGCAGCGGCATCCTTTCGGATCTTGCGGAAAGCTTTGCCCGCAGCAAGGCACTCTCAGAACCGCTTGAACTGTATCTGGATGACCGGTTCATCATTTCCACAGCTTTGCTCGGCGTGATCATCGGTATCCTCTCGGAGATTTTTGTCTACGGTCACGCCCTGCAGGATGACATGGATCAAATCGCGTAAAGGGGGAAATATGGCAATCATTATCAGGCTTGACCGCATGATGGCCGACCGCAAAATGTCACTCAATGAGCTGGCAGAGCGTGTCGGCATGACGAATGTCAATCTGTCCAATCTCAAAACCGGCAAAATGAAGGGCATCAAATTCGATACCATGAACGCGATCTGCCGGGTGCTGAACTGCCAGCCCGCCGATCTGTTTGAATATACGCCGGACGAAACAGAATAACATCAGCCGCACAGAGCAATCCTGCTCCGTGCGGCTTTTCGGCTTATTTGCAGTATAGCGGCGCCAGCGCAATGCCGGTGCCTGCGATCCTGTTTCTCACGGCGTCCTCGTCGTCCAGATGCATCAGATACACATGCACGCCTGCTTCTGTCAGCCGTTTCAGCTCCGGAAGAAGGTCATCTATAAACAGATGCACGCCGCTGTCAAAGGTCGCCGTTTCGGTATAGAGATATGCGCCCGCATGAAGATACGGCAGGAACGGCGCAAGCGACGCGGTGTCACCGGTATAGATCACATCCGTTTCCTGAATCCGCAGCAGATAGCCGAAACAGCGCCCGGCCAGTGTTTCCGCATGTTTCACCGGAACCGCCCCGCGGAACCAGTCCGCGTGCAGCGCATCCGCAGTCAGCAGCGTATAGGCCGCCGGATTGCAGCCGTCCAGCCGCTCGATCAGATAGCGCAGATCGTCCGCGACCTCCGCAGTCGGCGCGACAACCGTCACCGGAATCTGCAAATGCCATGCAAGATGAATCAGCATGGGAATGCCGCCGCAGTGGTCGCTGTGCGTATGCGTCACAAGCACGGTGATGCTGCTGACCTGCGGCTGCATATGCCGGATTTTGTGGAACGCCGACATCGGGCAGTCCAGCAGAACCAGTCCGTCGTCCGCCTCAAAAAATGCGCAGTTCTGCTCGTCGGAAAACGCCGAACCGCGTCCGAGGAATTGCAGCATGGGAATCCCTCCTCACAGCAGCTTCAGATCCCGGAGCTGCCGCGCCAGCCTTGCCACCGGCAGTCCCATGACATTGTAATAATCGCCGTGAATGCCAGCAGCGAGCAGCGCGCCCTGCCCCTGAATGCCGTAGGCGCCCGCCTTGTCGTAGGGCTCCTCGGATGCCGCATAGGCGTCAATCTCCGCATCGGTCAGCGGATAGAACTGCACCTCTGTTTCATCGGAAAAGCTCAGCGAATGTCCGTCCCAGAATATGCCGACACCCGTGATAACCTTGTGCATCCGTCCGGAGAGCGCATGCAGCATCCGCTTGCAGTCCGCCGCATCCGCGGGCTTGCCGAGAATCTCATCATCGAGAATCACCGTGGTATCCGCACCGATGACAACCGCATCCGGATGCAGCGCCGCGACCGCCGCCGCCTTGCGGACAGCGAGCATCTCCGCAGCACAGTCCGCAGGGATGCCGTCAGGCAGCGTTTCGTCGCATTCGGAAACGATCACCTCAAACGGCACGTTCAGCTTTCCGAGCAGCTCGCGTCTGCGCGGGCTGCCGCTTGCAAGAATCAGTTTCATATCAATGCCCCCATACAATCGCTGTTGCCCGGAGAATCCGTTCGGCATCTTCCGGCTTGATCTGTTCCCGCGCCGCAATCTCCGCAAAGGACAGATACGGCTCGGTGATGCCGTAAGGGTTCATCCGGTAGCCGATAATCCGTTCGATCAGCGCCTCCGGATATTCCTGTAAGCTGAAAGAATCCTGATACACGCCCATACTCAGTCATCCTCATCCGCAATGTTATGATGCACGTTTTCGATTGCCTCCGAGGAGATCGTAACGCTGTGCGGAACCGCCGCGGCAACCTCCGCAGTCTGGTGATTCCGGAACACGAGCTTTAAGAAGATCGGGCAGAGGATCGAGCTGGTGATAATCAGGAAGATGGTTGCAACCAGCGGATCAATGCCGCCGTTTCTCGCAATCAGCACAGAGCCGGTCGCATAGACCGCGAGCGCGACCTCACCGCGGGCGATCATGCCGAAGCCCGCCGCCAGCGAATCCCGCTTCTTGTAGCCGAAGCAGTGCGCAACCGCGCCGCATCCGGCAATTTTACCGATGATGCCCGCCGCGACAAACGCGAGCACGAACAGCATACTCGACCAGTGAAAGCCGCTGAAATCCGCACTGATGCCGATATACGCAAAGAACATCGGCGTAAAGAACATATAGCCGGAAACAATGACCTTGCGGTCCACGAACGCGCTGTCACCGAGCCCGGAGAGCATCAGACCTGCCATATAAGCACCGGTGATCGCGGCAATGCCGAAGAACTCCTCTGCGGCATATGCAAAGAAGAAACAGGCTGCGAATGCGAAGATACTGGTCCGGCGGCGGTGCGGATATATTTTGACCATGAGCTTGAACGCACGGCGCATCGCATAACCGACAACGACCGTGAACAGGAAGAAGCCCGCGACGCGCAGCAGCGTCATGCCAATGCTGCCCTCGCCGCCGATGCCGGTCACGATGCTGAGCACCACAATGCCGATGACGTCATCAATGATCGCGGCGCTGAGCACGGTCGTGCCGATTTTCGTTTTCAGCTTACCGAGCTCACGCAGCGTTTCCACGGTGATGCCGACGCTTGTCGCGGAGAGAATACATCCGATAAACAGCGCATTCATGAGCTTTTCGTGATTATGAATCTCTGAAAGCCCGCCCATGAACAGCAGCGCCGTCACCGTTCCGAGTGCAATCGGCACTGCAACGCCCGCCAGCGCAATGCAGGTCGCTGCGACACCGCTGCGCTTCATCTCGCGGAAATCCGTTTCCAGGCCGCTGGAAAACAGGATAAAGACCACGCCGATCTGCGAAAAGCTCTTGAGCACGTTCATTTCGGCGTCGGTCGGATGAATCAGCCCGGAAAAGCCCGTTCCGGCAAACAGCGCCGGCCCGATCAGCAGACCGGCCAGGATCATGCCGACAACCTGCGGCAGTCCCAGTTTTCTGGTAATCATGCCGACGAATTTCGTTGAAAACAGAATGATGCCGCAATCGAGCAGAATGTGCATCACATTGAATTCCATCTGTGTCACTCCCTGTATAACACGCGGAAAGCAGGACATCACACATGTCCTGCTTTCGTAAGATTCATAGTCGGAATTACTGGTAAAGCGGATACTTTGCACAGAGCTCGCTGACGCCTGCGCGGATCTCGTCCGCTTTGGTGTCGAACTGTGTTGCGGTCAGATACATGAACTCTGCGATTTTCTCCATATCCTCGGTCAGCAAGCCGCGGGTCGTGACCGCAGGCGTACCGACGCGGATGCCGCTGGTGACCATCGGCTTCTCCGGATCGTTCGGAATCGCGTTCTTGTTGACGGTGATATAGACCTCATCCAGACGGTGCTCCATCTCCTTGCCGGTGATGTGAACCGGGCGGAGGTCAACAAGCATCAGGTGGTTGTCGGTGCCGCCGGACACGAGGTCGAAGCCGCGTGCGAGCAGTCCCTTTGCGAGTGCCTGTGCATTGTCCACAATCTGCTTTGCATAGGCCTTGAACTCCGGCTTCAGTGCTTCACCGAAGCAGACAGCCTTGCCGGCGATGACATGCATCAGCGGGCCGCCCTGGATGCCCGGGAAGATCGCCTTGTTGATCTTCTTGATCAGCTCCTCGTCATTGGTGAGGATCAGGCCGCCGCGCGGGCCGCGGAGCGTCTTGTGGGTGGTGGTGGTGACGACATCGGCATAGCCGACCGGCGACTGATGCAGACCTGCTGCGACCAGACCGGCAATGTGCGCCATGTCAACCATGAGCATTGCGCCGTTGCTGTGTGCGATCTCTGCCAGACGTGCAAAGTCGATGGCACGCGGATATGCAGAAGCACCTGCAACGATCAGCTTCGGATGATGCTCCTTCGTCAGCTTCTCGACGACATCATAGTCCAGTCTGCCGTCATCGCCGACGCCGTAGGAGAGGAAGTTGAAGTACTTACCGGAAAGATTGACCGGAGAACCGTGGGTCAGGTGGCCGCCGTGTGCAAGGCTCATGCCGAGAACGGTGTCGCCCGGCTGGAGCAGTGCGAAGTAAACAGCGGTGTTGGCCTGTGCGCCGGAGTGCGCCTGCACATTTGCATAGCCTGCGCCGAACAGCTTCTTTGCGCGCTCGATTGCGATTTCCTCAACGATATCGACCGCCTCGCAGCCGCCGTAGTAGCGCTTGCCCGGATAGCCCTCAGCGTACTTGTTGGTGAGCACGGAGCCCATCGCAGCCATCACGGCAGGCGAAACAATATTCTCGCTGGCAATCAGCTCGAGGTTTCTTCTCTGGCGTGCCAGCTCCTGCTGCATGGCATTGCCGACATCCGGATCACATTCCGTGACGTAGCCAATCGTATCAATCAGGTCATTAAACATAATAGAATCTTTCCTTTCCGGTATATTACCCCACTTTTCGCGGGCACATACATATATTATACCACATTTTCCCGCAAGATGCAATAGCATTTTCAAGATTTCTTTTCACACATAAGAAATCCGCACTGCCCGTTGAGAGCAGTGCGGATAGTTGCATTATACAAAGTGCAGACAATCAGATCTTATGCAGGCGGGTTCGCCAGATCTGCCTCAGAGATGATACGTGCGATGCACTCCAGGATTCTGGAAGCGTCAGCAGCATCAACTTCGCCGTCGTGGGTAACGTCAGCGTTTGCACGGCCGGTATCGGTCAGCTTTGCGTTCGCATCGGAAACAGCATAGCGGCAGACCAGAACAGCGTCGGAAACGTCAACATTGCCGTCGCAGGTAGCATCGCCCCACTTGGTAACAGGCGTAGGACTAGCAGTCGTAACAGGCGCACCGATCTTCACTTCACCGTCGGTGAAGGATGCGGTGTAGTCCTTGGTAGGATCGCCGACAGCGGAGAACACAACATCAGCCTTTGCAGACGAGCCCGGATATGCAGCACGGTCAACAGCGCCGCCCTTCAGCGCGCAGGTGCCTTCCTTCTTACCGGTACCGGTAATCTTCAGGAATGCGCCGCTGGACTTGACCCAGTACTGGGAATCAGTCAGGCCGGTTGCCCAGACAACAACGATCTGCTTGCCGGTGTCATGCCAGCTGAACAGGGTATCGCCGAGGTCGCCTTCTTTGGAATCAGCGCCGGTCTTGCCGACGGTGTCCAGCTCGACCTTCGAGATCGAAACCAGATCTGCGTCATAATTGATTGCAAAGTCGATGGAGCTCAGACCGGAGCTCGGAACGGATGCCAGATCAACAGTCACGCTGAACGTACCGTTGACATCGACTTGGTCCTTACCGATGGTAACCTGAACATCATCAGCCGCGAAAGCAGTCAGACCCATGCTCATGGCAGCCATGGTCATAGCCATCAGGCCAGAAACAATCTTCTTTTTCATGTTCATACTCCTCCAAAATTTATATATGGTGTTCATGCAGTCTGCAAATGCAGATTGCCCGTGAGGCGGATGTCCCCTTCTTCATCCACGTTCACATGATACCATTTATATCTTAACTGAAACTGAAAGAAAAAGCAATGACTTTTTGTATCTTCTTTATGACCTTTCGCACATTCCTTTTGCGCATATGAAACGATATTGCCTAAATCGGCACATTCTATGCACTATATTGCGGAATAAAATGTCATTTTGAAGAAAAATCCGTAAAAACGCCGGAGAAAAAACAGTACACCTGCCGAATTTTCTGTGATCCGGCAGGTGCTGAAAACTTACTTATTTGAGCATGCTTGCGATCTCGCCTGCGAAATCGTCCACACGCTTCTCAATGCCCTCGCCGCAGATGAAGCGGACGAAGCTGTTGATCGTGATCGGAGCGCCTGCCTTCTTGCCGCATGCAGCAACATACTGCTCGATGGACTCACCCTCGCCCTTGACGAATTCCTGTGCGAGGAGACAGTTGTCCTTGTAGTACACGCCGAGCTTGCCCTCTGCGATCTTTGCGAGAACCTGCTCCGGCTTGTTTGCCATCTTGGGATCGTCAGCCATCTGTGCCATAACGATCTGCTTCTCCTGCTCGATGACGTCTGCCGGAACCTCTTCCTTGGTCAGGTAGGTTGCCTTCATTGCGTCAGCCTGGAGTGCGACGTCGTTCAGGCAGTCCAGAACGTCAGCGGTTGCGCCTGCATCGCAGGAAGCAGCGACGAGCACGCCTTCCTTCTTATTGAAGTGGACATACTCCTTGACAATGCCCTCGAGGCGGGCAAAGCGGCGGATCTGGAGGTTTTCGCGGAACTTCAGGAAGATTTCCTGGAGTGCTTCCTCAACGGTCATATCCTTGCCTGCGAACTTTGCAGCCTTCAGCGCGTCGAGGTCAGCCGGATTGACATCGAGGACGGTCTGAGCCAGACCCTCGCAGAAGCCGACGAACTCCTCGTTCTGTGCAACGAAGTCGGTTTCAGAGTTGACCTCAACGATTGCGCCTGCGGTGTTGTCCGCATTGGTGATTGCGATAACAGCGCCTTCCGCAGCGATGCGGTCAGCCTTCTTTGCCTGGTTGGCAAGACCCTTTTCACGGAGGATGACGATTGCCTTTTCGACATCGCCGTCTGCCTCAGTCAGAGCCTTCTTGCAGTCCATCAGGCCGACGCCGGTGGACTTGCGGAGATCGTTGACGTCTTTTGCAGTAAAGTTAGCCATTTTCTGTATCCTCCCGTGAATTATTCAGCAGCAGCTTCTTCTTCGGCAGCAGCAGCTTCCTCGGCAGCCTGTGCGTCCGCACCCTGTCTGCCTTCGATGACTGCGTTTGCGATGGTGCCTGCGATCAGCTTGACCGCACGGATTGCGTCGTCGTTGCCCGGGATGACATAATCGACATCATCCGGATCACAGTTGGTATCAACGATTGCGACGATCGGGATGCAGAGCTTCTTTGCTTCTGCAACAGCGATCTTCTCCTTGCGCGGATCAACAATGAAGAGTGCGCCCGGCAGCTCCTTCATGCCCTTGATGCCGCCCAGGAACTTCTCGAGCTTCTCAATCTCGAGGGACAGCTTTGCAACTTCCTTCTTCGGGAGCAGCGCGAAGGTGCCGTCTGCTTCCATTGCATGGAGCTGCTCCAGACGCTTGATGCGCTGCTGGATGGTCTTGTAGTTGGTCATCATGCCGCCGAGCCAGCGTGCATTGACGAAGTAAGAACCGGAACGCAGAGCCTCCTCGCGGATCGAATCCGCAGCCTGCTTCTTCGTGCCGACGAACAGCACGGACTTGCCTTCTGCGGAAAGCTCACGAACGAAGTTGTAAGCCTCCTCCAGCTTGCGAACGGTCTTCTGGAGATCAATGATGTAGATGCCGTTGCGCTCCGTGAAGATGTACGGAGCCATTTTCGGGTTCCAGCGTCTGGTCTGATGACCGAAGTGTACGCCGGCTTCGAGGAGCTGTTTCATAGATACAACGCCCATTTTGGATTCCTCCTGTAAATATAAAAATTTGGTTTGTGACCTCCGGGCAGCCCAAGGAGTCGCCGCTGTCAGCGCGGAAAACCGCCTCTGAAACCGTGCAGCTGTGCATACCCGTGCGAAGTGCCTTACTATTATATCATATTTTCCGCCGTTTGACAAGAAATCCGCCGGAGATTCCCATAAAGAATTTCCGGCGGACTGCACGTTATTTTTTGTACAATATCACGATGCCCGTCATGAGCCGCTCTTTCCGTCCTTCTTCGGGCGGAGCATTCCGATCAGCTGGCGGAGCTTCGGCGGATTGCCGCGGTAGAGCACCAGCAGCTTGTAGACCGCTGCGGCCAGCCAGACCAGCAGCAGCACGGCCGCGACAAAGGACAGCAGCGCCAGTGCAATCTCCCAGCCCGCGAGCTTTCCGAAGATCAGGTCTGCCGGGAGCACCAGCATTCCTGTGAACGGGAAGAAGCGCAGCCATTTCGCGTCGGAAACCAGGCTGAACGATTCGCTGACCTCGTTGATCTCCGGGTTAAAGCAGAGCATCAGGCTGATGAGCAGCGTCAGCACAAAAACGGTGAGCGTCTTTCCCATGTCCTCCTGCTTGGAGGCCATTGCGCCGGAAACGGTTGCAACAGCCAGATACAGCAGAAAGCCGAGCGCCATCACAACAAGCGTCAGGAAAATGCCGGAAACCGAAATCGCCGGGAAGCTGCCGCCCAGCATTTCCGTGACCGCCGCCATTTTATCCGCATCCGGCATATTCACGGCAGCCGCAGCGCCCTCGTTCATGCTTTTCATTATCATCGGCAGTGCCGCAATGACCGAACCGATCATGCCGCCGACCGCCGCAACCATCCAGATGCCGATCTGGAACACCGCTGCGCAGGCCGTTGCGAGCAGCTTGCCGGTCATCAGCGCGACCGGATGCACCGCCGTCAGAATCGTTTCCATGAGCTTGGACGTCTTTTCCAGCATGACGCTGTTCGCCATCGCCTGGCCGTACAGAATGACCATCATATAGACCATCATTACCGTCATGAACGGGATGAATGTTTCAAGAATCTGCTTGACAAGGCTGTCATCCGCATCCTTTTCTTCCGCATCCGGGGAAACGGCTGTCGTTTCGGAGCGCACTTTCATAGAGAGCAGTGCGGTTTCCTCCGCCGTCAGGTTTGCCTTCTGCATCAGCAGCGCAGAGAAATTGCTCTCCGCAAAGGACGCAAAGCTGCTCGCCTTGCTGCGGGATACCTCCGTATCCTCCGTCAGATAGACGGTCAGCGCATAGACGTCCTCCGGCTTCGTCACCCGCAGGATGACCGCGCCGGCATCGTCCGCTGCGGCTTCAACCGCCGCATCCATGGAATCGCACGGGATGTATTCCACATCCGTATAATCGCCGGTATCCTTCAGTACATTATAGTCTGCCTTTCCGGTGGTTTCATCCGCAATATACACCGTGCTGACGGCGCTCTCATCTACTTCGGTTTCCTCTTTTGACGCGAGCTTCGTGACGCAGAATGTCACCAGCGGCACGCCGATCAGCAGAATCCCCGCCATCAGAAGCGTCGTGATCAGCCAGCCCTTGGATTTCAGCATCTGCCGGAAGCTGTACGAAAAGACCTTGCCGGTGCCCGCAAACGGATTTGCATGCATTGTATGATTATTGTTTTCCATACGGAGCCTCCTTTCCGGCAGCAGCCTTCGCGGCGGCGCGTTCCTCCTTCAGCATCCGCAGGATCTGTGCGGGCTTCGGAACGCTGCCGCGGTACAGCAGCATCATCTTATACACCCTGCCCGCCATACGCACAAGCAGCACAGCTGTCGCGGCCTGAATGACCAGCGCAAGCAGAAAGACCGGCAGACCGATCTTGCCGCAGGTGTAATTCGGGAACGCACAGAACGGCGACGTGACCGGGAACAGCGAGCAAAACAGGTTGACGGCATCACTCTCGGCCAGCGGCGCAAACACGCCGCCCAGATAACCGCCCATCAGGAAAAACATGTTCAGAAAGCTCGCGGACTGCATATCCTCCGTCTTGGAAACGCAGGAGCCGGAAATGCCGCTCAGGCCCATGCTGATTGCAAAGGCCAGCAGCATGCATATCACCAGCAGCACAACCGTACTGCCGGAGAAGTGCAGCGCCGTCAGGCGGAAGGGCATGATCTCCTCCAGCAGCGGCTTCAGGAACGAGAAGCCCCCGAGATGCCCTGCGATCTGATAGGAGATGCATAATCCGGCGCCGACCAGGCCGAACCCCAGAAAGATAAACATGGCGACAGCCAGCAGCTTGCCCGCCAGCAGTGCAACCGGAGAAACGCTGACCATCAGCGATTCAACCAGCTTGGAAACCTTTTCCTCCATGCAGGACTGCGTGACATAACCGATTGACATGGCGCAGAGAATCAGCAACAGATAGGAATAGGCCATATTGACGGCGGCATGCGTATCCAGATTGGATTCCTCCGTCCCGCTCTGATACTCCGAAACCTTTGCGACCTGTGCGACCGCCGCGCTGTTTACGGTGATCTCCTGTTCCTCCGTAATGTCCAGAGATTCCAGCAGCGACTGATGCAGTGCCTCCTCCAGTACACGGTTAAGCGTTTCGGCATCCGCGCCGGTCACGCTGCCGTCCTCGCCGTAATACGTCCGGATCGTAAACTGCTTCTGTTCTCCGACAGAAGCGGCTGTGTTCTTGTTCGCTGCGGCCGCGCTGCGGAACACCGATGCCTTGTCCGTGCCGGTTGACAGCACTGCCGCGGCCGCTGTTTCCTCGTTCATCACGCGCTGCGTGAGTGCTTCGTCATCCTCAGCCGTTTCTATTATCGTGACGCCCGCATAACGCGCATCCGCGTGTACGGCGTCCGGATTGAACGCATAGCCGGTTTCATTGCGCAGATACACCGATGCGATCTGCGTTTCCGTGACCTCCTTCTGGCGGCCGGAGAGCAGCAGCATCACCGGCATGGACGCGACAGCAAGCAGAAACAGAATCACAAGAAAAATAATGACCGAGCGCGTTTTATAGTGCTGCTGCACCGTGTAGCGAAAGACCGTTCCGATCCCGCGCAGTTCAGGATTCTTCATGCACTTCGCCCACCTTTTCCACAAAGATCTCATGCAGGCTCGGCTCGCGCAGCTCAAAGGCAATCAGCGTGATGCCCTGTGCAACCAGCGTTTTCAGCAGCTCGTTCGCCTGTGCCTCGCCGGTCACTCTGCACTGATAGGAGAAGCCGACGCTCGTCAGAATCGTGACGCCCGCCGCCTCGATCAGCGCTTTCAGATCCTGCTCCGCCTTGACGAACAGATTGATCCGGCCGTAGCTCTTTTTGATCTCGGCCAGATTGCCCTGCAAAACGGTCTTGCTGCGGTTGAGAATCGTCAGATCGGTGCAGAATTCCTCGATGGTCGCCATCTGGTGGCTGGACATGATCAGGTACTTGCCCTTGTCGATCTCCTCATGAATAATGCTCTTGAACAGATCCGTGTTGACCGGATCCAGACCGGAAAGCGGCTCGTCGAGGATGAGCAGCTCCGGGTCGCTCAGCAGCGCCATCATCAGCTGAATCTTCTGCTGATTGCCCTTGGAAAGCTGATCGGCCTTCTTCGGCTTGACGGGCTTTCTGCCCTCCTGCTTCGGATAGAGGTACTCCTCCGCCTCCAGGCGCTTTGCCCAGTATGCGATGCGCTTTTTCGCCTCGTCCTTCGATACGCCGCGCAGCGCCGCAAAATACATCAGCTGATCCATCAGCGTGTTTTTCGGATACAGACCGCGCTCCTCCGCCAGATACCCGACATTGCAGGTGCGGAGCGTCAGCGGGCCGCCGTTCCATTCCACGGTGCCGCCGTCCTTCGCCAGCATGTTGAGAATCATGCGGATCGAAGTCGTTTTGCCTGCGCCGTTCGTGCCGAGCAGCGCGTACACGCCCGGCTCATCCATGCGGAAGCTGAGGTGATCCACGACAACCTTGTCGCCGTACTTTTTATACAGCTCTGTAACTGAAAATCCCATACGTTTTCCGTTCCTTTCCCGTTGTGCATCGGATGTACACAACTGACAGTCCTATTTTATCACAAATTGCAAAAAAAGAAAAGAGCCGTGCGGCTGATTTATGCAGTTCATCGAGGAATCTGCGAGCACTGTACATCTTTTTAGAGATAATCGACGATTTCAGCGGCAGGATACGGGAAATTTGTGCAAAAGCGGTAATTTTCCGCAAAATACTTGACGCCGCGGCCGTTTTATGGGATAATATCACATGTGTCCCCGCATCCGGCGGGACAGCGCCAAACACGAAAGAATCCGCCGCAGATTCCGCGGCTGACATACGGAGGAAGCTGCATCATGATGCTCTCTGCATTTCTGTTATCCGGCGGTGCCGAACGGCTCGCCGAAAAAATGACGTCCCTGCTCGGCGGACTGCCGCCGATCCTGATCCCGTTCGTGATCTCGATGATTCCGCTGCTGGAGCTCCGCGGCGGCCTGCTTGCGGCGTCCATTCTGAATATCCCGATGTGGGAGGCCGTCGGCTTCTGCATCCTCGGCAACATCCTGCCGATCCCGTTCATTCTGCTGTTCATCGAAAAAATCCTCAACTGGATGGAAGGCTGCAAAATCGGCTGGATGCGCAAGCTGGCGCTCTGGCTGAAAGCGCGCGGCACCGGTAAAAAGGCGGATAAAATCCGCAAGGTCGAATTTGTGGGACTGCTGCTGTTCGTCGGCATCCCGCTGCCCGGCACCGGCGCATGGACAGGCTCCCTGATCGCCTCGCTGCTGCATGTGTCCCGTAAGAAATCCGTTCCGGCGATTCTCCTCGGACTGATCCTCGCAACGATTATCATGTGCCTCCTCTGGTACGGCGGTCTCCAGTGGCTGATCGACCTGTTCTCAAAATAATCTTCGCGTGCTATTCATGAAATCATTCCGGCTGCATGACTGCAATGTCAGCAGCCGGATCTTTCATTTCTATGCGGCACCGTGATTTTGCATAAAACAGAGTTCCGGCACCGCTTCACGAATGTAAAAAATTCTGAATTTTATGAAAATTCACGGCGAAACAGAGGATTTCACAGCCTTTTTCCTGTATATATAAACAGAAGAAGAAACAGCTCTGCCGGAAGGAGTGATCCTATGACAGTCCGTGAACAGACCGAAGTCTTTGAAGAAGCCATGCTCTGCAAAAATGCCTGCCATGCCGCAGAAGCCGTCCGCGATGTGCCGGAGCCGTTCTGCCCGCTGCGCACCGAATTTCAGCGGGACCGCGACCGCATCCTGCATTCCGCATCGTTCCGGCGGTTAAAGCGCAAGACGCAGGTCTTTTTGTCCCCGATCGGCGATCATTACCGCACGCGCCTGACGCATACGCTGGAGGTCGCGCAGATCGCAAGAACCATGGCAAGAGCGCTCCGCATGAACGAGGATCTCACCGAAGCGATTGCGCTGGGGCATGACCTCGGGCATTCCCCGTTCGGACACGCCGGCGAAGCGGCGCTCCACGACATCACCCCGGGCGGCTACCGCCATTACGAGCAGAGCGTCCGCGTGGTCGAGTGCATCGAAAAGGGCGGCAAGGGGCTGAACCTCACCAGACAGGTGCGCGACGGCATCCTCTGCCATACGAATATGACCGCAGCCACCAGAGAGGGCAATCTCGTCCGGCTGGCCGACCGCATCGCATACATCAACCACGACATCGACGATGCCATCCGCGGCGGCATCCTGAAAGAGAGCGACCTGCCCGCAGACTGCACCGAAATTCTCGGGCATTCCAAATCCTCGCGCATCACGACGATGATCACCTCGGTCATCGAACACGGTGACGACGACATGGACATGATGCCCGATATCCGGCAGGCGCATGACGCGCTGCACCGGTTCCTGTATCAGAATGTGTATTCCGGCTCCGCGGCCAAAACGGAGGATCACAAGGCGCAGGAGCTGATCCGCCGCCTGTATGCGCACTACGAGGCGCATCCGGAGGAGATGCCCGCTGTCTACCGCCTCATCGCGGAACGGGATTCGGTCGCGCGTGCCGTCTGCGATTAC
This sequence comes from Oscillospiraceae bacterium, assembly GCA_016281125.1. Lineage (GTDB taxonomy): Bacteria > Bacillota > Clostridia > Oscillospirales > Ruminococcaceae > Firm-04. The sequence goes on along the minus strand of JAEEIA010000013.1, from coordinate 58,091 downwards.
ATCTCGGGCATGAGCGACGATTACGCGATCAACGACTACGAAAAGCTCTTTATCCCGCGCTCGTGGGATGTGAAATAACACAGCGTTTTTCCGCACGGCGGTACGTATTCTATGAAGGCGCGCCCCGATTTCATCTGTTTTTCGGAAAGCTGTCATACAGCGCTGTCCGGAGCATGATACGATGAATGCAAAACACAAAGGAGGTGCGCAGATGCTGCCGCAGGAATTTCTGTACCAGTTAAAGCAGGCCAATCCGATTGACGCGGTCATGGGCAGCTATGTGCAGCTGATCCGGGCGGGCTCCCTGCTCAAATGTCAGTGCCCGTTCCACTCGGAAAAAACGCCGTCATGCGTCGTATATACGCAGAATAACAGCTTTTACTGCTTCGGCTGCCATGCGGGCGGCGACGTCATCACCTTCATCATGAAGATTGAGGGGCTCCAGTATATGGACGCCGTGCGGATGCTCGCAGAGCGCGCAGGCATGTCCGTGCCGGAGCAGGAGCATGACAACGGCGAAGCGAATATGCGGATGCGGCTGCTGGAAATGAACCGCGCCGCCGCAAAATATTACTTTGAAAACCTGACCGGCCCTGACAAGCGCGGTCTGATCTATCTGAAAGAACGCGCCCTCAAGCCGGAAATCATCCGGAAATACGGGCTCGGCTACGCGGGCGAACAGTGGGACGGTCTGCTGAACGCCATGCATAATCTCGGCTATACCGATGAGGAACTGCTCGCCTCCAATCTGTGCAGCCGCTCCCGGAAATCCGGCAATCTCTACGACCGGTTCCGGAACCGTGTGATCTTCCCGATCTTTGACCTGCGCGGCAGCGTCATCGCATTCGGCGGCCGCACGATTGAAAAGGACGGCGAGCCCAAATACCTGAACTCGTCCGATACACCGGTGTTCAAAAAGGGACGGAACCTGTTTTCCATGAACTTTGCGAAAAAATCGCAGTCCAAGCGGCTGATCCTCGCGGAGGGCTACATGGACGTCATTGCGATCCACCAGGCGGGCTTTGAAAATGTCGTGGCCTCGCTCGGCACCGCGCTGACCGCCGATCAGTGCAGACTGATGCGGCAGTATGCAGAGGAGGTCGTCATCTCCTACGACAGTGACGCCGCCGGTCAGAACGCGACCGTCAAGGCGGTCAATCTGCTGCGCGCCGTCGGGCTGCGCCCGAGAATCCTGCATATGCATGACGCGAAGGATCCCGACGAATATATCAAGAAATTCGGGTCAGCCTATTTCCGGAAGCTGCTGGAGGAGGCTGACGACGCCGTCACCTACGAGCTGCAAAGATGCCGGGACGGCACGGACGCCGCTACCGAGGACGGCGCAATCACCGCACTGCACAAGGCGGTCAGCGTGCTTGCGGGCATCGAAAACGAGCTTGACCGCAATGTGTATCTCTCAAAGCTCGCCAAGGATTACGAAATCTCAACGGAGATTCTGAAAGCACAGGTCGAGCAGGAGATCAGAAAGCGCAGAAAGAACGAGAAAAAGCAGTCATGGACTGCGCTGAAATCCGCACCGATGCTCCCGGATCCGGTCAATCCGGAGGCCTCCGCCAAACGGAAGGAGGCAATGGCCGAGGAGCAGATCCTCTGCTATCTGTTCCGGCAGCCCGACGCGCTGGAGGACGTCATGAAGCAGATCCGGCCGGAGGACTTCGCCACCGAGCTGAACCGCAGGATTTTTCAGCATCTGGCGGACAAGCTCAGGCAGGGCTACACCTACGATCTCTCCCTCTTTTCCGACAGCTTCACGCCGGAGGAAATGGGCAGGATCACCGGCATTGAGCCTACATACGACGAGGTGGACATCACCCCGAAGGCCGTTCAGGACTGCATCCGCATTCTGAAAGAGCAGAAGCTCGCACCGTCGCAGGCTGCGGATATGGACAACGATGACTGGCAGGCAAGGATGCAGAGCCTCGCAAAGCGCAAACGATCATAAGCTGTGCCGCTGTTCCCGCAGCGGCTGACAGAACGGATATATGCCCGTTAGACTGCGCGGATTCCGCGCAAAGGAGGAAACCGAAAATGGCAGATGAAGAAAAGCGTCTTGATCAGATCCTTGAGAAGGCAAAGACAAGCGGAAAAATAACCATTGCCGAGGTGCAGGAGGCTTCCGAGAGCCTTGCTCTGGAGCCGGAGCACATCATGGAGCGCTGCTCAGCCATGCAGATTGAGCTGGTCGATGACGAGCTCTCGCTGGAGGACGCATCCGATCCCGCCGTCACCCTTGCCAATGACGAAATCTCGAATGACGACTCCGTCAAGATCTATCTGAAAGAGATCGGCCGGGTTGCACTGCTGACCACGGACGAGGAAACCGAGCTGGCACGCAGACTGGCGGACAATCCGCAGGACGAGCCCGCACGGCAGCGCCTTGCCGAGGCCAACCTCAGACTGGTCGTCAGCATCGCAAAGAAATATGTCGGACGCGGCATGCAGTTCCTCGACCTGATTCAGGAGGGCAACATGGGTCTGCTGAAAGCGGTCGATAAGTTTGACTATACCAAGGGCTTCAAGTTCTCCACCTATGCAACATGGTGGATCCGGCAGGCAATCACCAGAGCGCTGGCCGATCAGGCGAGAACGATCCGTATTCCCGTGCATATGGTGGAGAGCATCACCAAGGTGAAGAAGGTTTCCAGCCAGATTCTGCACGAAACCGGACAGGAAGCAAGCCCCGAGGAAATCGCCAAAAAGCTCGAGATGCCCGTGGAAAAGGTGCTCGAGATCATGCGCATCGCACAGGATCCCGTTTCGCTGGAAACGCCGGTCGGTGAGGAGGAGGACAGCCACCTCGGTGACTTCATCCCGGACGATCAGGCGCCCTCTCCGGACGAGGCGGCCTCCAATGCCATGCTGAAGGAGCAGCTCAATGAGGTGCTCTCCACCCTGACAGAGCGCGAAGCAAAGGTCATGCGGATGCGCTACGGGCTGGAAAACGGCAGACAGCAGACGCTTGAGGACGTCGGAAAGGCGCTCGGGGTCACCCGTGAGCGCATCCGGCAGATCGAAGCCAAGGCGCTCCGGAAGCTCAAGCATTACAGCAGAAGCAAAAAGCTGCAAGGATATATTGACTGATGCAGGGTCACGGCTGCATCACGTCAGGCGCGGCAGACGCGCTGAACGCAAAGAACAGGCAGAAGGGTAAAGAAAGGGAGGAAACACAATATGGCAGCAGATAATCAGAAGGTCGATCAGCTTCTTGAACGGATTAAGCTCAGCGGAAAGCTCCCGCAGAATGAGCTGGACACCGCCTTTTCGGAGATGGAATTCACCGATGAGGAGATCAGCGCATTCTACGAGCAGTGCAACCTGCTGAATCTTGAGCTCGCGGACGAGGAGCTGCTGGACGACGATATCGAAACACGGCTCGCGGAGGAGGATGCAATGTCCCTGGAGGGCGGCTCCTCTCCGGATGACCCTGTCAAGATCTATCTCAAGGAGATCGGCCGCGTGCCGCTCCTGACACCCGAGGAAGAGACAGATCTGGCAAGAAGACTTGCCGATAACCCGAACGATCAGGCCGCAAAGAACCGCCTTTCCGAGGCAAATCTCCGTCTGGTCGTCAGCATTGCAAAGAAATATGTCGGACGCGGCATGCAGTTCCTTGACCTGATTCAGGAGGGGAACATGGGACTGCTGAAAGCGGTCGATAAATTCGACTATACCAAGGGCTTTAAGTTCTCGACCTATGCGACATGGTGGATCCGCCAGTCCATTACCCGCGCGATTGCGGATCAGGCAAGGACGATCCGGATTCCCGTCCACATGGTCGAAACGATCACCCGCGTCAAAAAGGCTTCCAGCCAGCTGCTGCATCTGAACGGACGGGATCCCTCCGAGGAGGAGATCGCGGATTATCTCGATATGCCGATCGACAAGGTGCGCGAGGTCATGCGCATCGCTCAGGAGCCGGTTTCTCTTGAAACACCGATCGGTGAGGAGGAGGACAGCCACCTCGGCGACTTCATCCCGGATAATCACGCGCAGTCCCCGAATGATGCGGCAAACAACACGATGCTCAAGGAACAGCTCAACGAGGTGCTTTCCACACTGACGCCGCGTGAAGCGGACGTCCTGCGGATGCGCTACGGGCTGGACAATGAGCCGCCGAAAACGCTGGAGGATGTCGGAAAGGCCTTCAATGTCACGCGTGAGCGCATCCGTCAGATTGAAGCGAAAGCGCTCCGGAAGCTCCGGCACCCCAGCAGAAGCAAAAAGGTTCGGGATTATCTCGAGCACTGATGAAAGGAATACATATGAAGCTGATCTACCGCATCCTGACCGGCGCCGCACTCACCGCCTGCCTGCTGAGCTTTGCAGGCTGCGGAAACAAAACCGAGAACAGCGCCGGGAACACCGGCTCCGGCGATGCCTCCTCTGCTCCGGCAAAAATACTGGAAATGGAAGTCAAGCCGACCGGAAGCAGGATCAAAACGGACGGTCTTGCCGCTGCGACCGTCTGGCCGGGCGACGTGCTGACCGGCAATATCACCATCACGGAGGGGCTTGTGACAGAAGCGCCGTGTTACTGCAAAATCGACGGGCAGGATTATGCCGCTGATACGCAGATGAAGTATTATTCGTTCTACGATTCGGCGTCGCGTTGTTTCCTGTTCGGCACGAACGAACAGAGCGAGCAGGAGGCGATTGCGTCACTTTCCGCCCAGTGGAAGGATTACCTGCAAAAGAGCGCCGACGGCACGGTTTCGGCCGAGGAGCTCCCCAAAGACACCGTCGGGATCACCGGCATTGCGGTTTCCATGACGGATGACATCCGCGCGGCGTTCAAGGAATGGTACGGCGAAGGCTTTGACGAGAACTGTGCATCCGTCAACCTGTTCCTGACCTATCACGAAAAAAGCTGACAAACAAAAATACCGTCCGGCATGCCCGGGCGGTATTTTTTCACAATGGTTCTGCATGCAACGATTTTGCGAAAAGCTGAAAGCCGGCAAAATCAATGCAAATACATTGTTTTCATCAAAATGGGATTCTTAAGGGACAATGTCCCTTAAGCGGGGGGTTGAGGGCAGAACCCTCATAATCAATCCGTCGGAGGCACACTCACGCTTCCTCGCGGATCTGGATGTTCGCTTCACGCAGCTGCTGCTCCGTGACCTGCGACGGTGCGCCGAGCAGGAGATCCTGCGCATTGCCGTTCAGCGGGAACGCAATGACGTTGCGGATCGTTTCGGTATCTGCCAGCAGCATGATCATGCGGTCGATGCCGGGCGCCATGCCTGCGTGCGGCGGTGCGCCGTACTGGAATGCCGTATACAGCGCGGAGAACCGTGCAGCCAGCTCCTCCTCGGTATAGCCTGCCAGTGCAAACGCCCTCTTCATAATATCGACGCTGTGGTTTCTGACCGCGCCGGATGCCAGCTCAATGCCGTTGCACACAAGGTCATACTGATATGCCAGAATTTCCAGCGGATCCTGGTTTTCCAGCGCATCCAGACCGCCCTGCGGCATCGAGAACGGATTGTGCGTGAAGTCCAGCTTGTGCGTTTCCTCGTTGATCTCGTACATCGGGAAGTCAACGACAAAGCAGAAGCGGAATGCATTTTTCTCCAGCAGATCCAGCCGCTCGCCGAGCCAGTTGCGGATCTGGCCTGCGTACAGATCAACGGTGCCCTTCTTGTCAGAGATGAAGAACACAGTTTCGCCGTCCTTGATGCCGGACAGCTTCCGGATCTCATCGCGCTGTTCGTCGGAGAGGAACTTGTCGATCGGGCCCTTGAAGTTGGCCTGACCTTCCACGGCAGTCAGATAGCCGAGGCCCTTCATGCCGATAGAGGTCGCAAATTTCAGCGAATCCTCAAAGAACTTCTTGGAGCAGCCTGCGCAGTCGGCGACAATGCCGCGCACCGGCTTGCCCTTGAAGATCGGGAAGTCCACATTTGCGAAGAAATCCGTCAGGTCGATGATCGTCAGCGGGTTGCGGAGATCCGGCTTGTCGGAGCCGTATTTCATCATGGCATCGCGGTAGGTGATGCGCTCAAACGGCGCATCGGAGATGACCGCATCCGGCTTGAACTCCTTGAAGGTTTCGGAGATGACCTTTTCGCAGACAGCCAGAACCTCGTCCTGCGTTGCGAATGCCATTTCAAAGTCCAGCTGATAGAACTCGCCGGGCGATCTGTCCTGCCGCGCGTCCTCATCGCGGAAGCACGGTGCGATCTGATAATACTTGTTGAAGCCGGAAACCATGAGCAGCTGCTTGAACTGCTGCGGCGCCTGCGGCAGCGCATAGAACTTGCCCTTGTGCTTTCTGCTCGGCACGAGGAAGTCACGCGCACCCTCCGGAGAGGACGCGGTCAGAATCGGCGTCTGGATATCCAGGAAGCCGAGGTCCTCCATCTTGCGGCGCAGATAGGTAATCACGCGCGAACGCAGAATAATATTCTCGTGAATCTTCGGGTTTCTGAGGTCGAGGTAGCGGTATTTCAGGCGCACCTCCTCACGGGTATCCATGGATTCCGCCGGGATAAACGGCAGCATGGATTTCGACGGGCCGAGCAGCTCCATCTTCTCGACGAGCACTTCAACCAGACCGGTTGCGAGCTTCGGATCAACGGTTTCGGCGTCACGCTCGACAACCTTGCCGGTCACGGAAATGACGCATTCTCTGCCGATGCCCTTGAGCATGGAATCGTCATGGAACACAGTCTGGGTGATGCCGGTTTCATCGCGGAGCGCGAGGAACAGCACGCCGCCGTGGTCGCGGATCGTATCAACCCAGCCGGCCAGCGAAACGGTCTGCCCGATGTTTTCCTTGCGCAGATCATTGCACATTACGGTACGGTACATTGTTTTCTCCTCCTGAAAAAAATAAAAACGCCCCAAAGCTGCCTGCAATCAGACTGCTTCGGGACGAGCGTTTCATACTGAAAAAGCCCGCGGTGCCACCCGATTTAACCGTGTGCATACGCCGCACGGTTCACTTTTTATGGGGCATTCGGTTTTGCGCGGGTAGCATCCCGTCGCAGGAGTGTTGCCGCTGCCGCTTTCTCCGTGACGCGCTTTCAGCCTTCGGCGCATTCTCTCTGACCGGAGCGTTCATTGCGCGCGGGTCTCCTGATACCTATTTTATTCGATTTTCTCAGGTTTGTCAAGAGGCGCAGCCGCGGGGAACAGCACGCACAGATATTTTTTCCGATTTTCACAAAATCGCTCTTGACACTGATCCGAAATATAGGTATAATAAGAGCAGGATGCGCCGCACGGACATCCGATCTATTTTCTGATCCAAGGAGGAAGCTATTATGGAACTGAAAGGCTCAAGAACAGAAGCGAATTTACAGGCTGCATTTGCCGGTGAATCGCAGGCAAGAAACAAGTATACGTATTTTGCATCCAAGGCGCGCAAGGAAGGCTATGTCCAGATTGCGGAGATCTTTGAGGAAACTGCGAACAACGAAAAGGAGCATGCAAAGCTCTGGTTCAAGGAACTGCACGGCGGCGAGGTGCCGGATACCGTTGAAAACCTGAAGGCAGCAGCCGACGGCGAGAACTTTGAATGGACGGACATGTATGCCGAGTTCGCAAAGGTCGCAAAGGAAGAGGGCTTCACCCGCATTGCGGCACTGTTTGAGATGGTCGGCAAGATCGAGAAGGCGCACGAGGAGCGCTACCGCAAGCTGATCGCCAACATCGAGGGCGGCCTGGTGTTCTCCCGCGACGGCGACATGATCTGGGAATGTATGAACTGCGGTCACATCGTCATCGGCAAGAACGCGCCGAAGATGTGCCCGGTCTGCGCTCATCCGCAGTCTTATTTCAAGCTGCGTGCAGAAAATTACTGATCTGAATACAAGCAGAAAAGACGGCCGGATTCCTGCATCGGAATCCGGCCGTCTTGTGTTTTGCGTGTTAAAAATAGGAAACCCGGAACAGTTCTCCGGTTGCGGGATCATAGTACGCAAAAACGCCGTTCAGTAGTTCGATCGAGAGCTTGCTGTCGATCCTCCCAATCCAGTTCGGGCTGGGCAGTTCCGCAACGTCAAAAGAAATCAGCTTCTGCCGTTCGCCGGTATTCAGATCCAGCTGTATCAGATCCGCGTGATCCGGCTGCTCGCTGTACGGATCTGCCAGCATGTAATAGAGCTTGCCGTCGATCACGGCACATCTGAACCCCATTGCGTCGACATCGGGCGAACCCGCTTCTGCTTTGACCCCCATTGCTTCGGCATCGGGCGAACCCGCTTCCAGAAGGACTGTTTTTTCTCCCGTATCCGGATCATATCCGCAGAATGCGCCGTTCTTGTCCAGATACAGGAATTTGTCATCCGTCACGGCACTGAACCATCCGTACTCCTCATTGTACCAGTCCTCCCGGCAGTCCGGCAGTGTGAATTTCAGAGTTTTTTCACCGCTTGCCGGATCCGCAAGACGGTGGATCTCCGTCTTACCGACTTCCAGACCCCAGAAATACGCATATTTGCTGCGTTCATCGTCCGGCGAACCGGGGCATACACGTGCCAGAGCATATTCAGGGCTGACATTGAGCAGCCTGCCGTTTTCATCGACCCAGATATTCTCCGCGCCGTAGAACAAATATGAACTTCCAATGCGGAATACGCCGGTAAACTTTTCATATTCGTCAGCTCCGACATCGGAGAGCCTGAAAAACGGCGTCAGCTTGCCGCTGCTGTCGATCAGATTGACCGCGCTGTTTGTTGTCACGTACAGCCGTTCGCCGTCACTGATGATATAATGGGAACCCAGATCAAATTCATAATCCGGATTTCCGCTGTATTCCACGCACCGGTTTCCGCTGCGCGGGAAGATCATACCGCCACCGTAGTAATATGTTTCGTCATACATAAATTCACAGGAGCCATATGGAGAAAACCCGCCTATTCTTTTCGGAATATGCAGCGAGCCCTGCCCGCCGAGGAAATTCGTGCCGGTAAAGCCCGGATCCAGCTCGGTATACTGCGATTCGTCCAGATGCAGTTCGTCTGCTCCCGTGGCTTCGCCCTCCGCTTCCCCGGAGGCACGGATAAACTGAACGGTTTTGCTGCCGAGATCGTAAAGCACGAACTGTTCTCCGTTCATCCGCATCATCACATAATGCGCGTCTGCCCATGCATCCTCAATTTTATACGCAGAATCGTCTGTTTGCCGGCAGTTTGTCCGTTCCGCTTCGGCCTCATCCATACGGTACAGTTCTGTCATGCTTTCCCACCCGGGATCTGTGGCATAAAGCGCCCAGCTGGTTTCGTCCAAAAAGAGCTTGACAACGAAATCCTGCTTTCTTTCCGGATCTGAAAATGCAAGATAAACCCACGGATCGGGCTCGTCATACAGTGAACGGTTCTTTACAATATCATGCGTGGAAAGGTCGATTTCGCCGTATTCGTACCGGTATCCGATCTCATCGTAGGAGTCAAGCAGCACATACAGCTTGTTGTTTGTCACGGAATAATACCGTACTTTATTCGTATTGCCGGAGAAGCGCGTGCAAACCTCGGAGCTGCCGTCCGGCGCAATGCGGATGATCCCGCCGTCCTTCATTGTCGCGCTGTTGAGAACCGCCATGACGCTGCCGTCTGCGCAGGAAAGAAAGATGCTGCATATCGTATCGTCCGGCTGGGGATTTGCAAGACCGGAGATCGGCAGAACCTGCACGTCGCCGGTTTCCCTGTCGCAGATTGCCATGAACCACTCCGGCGGGCCGGACATAACGATCAGGCATTTGTTCTCCGACATCGGAACGATGTTGCGGAAAGAGAACTGTGTGCTGTCTCCGTGATCCGCCTCTGTGTCCTCTGAGGAGAACAGCGGGCGCCACGCCGTTTTTGCCGGATCCAGCATGTTGTCTGTCAGCTGAAAGACCGGCTCAGCGGAGCGCGTTCCGTCATCTTCCAGCGTGTAAAGGCTTTGCTCCTCCGCGTAATAGAAATGTTTGCCGTCGTTCAGCACATGAGTGTAATACGCTGTTACCTCGGAAGGCATTAAGCGGTACGCGCCTGCGTTTTCGCCGGTACGGTCAGCATAGCTGGAGGCGCCGTTGAAATACCAGCGGGTGTCGTCATAGAGAACCGTCTCGTTTTCCGATTCACCCTGCATGCCGTTTCCAAGAATCCGGATTTCCCCCTTTCCGCCGAGGAAATTCGTGCTGATCTGCTGCACGTCCGGTGTGCTGCTTTCAGACTGACTGACTTCCGAAACTGTCTGGCCGTCGGGCTCCTGCTCGGTCTGCTGCTGTGCCTGCTTGTAGATAAACCAGCCGCCGCCTGCAAAAACGGCGCATGCAGCCGCCGCTGCAAATCCGGTCGTGATCCGGCGTATGATCGTATTCTTTTTCATAACGTAATCCTTTTCTGTTGTTTGATGCACAGATGCACCGCTGCTGGAACCCGTGACCGGCTCCGCACTGCCCTGCACACCGTTTTGTGCGGTGCGGGCATCCGTCTGCTGCTTCGGAGCGGGCTTTGCTTCCGTGACATATTCAGACGAGATGCGGCCCATGGCATCCAGCAGATCGTTCGGTTTCATAAAAACCCCTCCTCCTCAAGATAGTTCCGGAGCTTTTCACGGGTACGCATCAGCGACACCGTGACCTTTGATTTGGTCATCCCGAACTGTTCCGCGATGTCGTCCACAGGGCAGAAGTACCAGTACCGCTGCACAAAGATCTTTCTGTGATCGGGCTTTAATGTGCCGAGAAACGCGTCCAGTGCTTCTGCAAGCGCCTTTTTGTCAATCTCCTGTTCGACGTTCTCATCGCCGGAGCAGTCACAGAGCTCCTCCAAAGCCAGCGCGACCTCTCCGCCGCCGCGTTTTTTCGCACGGGATGCGATATAGCGGTTGCAGGCGATGCTGCGCGTGACGGCTGCAATGTACGCGAAAAAGTTTTTCGGCTTTGCAGGCGGGATCCTGTCCCAAAGACGGATCAGCACATCGTTGACGCATTCCTCCGCGTCCTGCGCGCAGCCGAGAATATTGCGTGCGATCATATAGCAGCAGCTGCCGAACTGCCGGTATGTTTCGGCAGAGGCCTGCTCACTGCGCGCATAGTACAGCGCGATCAGCTCCTGATCGTTCATGCGGGATGCCTCCTTTCTCCGCGGGGTTGTGAAGCGCTTCACTGTAACAGACAGAAATCACCGGTGCCGGATTACATTTTCTGAAAAGAATTTTTCATGCATGGAAATTATACCACAGATTGTGCAGTTTGTCGAGGGCGGAGAGCCCCCTGGGAATGTCAAAACGGGGTTTTTATGAATAAGGTATCCGCTCCCGCTGCGTCCTTATTGCATTTTGCCGTGCCGCGTGCTATAATAGAATCAAACAACCGATTCCAAAGGAGGGATCCCATGCTGCATATGCTGCTCGGCGGCGCCGGATGCGGAAAATCCGAAGCGCTGATTTCAGAGATTGCCAAAGCCGCAGCTGCGGGCGCCGACGTCCGCACGCTGGTGCCGGAGCCGTTTTCCTATACTTACGACAAGCGCCTGTACGACAAGCTCGGCGCGGCGGATTTCAACCGCATCAAAACAGGCAGCTTCCGCAGTCTGACCGCAGAGATTCTCGGCACGATTGCGGCCGCCCCGCGGGATGCTGCCGACGACGTTGCAAAGGCCGTCGTGCTGCACCGCCTGCTGCAAAGGCTCGGCAAAGAGCATGTGCTGCGCTTTTACGGCCGCCAGACCGATAAGCCCGCTTTTCTTGCAGAGATGCAGGCACAGCTTGCAGAGCTGATGCAGTCCAGCCATACGCCGGAACAGCTGATGCAGGCCGCCGCCGATACCGCGGAGCAGAACGGCGTGCTCTCGGAAAAGCTGTTTGATATTGCGCGCATCTTCGCGGATTACCTCGCCGAACTGGAGACGCTCGGTCTGCGCGATGTGCTCAGCGACCCGATGACCGCGGCAGCCGCAGCGGACGGCTCTGCGATTCTGCGCGGGGCATCGGTCTTTCTGGACGAGTTTGAGTCCTTCACCGGCGACCAGTACCGGATGCTGGAGGTCATGCTCCGCGATGCATCCGAGGTCTGGATTGCACTGCGCACCGACAATATCAACGCACCGGATTTCACGCGGTTTGACGCGGTCAACGAAACGGCAAGAAGGCTGATCCGGCTTGCAAAGGCACAGAATGCCGGAACGGAAACCCGCCTCTTTGAACAGCAGTACCGCTATGCGGATCCGTCGCTTGCACACCTGAGCAAATATCTGTTTGATACGCAGGCCCCGGCCTTTGCCGGCGTCCCTGCCGTGACGGTCTGCGAGGCGCGGGACGCAACGCTGGAAGCGGAATACTGCGCTGCACAGATCCGGCAGCTGCTGATGCACGGACAGGCGCGCTGCGCGGACATCATGGTCGTGATGCACGATCTGGCAGGCAGCGGCGCGCTGCTGGAAACAGCATTCCAGCGGTATGAGATTCCGTATTTCATGGATCTCCGCCGCAGTGTGCTGCACACCGCCGTCATGAAGCTCCCGGAGGCGCTGATCGGCCTGATGCAGCGCACGGAAACCGAGCAGATTCTCCTTCTGCTGAAAACGCAGCTCAGCCCGCTGCATCCCGCAGAGGCAGCAGATCTTGAAAACTACGCATTTTCATGGGATATTGATGGATTCCAATGGGAAAAGCCCTTCCGGCCGGAGGACGATCCCGACGGACACTGTGAGGCGATCCGGCAGAAGCTGATTCCGCCGATTCTGCATATGCGGAACCGGGTCAGAACGCAGGACGGCGAGCCGCTTCCCGGCGCGAAACTCTGTGAGGCGCTTTACGGCTGCATAGAGGAAATGGCAATCCCGATGCGCATCGGCGGTCTGGCATCGCATATGTACGAAAGCGGCGACGTCGCGGGCGGACGTGCCCTCAGACGGCTCTGGAACCGCTTTACGGAGATTCTTGACGCCATGCACGATGCGCTGGCGGAAACACCTGTCACGCCGCAGCAGCTCTCTGCATTGCTGACGGCGGTGCTGCGGAACAATCAGATTCCTGTTCCGCCGCAGACGCTCGATGCCGTGACCGTGCAGAGCGCCGCGGCTGCCCGCTATGACGCACCGAAGATCGTATTCGTGCTCGGCGTCAATGAGGGCGTATTCCCCGCGGACGTCAGCGCGGACGGCTTCTTCTCGGAGCAGGAGCGCGCTTTGCTGAAAGCGCATGACGTGGAGCTCTCGCGTTCCGCGCGCGACCTCTGCGCGGACGAGCGGCTGATCGTTTACAAGACGCTGTCGGCGCCCTCGGAGCGGCTCTGGCTCTGCTATCCGATGGCCGGAGAGGACGGCAGTCACCTGACGCCCTCCTCGCTGCTGGAGGAGGTGCGCAAGCTGCTCCCCGCGACTGCGTTCCCGCCGTATTTTCAGCGTGCGGACGAAATGGGCGCCGGTTTTTACGTATCGACCAAAGCCGCGGCATATTACAGCTTTGTGCAGGATTACAATATCACGCCGACCGAGCGCGAAACCGTGCGCAGTCTGCTCTCCGCGATGCCGGAGGAGGCTGCCCGGCTGGAGCGTCTGCGCAGAACAGCCGATCCCGACCGGCTGCGCGTACACGACCGCAGGCTGATGCAGCAGCTGACCGGCAAAGAGCTCCGCATCTCGGCAACACAGATCGAGAATACGATCAAATGCCCGTTTCTGGCCTTCTGCGCAAACGGTCTGCGGCTCTATGAACGGACGAAAAACGACCTCAATAAGCTGTCTGCGGGCAATCTGGTGCATTACTGCATGGAGCGTCTGTTCCGGGAGCATCCGGAGCGGGAGGATTTTCTTGCAATGACGCCGCAGGATCTGAAGGATCACGCAAAGCGATGCGCGGAGGATTTTCTGTCCGAATCGCTCGGCGGCAGAGAGGGCAAGCCCAGCCGCACCTTGCAGCAGTACGACCGGATGACGCGCCGCATGACCGCGCTGCTGCTCCATACGCAGGAGGAAATGCGGCAGTCGAAATTCGTGCCGGATGCCTGCGAGCTCGTGATCGGAAGGGTGCAGGAGGAATCCGGCATCTCGCCGTTTACGCTGACGCTGCCGGACGGCACAATGCTCTGCCTGAACGGCAAAGTCGATCGCGTGGATATCACGGAGCAGGACGGCAGGCGCTATCTGCGCATCGTGGACTATAAAACCGGAAAAAAGCAGTTTGCGCTTGAAGATGTGTACTACGGACTGAATCTGCAAATGCTGCTGTATCTGTTTGCGCTGCTGGACGATCCCGCCGCCTATCCCGGTGCGGCACCCGCGGGCGTGCTCTATATGCCCTCGGGTACGCCGGAGGCGCAGAAGCGGGAGGAGATGAAGCCGGTCGCGGAATATTTCAGTGAGTATTTCCGCATGAGCGGCACCGTGCTGCTCGACCGCGGCATTCTGACCAAGATGGAGGAAACGCTGGCCGGTGTGTATATTCCGGTCAAAGCTGCGGCGGATGACGACGGCACCGGGACGCCGAAGCTGACCGAGAACTCGCAGGTGTTCACGGCGGCACAGCTGGCCCGTCTGCGCACATACGCAGAGGCACTCGTGACAGAATGTGCCGCGAAGTATGCAGAGGGCGATGTCGCGCCGTCCCCGATGTGCGGCGGCAAGCCGGACTATTACGCAGACGCCTGCATGTACTGCCAATACCGGAGCATCTGCGGCGTGACGGCGGACGATACGGAACGCCAGCGCAGACCGCTCCCCCAAAAGCAGGCAAAGGCCGCCATGCTGGCAATCATGAACGGAGAGGAGGAACAGCCCGATGGCATGGACAGCTGAACAGGAGGCCGCGATCAAGGCGCGGGGCGCGTCGGTCGTGGTCAGCGCGGCAGCGGGCAGCGGCAAGACCTCTGTCCTGACCGAGCGCATCGCGGCGCTGCTCTCCGAGCCGGATTTTCCGGCGGAGAAAACAGTCGTCGTGACCTTTACGCGTGACGCCGCCGGTGAGGTGCGCTCCCGCATGAACCGCAAGCTGACCGAGCGGATTCTTGCCGATCCGGAAAACACATGGCTCCGCAGGCAGCATACTATGCTGCAAAGCGCGCATATTTCCACGATCCACAGCTTCTGCTTTTCGCTGATGCGCGAGCAGTTCGCCGCACTGGATATCTCGGCAGGCTTCCGGCAGATGGATGAAAACGAGGAAGCCGACGTCCGGGCAGCCGCGCTCCGGCAGGTGCTGGAGGATTTCAGCCGCCGCGCCGATTCCGAGCCGGACGCAAAGGAATCGCAGCGCCTGCTGCTGGCGGCTTTCTGCACAGGCGATGACCGTCCGCTGGAGGAGATGATCCTCTCGCTGTTTGAGCTGACGCAGAATACCCCGTTCGGGGAATATCTGCTGCGGGATGCGGCAAAGGCCTGCGAATCCGGCACAATGCGGGAAAAGGCCGCCGCCGTACTGACGGAGCGGCTGGACAGCACCCTCTCGCTCTATGCAAAAGCCATGGAATATGCAGCGCAGATCGGCGCGGAGAAGGTCATGGCTGTTTTGCAGGACGAGATCACACCGATCGAAGCGGTCAGGAGCGCCGTGCCGGAGGGCGATTTTGCACGCATCGGGACGCTGATGCAGCAGATGGAAAAAGGCCGCCTGACCGTCCCGTTAAAAAAATTTCCGCAGGAAAGCGTGTGCATCAGGGCGCTGCGCAATCATGCGCTGAAAAGCTTCGAATCGCTGCGGGATGACTGGTCAGTGCCGCTGCAGTTTGCGGAGCAGGATCTGCCGCGCCATGCACAGATTCTGCGGGCGCTCTCCGGGCTGGTGCAGGACTTCTCCGAGGAACTGATGCGCCGCAAGCGGGAGCGCAATGCCTTCGGCTTCGGGGACGCGATGACGATGACGCTGTCGCTCCTTGCAAAGCGTGAACCGGACGGCCGCATCACGAAAACGCCGCTCGCAGAGCAGCTTTCGCAGCAGTATGCCTGCATCATGATCGACGAGTTTCAGGATTCGGACGACCAGCAGGATCTGATTTTCCGGATGCTTTCAAGGGGCGGCAGCGCGGAGAAATACGGCGATAATCTGTTTGTGGTCGGTGACAGCAAGCAGTGCATTTACCGCTTCCGCAACGCAAACCCGAAGAACTTTTATCACGCCATGAGGGAGGGCGCGCCCTATCACGGCCCGCAGCTGACAGAGAACACCTGCATCCACCTGAACCGGAATTTCCGGAGTGCGCAGGAGGTTGTGGACGTCGTCAACCATGTGTTCGGGCAGCTGATGACCGAGCAGGTCGGTGAAATCAGCTACGACGAAACGCAGGCGCTGGTGCGCGGCGCGGATTATCCCGAAGCGCGGCGGCCCGCGGAATTTGTCATGGTGCCGCAGAAGGGTGTTTCTGCGCCGGATGCGCCGAAATACATCGCGGAGCGGATTGCCTTTCACCTGAACAACGGAACACCCGTGCGCGGGGAGGACGGCCGTCTGCGGCCGTGCGAGGCGCGGGATTTCCTGATTCTGATGCGCAACAGCACGCGCTTTCCGGCATACGCAGACGCGCTCAAGGCACGGGGCATCCCGGTGCGGACGCCGGAGCAGAAGGGCTATTTGCAGTCGCCGGAAATCATGCTGCTGCTGGATATTCTGCGTGCAGTGGACAATCCCCTGCTGGAGATTCCGGTCACTGCGGCAATGCTCTCCCCGATGTTCGGCTTTACGCTCGATGAACTGGTCGCGGTGCGGCTGTACGACAGAAAGAGCAAGCTGTTCCGCGCGATGAACAAAATGAAGCAGGATGCGGAAAGCGGAGAAGCGCAGCCCGATGCGGTGCTGCTGCAAAAGGTCTGCGGCTTTCTGGATTTTCTGGAATCCATGCGGCTCTGCTCGGCAATGGATACGCCGGAACAGCTGATCCGCCGGATCTACCGGCAGACGGATTTTCTCGGGCTGATGCAGATGACGCCGGGCGGCGCACAGAAAAAAGCGAATCTCCGTGCGCTGATCTCCTACGCGCGCACCTTTGAGGAAAACCGCGGCGGCGGGCTCTCCGCATTTCTGCGGTATCTTGACGGTTTTCTTTCGCGCCGTTCCGATCTGAAAGGCGGCGGCGTTCCGGCAGGCACGGAGAACGTCGTCCGGATGATGACGATTCACGGCTCCAAGGGACTGGAAGCGCCGTTTGTGATCCTGACGGATACGGGGCATCCCTTTTCCGCGGAGGACGCGCGCAAGCCGTACCAGTATCATGCGGACTACGGCATCGGGTTCCGGCTGCACGATCCGGAAACGCACAGCGTCGGGCGCTCGCTGCCGTGGGTGCTGATCTATGCACAGAACCGCAGGGAAACCGTCAGCGAGGAGCTGCGTCTGCTCTACGTCGCACTGACCCGCGCGCGGGAATATCTGATCATCAGTCTGCCGTATGCGGGCACAACCGTCGACGATCTCAAAGACTATGCAGCGGAACAGACCGCCTTCGGCGGCCAGACCGACGCGCTGACCGAAACCGCCGGCTGCTACAAGGAATGGCTGTATATGGCGCTCGTGCGCAATCCTGCATGCGAAGCGCTGCGGCGGAAGTTCAATCTGGAATGCGGCTCGGACGCAAAGCAGATGATGCTCCCGGCGGTATTCTGCACGGAGGCGCTGCCGGAGGACAATGCGGAGGCCGCCGCACAGGAGGCTGCATCCGTGCAGGCGGATCCGGCGCTGCTCACATTGCTGGAACAGCAGTGCAGCTGGCATTATGAGAGCCGCCTTGCAACCCTCACCGCAAAATACGGCGTATCGGAGCTTGCCAAGGCAGAGGACTTCTCCGCGCCGCTCCGGCGGCCGCAGTTTGTCCGCGAGCAGCACGGGCTTTCCGGCGCAGAGCGCGGCACCGCGGTGCATACCTTTATGCAGTATGCGGATTTCGCCGCTGCGGCGCAGGATCTCGCCGCGGAAATCGACCGGCTGGAGGCACAGGGCAGACTGACCGCGCGGCAGGCCAATGCCGTCCGGAAAAGCAGCATCGGACGCTTTTTTGCATCAGAGCTTTATCAGCGGATTGCCGGTGCGGAAAAGGTCTGGCGGGAGCAGAAATTCACCGTCCGCCTGCGCGACCTGTCGCTGACCGGCCCGCTGGAACAGCTCGGCAGGGATTACGCAGGCACCGACGGTATGCTGATCGGCATTATGGATCTGGTCTTTGCGGAGAAGGACGGCATCGTGCTGGTCGATTACAAGACCGACCGCGCCGCGAATGCGGAGGCGCTGCTTGAACAGTACACCGAGCAGATCCGGCTCTATGCGGAGGCGCTGCATCTGCTGTTTTCCAAGCCCGTCAAGGCGTGTTATCTCTATTCCGTTACCCTGAACAGGACAATTCCGGTCACACTGTAATATCAGGCTTGAACACGGTCAACGCTTCGATTTCCATCAGAAATGCTTTTATAAAGAGGTGCTGTTTTATGGGGAATTATAATACAAGCGATCCGGAAGCTGTTGCAATCCGGAAAAAGATCGAAAAGCTGATTTCCATAGATCCGACAGTCGAAATATATGACGTCATTTCGGTCGAAGAAGCAGAAAAATTTGAAATTGAAAATGATGTTATTCTTCCGGAAGATTATGTGTGGTTTATCACGAATGTCGGAAACGGCGGCATATGGATGTCCTCATATCGCTTTTATCCGTTAGGGTATGCCGGATTTTCCTGCGAAGAATTACCCGGTCATTATATGGGTGTGGAAAAGTATTCCCTGCCTGTATTCAGTACAGGCTGCACTTACGGCATAAGCATTATTCTGGAAGGTGAACATTTCGGTGAATTGGCTTATGATGCTGACGAGATGGCAGTTTATCACCCGATGATCGTGCATGGATTTAAGGAGTTCTATCTCAAGTGGCTGGATGAAGCGTGTCTTGGATATGACGGATACGGCGTTGAAAACAGACGATACGGAACAATAGAGGAGAACCTCAAACAGTACAAGATTGATCGGGATCTTGCGTGGCTGCGTGCGATCTATTCCAAAGTAAACTCGAAATGTGCAACAGAGCAGTTTGTTTCGGCGGTTCGCAGCACTTTGAAGTCTGAAAAGAATAAAAATAAGGAAAACAGGGAACTGCTTATCGGAATATTGGAAAAAATCAAGTCAAAAGGGCATTCCTGAAATTGTTTGCAGGCATATCCCTGATCGTTGTTCCGTTGTGATCTGTATGCAGGTCCGGGATATGCAATCATCTTTCAAGGAGGTATTTTTATGACAGCAACCATCGAACAGCTCCGCGAGGCGGTGCAGAAGGCAAAGACCGTCGTATTCTTCGGCGGCGCGGGCGTTTCCACGGAAAGCGGCATCCCGGATTTCCGCAGCGTGGACGGCCTGTACAACCAGAAGTACGACTATCCGCCGGAAACGATCCTTAGCCACACATTCTTCGTGCGGCATCCGGAGGAGTTTTACCGGTTCTATCACGACAAGCTGCTCTCGCATGACGCGCAGCCGAACGCCGCGCACAAAAAGCTCGCGGAATGGGAGCAGCAGGGCAAACTGAATGCCGTCATCACGCAGAACATTGACGGACTGCATCAGGCGGCGGGCAGCAAGCACGTACTGGAGCTGCACGGCAGCGTCCTGCGCAATCACTGCACCAAATGCAACCGCTTCTATGACGTTTCCGTGATCCGTGCGGCGGAATGCGTGCCGTACTGCCCGGAATGCGGCGCAATCATCAAGCCGGACGTCGTGCTCTATGAGGAAGCGCTCGACAATGACGTGATGGACGAAGCAATCCGCTGCATCCGCGCTGCCGATATGATGATCATCGGCGGCACCTCGCTCGCGGTGTATCCCGCCGCCGGGCTAATCCATTATTTCAAAGGCGATACGCTGGCACTGGTCAACCGCGACCCCACGCCGATGGATGCCCGCGCGGATCTGGTGCTGCATGAGAAGATCGGCGCAGTGTTCTCCGCCCTGTAAAAAGATTGCGCAGCCACAGGCTTTCCGGCTTCCTGTAACAATGCTGATACCGGACTGTCACCAGAATTTCACTTGACTTTTTGCGCGATATTGTGTATAATGGTACACGGACAGAGGGTTCTCTCTGCCCGAGAGGGACGAATGGAAAATCGAAAGGAGCCTATGGCTATGAACACTTTGAAGAAAATGACAGCAGTGCTGCTTGCTGCGATGGTGACCATCCCGGCGTATGCCTGCGGAGAGAAAATCCAGGGAAACAGCAAGACAGATCCCGTTCTGAGCGACATTGACAACCCGGGCAACAGCGACGCCGGCGACGGCGGCGAGAACAACCAGGGCGGTCAGGCTGCACCGCTGGATTCCGCAGCAGAGCAGGCCATGCAGATGCTGGAGGAGAATGTTGTCCTCGATGAGGACGGTCACCGCAACCAGAAGCTGACGTTCAGTGAGAACGTGAATGACACGCCGGTTGCTGTACCGTTCCGCGGTGAGGACGGCAATTACTATGTTGCAAAGACCGATATCAACGGACAGGCCGCCGTCAACGGCAGCGGCGAAACCGTCACCGAGCCCTACAAGGAGCCGGGCAAAATTGATTACCAGGTCAACTACACGCCCGATATCAAGAGCTATCAGGCACTCTGGCTCGACGTTTCCCAGAAGAAGGATTTTGTCTTTGACGGCAATCTGCTGGAATTCGAGGTCAAGGTTGCAGATGACGCACCGGACGGCGTTTATCCGGTCGAGCTCTATTATGCAGACCTGTCCAATTACAGCGCAAACCAGGATGAGAACACCTCGATCCTGAAGGACTGCGAGCTGATCAAGGGCTACATCGCAGTCAACAAGGACGCGCCGGAAACCGATCAGCCCGGCACCAAGATGGCACTCTCCTGCGACAGCATTTCCGTAAAGCCCGGCGATACCGCCCGCTTCAATGTCCGCGTCGATAACAACCCCGGCATCGTTGCGTTTGTGCTCCGTATGCACTACGACAACAAGATCATCTCGATTGAAAAGGCTGCTGCGGGCAGCGACCTCGGCAAGAGAGCAAGACTCACCGCCGATACGATGGATGACACGGAGTAATCCCACATTCACACAGCAGACAAGTCACCGTTTTTCTGACTGCACAGTCAGGGAAACGGTGACTTTTTTGTATATTGCTACAAAATAAATACCTATCATGTCGCTAGGATTATATGTGCAGACAAAAATCCGCCGGGAATGGAATTTCCACTTGACAAGTGCCGCGCGGTATGCTATAATACGGATAAGCTAAATCCTACTTATCCGATAGACGAACGGAGTGAATACGCTATGAGCATCCTTTTTCCCGATCTGAACCGGGGCAATTACCGCTTCGGACGAATGTACCCCTGTTTTCATATCTGTTGATCCGCATATCACTGCCGGAAAACCGGCACCCAAAATTATCATTATGAAAACGAGGTAAATGAAAATGAGTAACTATAAATTTGAAACCCTTCAGCTGCACGTCGGTCAGGAACAGCCTGATCCCGCTTCGGACGCAAGAGCCGTCCCGATTTATGCAACCACATCCTATGTGTTCCGTAATTCCGCACATGCGGCCGCACGCTTCGGCCTGGCTGATGCCGGCAACATTTACGGCAGACTGACCAACTCCACGCAGGATGTGCTGGAAAAGCGCATCGCGGCGCTGGAGGGCGGCGTTGCGGCGCTGGCACTGGCATCCGGTGCAGCAGCCATCACCTACACGATTCAGGCGCTCGCACAGGCAGGCGAACACATCGTTGCCCAGAAGACGATCTACGGCGGCTCCTACAACCTGCTGGCACATACGCTGCCGCAGTTCGGCATTGACACCACGTTCGTCAATGCGCATGACCTCAGCGAGGTTGAGGGCGCAATCCGCGAGAACACCAAGGCAATTTACATCGAAACACTCGGCAATCCGAATTCCGATATTCCGGACATTGACGCGATTGCAGAAATCGCGCATAAGCACGGTCTGCCGCTTGTCGTGGACAACACCTTCGGCACGCCGTTCCTGATCCGCCCGATTGAACACGGCGCAGATATCGTGGTTCATTCCGCTACCAAGTTTATCGGCGGCCACGGCACAACGCTCGGCGGCATCATTGTCGATTCCGGAAAGTTTGACTGGAAGGCCAGCGGCAAATATGCACCGATTGCGGCGCCGAACCCGAGCTATCACGGCGTTTCGTTCGCAGAGGTCGTCGGCCCGGCTGCATTCGTGACCTACATCCGCGCAATTCTGCTGCGCGATGAGGGCGCAACACTTTCTCCGTTTGCAGCGTTCCTGCTGCTCCAGGGTACGGAAACGCTCTCGCTGCGTCTGGAGCGTCACGCAGAGAATACCAAGAAGGTCGTTGATTTCCTCAAAAATCATCCGAAGGTCGCAAAGGTCAATCACCCGTCCCTGCCGGATCATCCGGATCATGCGCTGTATGAGCGCTACTTCCCGAACGGCGGCGGCAGCATCTTCACATTTGAGATCAAGGGCGGCCAGAAGGAAGCACATGCGTTCATTGATCACCTGGAAATCTTCTCGCTGCTTGCAAATGTGGCAGATGTCAAATCGCTGGTCATTCACCCGGCCACGACCACGCATTCCCAGCTGACCGAAGAGGAGCTGACCGAATCCGGCATCACCCAGGCGACAATCCGTCTGTCCATCGGCACGGAGCACATTGACGACATCATCGCAGACCTTGAAAAGGGCTTTGCAGCCGTGTGAGCGGTATCTCCGATGGATTTATAATGGGGCTCTGCCCCCCTGCCATAGGAACTTTTTCTACAAAATAAGGGGATGCCCTGCGGTATGGGGCGTCCCCTTTCATATAGCGGTATCTCCGATGGATTTATAATGGGGCTCTGCCCCAAACTCCGCCAAAGGGATAAAATCCCTTTGGAATCCCACAGCACAGGAAAATGCTGCAAATGCATCACTTTCATCATAATGGGATTCTTAAGGGACAATGTCCCTTAAGCAGGGGTTTGGGGACGGAGTCCCCATTTTTTTATCCATCGGAGATACCCCTGCACAGCACGGGCTGGAGCTGGCTGCCGCGGAGCGCGGCTTCGACCGTATCCGGCAACAGCGAAAAATCTGCGACCAGTGATGTCGGCTTCCGCACCGGGTCATCCTGCCCGAACGGAACAAAATAATAATGCCGGCGGTTCAGCAGATCCCCGAGGTTCCGCGCCGACGCCGCCAGCCCGTCATTTGTCGCAATGCAGAGAATCACCGGCTTTCCGCCCCGCAGATGCGACTTCACCGCCATCGGCACGGTGCCGTCTGTAATCCCCGCAGACAGCTTTGCGAGCAGATTTCCCGTACACGGACAAACCGCCAGCGCGTCCGTCAGGTTTTTCGGGCCGATCGGTTCCGCCTCGGTAATAGAGCGAATCAATCGACCGCCGCTCAGCGTACGCAGGGGCGAGAGAAAATCCTCGGGCGCGCCGAATCTCGTCGGAATTGACGCAAAATGCTCCGACACAACCGGCAGCAGCGACGCGCCCGCGCAAACACAGGCCTCCGCTGCCGCAACCGCACGCGCAGCATTACAGAACGACCCGCACAGCGCAAAGCCCAGCCGGATCCCGGAAAGGTCAGCCATCTGCATCACCGTCCTCGGATTCCAGAAGCTCCTGCACAGTCTGTGCAACGATTTCGCCTGCCGATACCGGCGCTGTTCTGCCCGGCAGCGACAGCGCCCAGATCACTTGCAGGCCGGATTCCGAAGCAGCTTCAAAGTCAACGCCGGATGTCGTCAAAGCCGGTTCGTTTCCAGCATTTCAGCCGCCCGGCGCGCCCAGCTTCGGCAAGAATCCCCATGCGCCCGAGCAGGTTCAGATACAGCCGCGCAGGCAGCTCTGCGGTATGCAGCGCGGCCGCCAGCGCCGACGACGTCAGCGGTTCGGGCAGCGGCTCCGGCAGAAAAGCAGCGTAATCCGCAGGCGTTTGCAGCATATGAATCCGGCGCAGCGCAACCGGAACGCGGTCACATTTTTCTCTCCGGCTTTTGCTGTGCTGGACGGAATATTCCGCGAGCTCCAGCTCACAGAGCATGATGCGGAATCGCGGATCTGCGACATATTCGCGCAACGGATAGATCTCCCGCATGACGGAAACCGGCGTTTCATGCTTCGGGGAACGGCGCGTTGAGAGCAGCTCCCCGGCTTCATCGACGCGAATCAGCAGCTTCTCAGCAATGACCGGATGCACGACTGTCACCCGGCAGAGCGGCAAAAACGCATGGAGCTTCGATTTCAGGCGATTCAGCCCGCGCGTCTGGATTTCAAAGACGCCGTCCTCGGTGACCGCATCCGCAATGAACCCGCCGAGCGGCCGCTCATGTGTTTCCGGATCGGGGGCGCAAAAATATTTCAGCGCAAGATGCAGCGTTTTCTCTCCGAGCGTGCCGACCCCTCTGCCGCCCGCATCCCGCTGCGCCGCTGCCAGCGCCTCTGCAAAATCAATCATATGATACCTCACAAAAAAAGCACAGTGCCGTGTGACACTGTGCTTTTCTGCTGCCGAAAAACGGATTATTCCTTGACACCGCCGGCTGCAACGCCGCCAATGATGAACTTGGACAGAACAATGTAGATCACAACGACCGGGATAATCGACAGGAAGATGGCGGTGTAGTTTGCACCGGCATCCGGATTACGGTCAATCGAGATAACCTTCTGCACCATCATCGGCATCGTCAGCTGGTTCTTCTTACCGGAAACCAGGACGATGGACTGGGTGTAGTAATCATTCCACTTCTGGATGAATGCGAAAATCGCCTGCACGGCAAATGCCGGCTTCATCATCGGAATGGAGATGGTCAGGAACGTGCGGAACTCATTGGAGCCGTCGATTCGGGCAGCCTCAATGATGTCCAGCGGGAACGAGGACAGCATATACTGACGCATGAAGAACACGATTGCAGGTGCAGCAATCGCCGGAACGATCAGCGGAATATAGCTGTCAAGCAGCTTCATTTTGATCAGCAGGTTCATGAAACCGACCGCAGTGACCTGTGTCGGAACCATCATGACTGCCAGGATAAAGACAAAAGCCGGTCCCTTGAGCTTGAAATCATACACAACAAGGCCGTATGCGGTCAGACCGGAGAAGAACACGGTCAGCGCACTGCATCCGCCTGCGATGATCAAAGAATTCACCATGCCGCGGATCGGATTGAAGAACTTGTTGTACAGGGAATTCTCCTTCAGCGTCCGCATGTTCTCAAACAGATGCGTACCCGGAAGCAGATGAACCTTTGCAATGATTTCAGTGTTGGATCTCGTTGCATTGACAATCAGGATCCAGATCGGAACAAGGCAGATCAGTGTCAGCAGGATCAGCGCGACATAAATCAGCGCAGACTTGACGAACACCTGGGTCTGATAGCCGCCCTTGCCGTCATCATATGTAATACGCTTGCTCATATCGTGAACCCGCCTCCTTTCGCTCTGCGCTTGGCTTCCTTGATCTGCTGTCTGCGCTTCTTGGCCTTCTCCATTGCGTCCTTATCGCGCTGCACCCAGAAGACGAGTGCGCCGAGAATCGACGTAATGACAAACAGAATGACAGAAGCAGCTGCAGAATAGCCAAAGGAAGGCTTTGCAAAATTCTTGTGGAACATCTGATAAACGAACACAGCAACGGTTGCGATATTCTCATTCAGAACATTGCCCGTATGGAGCATGAACGGAATATCGAACATCTGCAAGCCGCCGATCATAGAGGTCAGCAGCGTGTAGACCATGATCGTCTTCAGAAGCGGGAAGGTGATCTTCCAGAAGGTCTGGCGGGAGTTTGCACCGTCGATCTCAGCCGCCTCGAACAGCGACTCGTTGATACCCTGAATACCGGACATCAGCATGATCATGGTGTTGCCGAACCACATCCATACCTGAATGAACATAACGAGGATGCGGGCACCCCAGACGCTTGTAATAATTTTCAGCGGTTCCACGGAACGTGCAGGGTCATTACATCCGCGAAGCATGTTGATGACACTGTAAGAGGAATCACCGAACAGGGAGAGGTACAGACCGGCAACGGACGCAGCAGTGATGATATTCGGCATATACATCACGACCTTGAAGAAGCCTTTGCCGGGCATTTTAACGCGCAGATCCGTGAACCACACTGCGAGCAGCAGCGAAAGAGAAATCTGCGGAATAAAGTTGCCGACCCAGATGATGACGGTGTTCTTCATGTAACGCCAGAAGGTGTCATGAATACCCAACGCCTTAAAATCATTCTCAGCCGGAGTCGCAAGGATTGTCTTAAAGTTAGCCAGACCGACAAAATCCAGATTCGTTCTTGCACCGTTGGAATGGAATGCAAGGATGAAGGTCTGAAGCAGCGGATAGAGGCTGAAAATAAAGTACACGACAAAGAACGGCAGAATGAAGATATAGCCGTACTTTGCGTAGCTGACGGATTTGATCCGTCTTTGTGCAGCTGTAGCCATTCAGCACACCCTTTCAAGAAAAAATTAGTGAAATTTACGAACCGAGATAAAATATTCGCCTATTGGGCACAGGGCCCAATAGGCAAATATTCGATTATGCTATTTTTCAGGCATTATCTGTATATCGGAAATGTCTGAATGTCTGTCGTGAGTAAGAATTACTCGACGGTCAGACCCTCGATCGTAGCAGCGTTCTTCTTGAACTCGGTGATCATGTCATCGTAGGAAGCAACCTCGCCCTTGACGAACTTCGTGACAGCATTGTTGAATGCGTCCTTGATCTGTGCATCGTAAGCAGTGATCTTGCCGTCCATGTCGATCTTGGAAGCAGACTCATACAGAACAGAGAACTGATCCTGGCCGCCGAGCAGATCGTTCTTGTTGGAACCGTCATCAACGATCTTCTTCATAACGGTCGGGTTGTTGACGAACTCGCCCTTGAACAGAGCATAGTCTTCCATGGAAGCCTCGTCAACAGTGAAGTACTTCACAAAGTCGTGAGCGATCTGACCGTTGTCGCAGTTCGGAGAAACTGCCAGCCAAGAGCCGCCCCATGCCCAGTCAGAAGGACCAGCGGTGATGTTGTACTTACCGTAGGTTGCGCCGCCCTCGCCGCCTTCAGCGTTGCTCAGCATAGAGCCCTTGCCGAGGCACCAGGTGCAGAAGAAGTAACCCATGGTGGAACCATCCTGGCCGATCGGATACCAGCCCTTGTCGTCCCACTGGGACTCCTTGGTGACATAACCGTTATCCCAGTAATCCTTTGCGAGCTCTGCATACTGCTTGCAGTAGTCGTCGATCACGAGGGTGTCATCCTTTGCCCATGCGTTCTTGCGGTTGTACTGCCAGACCTGCCACATACCGCCGAGGGTATCAGCCATTGCGCACTTGCCGCCGGACTTTTCCTTAACGGTCTTTGCGGTCTCAGTGAAGGTATCCCAGTCCTTCACGAACGGCTGCATCTCTTCCGGAGTCTTAACACCGAGGTACTCCTCAGCGAGGTCAGCTCTGTAGACGTATGCGCCCGGAGTTGCCTGCCAGGAAGCAGCCTTCAGAACGCCGTTGTTATCGGTACCGATTGCAACGGTGTACGGATAGCAGCCTGCGAAATCGGAATCAGAGAAACCGAGGTCGCTCAGCGGAGCGGTGTACTCATCGTTGTTGATGTACTCGAGGATCCAGTCTGCCTCGAGGACGAACAGGTCAGCATCCTCGCCGCCCTGGAAGTAGGTAGCATACTGCTCACGAGCTTCCTGGCCCTTGGAACCGACGTTAACGTACTCAACCTTGCCTGCGTAGTCCGGGTTCTTTGCAGTGAAGTTCTCGATCATCTTCTCGATGTCGTCACCGGTCCAGCAGAGAACGGACAGCTTGTCGCCGGTCTCATCGAACTTGATGTCAGCAGCAGCCGGGGTTTCGCCTTCGCTTTCCTCGGTGCCTTCTTCTTCGCTGGACTCAGCCGGTGCGTCCTCAGAGGACTCAGCAACGGAATCCGGGGTGCTTGCCGGAGTGGTGTCGTCACCGCATGCATAGAAAGCGGTGGATGCGATTGCGAGAGTTGCAATCAGAGCAAGAGACTTCTTCAGCTTGTTCATTTGGAATTTCCTCCTTCAATTTGCTGCGAAATTTTGCTGCGTTCGCAGCTGTGAAAATATTGTCCCGATCATTCGGGTGCGAATTTTCGCTGCGTTTTGCGCAGCACGGAAGCACGGCCTGCATCCTTCTTACAGGGCTGCTTCACTTGCAAACAAGGTCTGCCGGAACGGAGTTCTTTCGGTGTCAGGCTTCCGTCGGAGCCCGTGTACCCGCGTTCCTCGTTTTCATACTTGTAATATACACGAAAATCCCTGAAAAGTCAATGCATAACATCATTTCGTCATCTTATTTGGTTGTTTTGTGCAATCCGTTCAACCCAAATCTTGCGCTCTTGTGCATTATTTGTGATTTGACACCTGTTTTTCATGATTTTTTGCGGTTTTGTTACATTTCGGTTACATTTTTCGGCCGATTGTTTACAAATTGGCGCAAAAACCGCGACCCCATTTCACGAAATCGTGCAAAACAGCCTCTGATTTCCGTCATTTTCACCATGCTTTCACGTATTTTTCCGTTCTGTCACAGAAATTGCGATTTGCTCTTGCAATTTCCGTCATTTTCCGGTATGATAATAGTAACGAAAACTGCAACGGAGGTTCACCTATGGCACATTATCCCTTTACCGACCGTCCTGACCTGCTCGTGCTGACCTGCACACATGTGCTGGAGGGCGCGGATATCACAATGGTCTGTCACCATTTCAACGACAACACCTGGGAATTCGTCTGTGACGGACAGCACACAGAAGAGGAAGCAATCGTCCTGAGCATCGGAGAGCTCTGCGAAACCGATCCCTCGCTGCACCTTGTCTGCGATCTGCCGGTCGGCGCCGCCGCGACGCGCAAGAGCCGCGCACACGCCTGGCAGTTCGGCAGAATCGGCGGCGAGGACTACTACCCCGCCGCCGATTCCCGGATGCCGTAAAGCTGTTATTCTGTTACATAAACGTGTTCCCGGAGCGTGTACTCAAAGTATTCCGGCTTCATTCCCTCAATCAGCAGCAGCTCTTGAATATTCTGATACCCGCCGATATCTTCCCGCAGCTTGATGATTTTGTCTGCAAGCAGCTCCGTCATTCCCGGCAGCCGCATGAGATCTTCCTTCTGCGCGGTATTCAGATTCAGCATGAGAAACTCCTGTTCTGTATTTTCCTGCTCCTGCGGCTCCGCGGGAGCAGTTTCTGTTTCCTGCTGCGGAACAGAAGTTCCTTTCTCCGGAACAGTTGTTTCCTCCTCCGGAAGCTCGTTCGGGATATAAAAAGTATCCATGATCCGTGCCGCAAGCGTTTCCCCGATGCCGTGGATTTCCAGCAGCTGGGATCTTCTTGTGAAACCGCCGATTGATTCGCGGTACGAAACAATCTCCTCTGCTAAAACGGCACCGACGCCGGACACTGCCTGCAAATCTGCTGTACCCGCAGTATTCAGGTTTGTGTCCGGCGTCGTGCTGAACGGAGGTAAAACCTCTGATGAATGACGGATCTGCGGCGCCGCAGTATGCTCTCCCAAAGCACACTGCGTGGCAGACAGCATTGCCCCCGCACCGGACACCTGCACTGTTTCTTCCTCCTGCAAGCTGATCACGACCGGCTTTTCCGGCTGCTGTAGCAGAAGTGCGGTCAGCACGGCAATCATCGCCGCACCGATTCCGACAGTCAGGATCCAGATATACTGTTTGCGCATAGCCGCATTCCCCCAAATGGTGATCCGTCACATTGGAAATGGCTTTGTTATCATCCCCGCCCGGCTTTGAAGCCAGATCAAGAATGAGTGCGTCCCGCCGGACGCAGCGGAGCGTTTCACGGTCCAGAAGCATGGACGGAACCGTATTGACAATCAGCGGAAACGTGCCGAGCACCTCCCGCAGACGGCTGAGCTGCACAGTGCGGCAGCCTTCGCCCTCGCTCCGCGTCCGGAGAAAAAAGGAAACCGCCTGCCGTCCGGAAGCCTCACTGCTCTACTATTTTGCGATACTATTATAGTATAACGGTCAGGCTGCTGCATGACACCCGTAAATATCATGCAGCACGGCTACCCGCAAGCGGCGGCCGGTTCCCTGGGTGGTATCCCGCCGTGGTTCCCGAGGAGCGTTCAATCGCGCCAGCGGCGGCGGAAAGCCAGACATGTTACATTCTCCGCTTTCTTGAATTGCTTGGAGAAGTAGCTTTGATCGTTGAAGCCGCACAGGGCGGAGATCTCCTCCACGGATTTGTCCGTGAAGCGCAGCAGGCGCTTTGCGTAGTTGATGCGCAGCGCGATGATGTGCTGGAAGATCGTTTCTCCGTAGGCGCGCTTGAATTCGCGCGTCAGGTAGTATTTGCTGATGTCAAAGCGCTTGGCCAGATCGTCCAGACGGATCTCCCCGGTGAAGTTCGCGTCAATGTGCGCCAGCACAGTCTTGAGCTTCGCCTGGAGCGCGGTGTCGTTTTCCTCTGCGATGCTGTTGACAGTCAGCAGCATGGTCAGCAGATTGACGATCAGACCGGAGGTCAGCACCTCGGTATCTGCATAGGTTTCGGCATTCAGGCGCATGATTTCCTGCAACAGGGAAACGAACTTCACTGTTGACACCGGATGGAACACCGGCTGAAGCTGCGCCGTGAACAACTTATAATATTCCTCCGAGGTGCAGCCGTTGAAATGAATCCAAAGCAGCTCCCACGGATCCTGCGCATCGCTCTGATACGAATGCGCTGCCCGGCAGTCGATGAAGAAGCAGTCCCCGCCCTCCAGTTGGAACTGTCTTCCTTCGTATGTCAGGCTTCCCTTCCCGTTCAGAACAACTGCAAACAGGAACGATTGCAGGTTCTGACGGCTCGTGTGATGATTTTCGCCCGCTTTCAGATGTCCGCACTCCTGCAGATAGAAGAACGCGCGTCGTGCAACGGCACTCGGGGTCTTCATGATCCGGCTGTCGAGCGGATTCGGGGCTTGCGCAAAACTCTGCTGCGGCATAAGAAATCCTCCTCACAAATTTTTACAGATTTCACCGGAATCAGTGATTTTGTCACTTTCCTCAACTTTATTATACAACATTTTTGCGATAATTGCAAGATGCTGCTTTGTAGAATCTTGCATGGTTCTTTTGTGCATTTTGTAGTAGAATTGCCATGTTTTATACCATAGGTAAAAAGAATTTGACATATTACACAAAATTGAGATACCAATTCCGTTTTCCTCCCCGTTATTTATGCGGCAACATCGCCCATAAGTAATACTATTATTTTGCTTTTTTGATAAAAAGGAGATGTCCTAAACGGACAGAATTGGGAACTCTGCCGTCACGCCGGAAACGCTCATATTTTTTCGTTTCGTTCCTGTTCAAATCGACCGAAAAAATTAACAATCTGTCATTTTTCAGCCGAAAATTGTAACCGTTTTCCGGATTTCCCACTTGGAAAATATGGTTCCGGGCAGCGTTCGGAACGCGCCGGAACGCCATTTTTTCTGAGAGCATTTTGCCGGATTCAAGCCGCAATTTCATCAGCTTTCCGGCTGCGGAAGGCACTGCCGCAGCCGGTTCACACTTTTGATTATAGAGCGGTATCTCCGATTGATAATGGGGCGCTGCCCCAAACCCCGCCAAAGGGACAGAATTCCTTTGGAATCCCGAATTATAGGAAAATTACGAAAATACATTATTTTCGTCACAAGCGGATTCTTCAGGGCCAATGTTCCTTAAGCAGGGGCTTGGGGCAAGTTTGCTTGCAAACGCATTGCGGAGCGGGCGGAAGCTCCACCATTCTCATCACTTTTTATACAGACAAAGGGCGCCGACGGTTTCGTCAGCGCCCTGTAATTTCGCTCTTACGGGATATGGGATTCTGTCTGCGCAGCGCAGCGATGCCTTATAAGCTCCCGCGCTCTGCAACGATTTCTGCGAGCTCTCCGACATTCTTCATGCCGGAAACCTCCTTCATCTTAAAGCGCATGCCGAATGCGCTCTCAATCTCCGAAATCAGGTTGAAATGCTCAACGCTGTCCCAGCCCTCCACATCTGCTGCGGTCAGCTCGTCCGTGAGCTCGATGCTGTCATCGTCAAACACCTCGCGGAAAATCGGCGTCAGAGCCTCCATTGCTTCTGCCTTTGTCATTTTGCATACTCCTTTCTTTTTTCACTGCACGCGGATCGTTTCGATCTTATCCGTATTCGGGCCGTTCGCGCTGAAGCTGTTCATCGCAAACAGCACATCGGTAATGCCCTGATCCTTGATAAACTGCACGGCATTCAGATTGAAATACCGCATGTCGATTACATAGATCTCGTCAAACGAGGACGTCAGCCACGGAATCAGCGCATTGCCGTAGCTGTCCTTGATCACGCAGAGCTTTCTGCCGTTGCCGACATCCGAGGTAATTTTCAGCACATGGTCGTCACCGGCCATATACACCATATACCAGCTGACCGGCGCGACATTCTCAATATCCATGAAGAAATCGCCCTCGCGCTCAAAGCCGAACGACCGGTTGTAATACTCGGTGCGGAACTGCTTCTTCGGCACGTACCAGAAAAACTCCTCCGGATTCTCTTTCAGGATGATGTCATTGGAGAAGCCGTACAGCGTGCCGACGTAGCCGTCCTTGGAATGCCGATCGTATTCGTCGATCCGCGCAAACGGCACGCGTGCCGCCGCAGAGAACACCTCTGCGCCGTAGAAGGCACCGAGGGACGTCCAGTGGTGATCCGTCCGCATGAAGATCGGCTCGTCCTTGTGCTTTTCCAGTGCCGAATAGACATCCACCGGCGTGACATTGACCAGTGAACGGTTGATATAGTCAATATTCGCTTTCTCGCTCGTAATCAGATACTGGAAATCCTCCGGCGTATAATACGAGCAGGGCGTCGGCACAACCATCGAATACATATTGACATTCGGCAGCGATTCCTTGAAGCGGTTGACATTTGCCGCATAGGTTTCGCCCATGGTTTCCCAGCCGCCGAACAGCATGATGCCGCGTTTGTCCACAATCAGGATATTGTTGCTGATTTCGCCCTCGCGCTCCGGTTCTTCCGGCTCCGGCGCAGCGGTTGTCGTCGTCGTTTCCGGAATTTCCTCTGCTGCATACAGCGTGACGGCCGTCACACGCGGCGCGGTCGTTTCCGGAACCGGAACGGTTGTTTCCGCAGGAACAGGCTGCTGCACGGCGCCGCTGCCGTGAAGCGAAACCTCACTGCGCAGGCCCATGCACTTGCGGATCTCCTGCACCCAGCCCTTGAGCGTCGAGCGCCCGGGCACCGTATCATTATAGTATTCCGCAACACCTGCCGTGTATTTGCCGTCGAGATAATCCTCCACGGTGAATTCCGGCATCTTCGCAAGCGTGCGGTTTTCTTCCATGGAAACGGTCGGGCGTTCCAGCACAAGCATCCCGACTGCAACGCCGAACAGAACTGTCAGGCAGATGCCGACATTCCATTTGGCGGTCTGACGCGCGGTTTTTTCGCCGGTCAGCTTTGCGCGGATGCCCGCGGCCTCGCGGTTCCAAGCGCGGTTGCTGCGGCGCGTCTGCTTTTTCAGCCCTGCACGCCCGTCCCTGACGGCAGCACGGTACTGCGCGGAAGCCTCCTCATCCGAACAGGGCGGCACATGCACCGGCATTCTCCGCACGGGCTTTCTCACCGGCTCCGGCTCATCTGCGTATTCATCATATTCTTCGTATTCAGCCTCGTCCGCATAGTCCGTGTCATCGTCCGCACCGTAATCATCATATTCTGCGGCATCAGCCGTGTCGTCATCAAAATATGCAGCAGATTCCTCTGCGTCATCATCAAAATATTCCGCAGGCTCATCTGCGTATTCTTCATAATATTCCGCAGACGCCTCCGCGGTTTCCTCATTATATTCCGCAGGTTCCTCCGCGGCTTCATCATCATATTCCGCAGCATCAGCTTCCGCCGCGCTGTCCGGATCTGCGTCATCCGCTGCAAAAGGTTCCTCCGGCGCATACACCGGCTCGTCCGCGGATTCCTGCTCCGCTGCCTCTGCGGATGCCGCCGGTTCCCCGTCCGGCTCGGGAATAAGCTCCTGTGCAGCAGAGGCAGCTGCGGATTCCCGCAGCACCTGCGCGACAATCGCCTCCGGTGCGTGGGGATTCTGCACCTCCGTGATGATATGCTCCAGCAGATCGGCAGGATCCACCTGCTTTGCCTCTGCCAAATCCTCCGCGGCAGGCTCTGCATCACGCTGGCGGGATTCCGCCACCAGCTGCTCCACGATTTCCTCTGCGTCCGACTGTGCGGGCTTTAGCTTTTTGACATCGTCCAGCCAGCTGAATTTTCCGGTTGTGACAGAAACCGGAATCGGCGCCA
Source organism: Oscillospiraceae bacterium (assembly GCA_016281125.1). Taxonomy (GTDB): domain Bacteria; phylum Bacillota; class Clostridia; order Oscillospirales; family Ruminococcaceae; genus Firm-04. Next base: position 23,821 of record JAEEIA010000013.1, on the reverse strand, counting down.
TCTGCCTGCGGATCGAGCGCTTCGGCTCAGGGCCTGCAAGCTCCAGAATGCTGTTTGCGGTTTCTGCGGCCTTTTCCTTTTCCGCCTGCTCCAGCGCGGCTGCCTCACGGCGGATTGCTCTCGCCTGTGCAATGGCTGTGCGCCGGTCGATCAGCGGCTCCTCCGGCAGGTCGTCCTCCGGAAAGGCTGTGTCATCCGGTTCCGGCTGCATGATTTCATCATCCGGCAGATCGGTATTCGGCATGGCAAAGCCTCCTTTCTTTGATATATCGCTCTTTCTGATCCATGTCCCGTACTCAGAAGCGGAAATACAGGAACGGGTTGTTTGTGGCATCCACAAGCAGAATACTGCTGACAATCAGCAGCGCGGCATTGCAGACGGTCTGAACCACATCGACCGCATAAACAGCCGCCGCATAGCGCGTTTTCAGCTTTTGCAGTCCCTCATAGAGCGGGAAGCAGCAGATCAGCGCGGCAATCAGCAAAAACAGATTATTCTGCACCGAGAGCTGCACCGTCTTGTCCATCAGCGCGTTTCCGTTTGCGCCGACCAGATTCCCGAAGAATCCGCCCAGTCTGCCCAGATCCTCAAAATAGAAGATGCCAAAGCCGATGATAATGACGATTTTGTTGTAGATATGACGAATGACAATCGGGATCTTCTTCATGCGCTTTTTGCCGATCAGCTGTTCAATCAGGATAAACACGCCGAAGTACAAGCCCCAGATGATAAAGTTCCAGCTTGCGCCGTGCCAGAGTCCCGTGCAGAACCACACGAGGAACAGGCCGCCGTATTTTCTGCGCTTGCCGAAGATCGGCACATAGAGCAGGTAATCGCGGAAGAAGGTACCCAGCGAGATATGCCAGCGCTGCCAGAACTCCGAAATATCCTTGCAGAGGAACGGATGCCGGAAGTTCTCGTCAAAGTGGAACCCGAACATGCGTCCCATGCCGATTGCCATATCCGAATAGCCGGAAAAGTCAAAGTAAATCTGCATCGCATAGACGATGACGGCATACCAGGTGCCGGTCACAGAAATCGGCGTGCCGGGCGTGCCGAAGAACTGATCGACGATCACAGAGAGATGATTCGCCAGAATGACCTTTTTGCCGAGGCCGAGCATCAGGCGGGTGAGCCCCTCGCTCAGGTCTGCAAGCGTGGTTTTGCGGTTTTTGATCTCCTCTGCGATGGTCGCGTAACGGACAATCGGGCCCGCAATCAGCTGCGGGAACATGGAGATATACAGCAGCAGATGCAGCGGGTTGCGCTGGACGTCGATCTTCTCCCAGTACAGGTCAATGATATAGGAGAGGATCTGGAAGGTGTAAAAGCTGATGCCGATGGGCAGCGTCAGCTTCGGCACGGGGATGCTTACCCCGGGAATCAGGTTCAGGTTTTCCGCGATAAAGCCGCTGTATTTGAACACGCCTAGCAGGCCGATGTTGAAAACCAGGCTCAGAATCATGACCGCCTTGGCGCCGCCTGCTTTCTCCCGCTTCTGGCAGCCGCCGATGCCGAGGCCGAACAGATAGTTCATCAGCACGCTGATCAGCAGCAGAATGATATAGGTCGGCTCGCCCCAGGCATAAAAGATCAGTGAGAACAGCGTTAATGTAATATTTTTGACCGATAAAGACGGCGAAAGCCCGTAGCAGAGCAGGCATACGGGCAGAAACAGGTATAGAAAATAAAGGCTTGAAAAGACCATACTGTTTGCTCCTGCTTTTTGTTCTTCCGGCATACGTTCTGTGCGCTGCCGCTGTATTTTTTCTGTCAGGCGCTGATTTTTGCGCGCCTTTACTATTATATCACAAAAAAACGAAACATGCAAGCGGTTTCCGTAAAAATATAAGCATCCGCTGCTGTCCGGATAAGTAAAAGCTATTGACAGACCGGCATCTGAATGGTATAATAAGAAAAAAACGGCTCTGCCGTTCAGAACCGGAAAAGAGATGACAGAACAATGAGTGAGAATGAAAAAAAGGATGCGCAGCCGCAGGGCATTTCGCCGCTGTTTCTGATGGTCATGCTGCTGATGGTCGGGTACGCCGCAGTCGCCTACTATAAACATGCGGATGCAAATTCCGCAGCGGCCGAGCCTGCGCCGCAGGTGACCATGACCACGCCCCCCGCCATCATCGGAGAGCCTGCTCCGGCGACGCGGAATGCGGAAACCGGACGGCAGATCTATCTGACCTTTGACGACGGCCCCTGCAAGAATACGCCGCAGGTGCTCGATATTCTGGATCGCTACGGGGCAAAGGCAACCTTCTTCACGGTCGGTTCCTTTGTGGATCTCTATCCGGAAACCGCGGCGGAGATTGTGAAGCGCGGCAATCTGATCGCGTGCCACACCTATACGCATGAATTTGAAAAGTGCTATGCCTCGGCGGATGCGTTCTTTGCGGAAACCGAAAAATGGAAGCGCGCTGTACAGAAAGCGTGCGGCAGCCTTCCGGAGCGGATCTGCGTGCGGTTCCCGGGCGGCTCCACGACCAAGTACGCCGCCGACGTGCGCGAGGACATTATCCAGCGGATCAACTATGAGGGCTACCGCTGGTTCGACTGGAACGCCGCCGACAACGACAAATGGCCGAAGGGCAACACAAAGGGACTTTCTGATACGGAATACTTCATGCAGTCCTATCAGGAGTGCATCGGCTGGTATCAGGATACGCCGGATGTGCCGGTCGTGTTCCTGTTCCACGATACGGAGGAAGGCTCAGTCCAGATCCTGCCGATTATTTTGCAGGATCTGATCGACCGCGGGTATTCGTTCAGGCTGCTGAGCGAGCACCCCGACTGGGGATAAAAATAAACAGCGCACCTCGCTGAAACGGTGGGGTGCGCTGTTTTTGCAGTAAATAATCCCCCTTTCACGCGGAAAGGGGGATCCATATTCAGTCGATGTCCAGAAAGGCGAATTCCCTGCTGTACTCGTCGTACATCTGCTGGAATTCCGCATTCTGGCGGTTCTTGATATTGCTGAGGTATTCGTGCGTATCAAACGAATCCGCATGCAGCTCGACCAGTGCGACTGCAATATTGGAGCAGTGATCCGCGACACGCTCAAAGTTGCTGAGAAGATCATTGAACACAAATCCCTGCTGGAGCGTACAGATCTGCGTTTGCAGACGCGCAACATGGTTCAGCTTGGCCGACTGGCACAGCGAGTCGATCAGCTCCTCCAGCGGTTCAACATGGGCAGCAAGCTCCAGATCGCCCTCACGGAACGCCTTGAACGTGATGGTCACGATCTTGCGCAGCGCATTTTCCAGCACGCGCAGCTCATCCTTTGCGCTTTCGGAAAATTTGACGTTCTTTTCATAGAGCTCCAGTGCCGCCTCCTGAATGTTGACGGAATGGTCGCTGATGCGCTCAAAGTCCGCGACCGTATGCAGATACAGGGAGCATTCCAGTGTTTCCGCGTGATTGAGTGTCTGGCCCGTGACCTTGACCAGATATGTGCCGAGCTTGTCCTCATAATGGTCCACGGCATCCTCCGCGTCGATGACCTTCTGTGCATCCTCCGCGTTGTACTTGCCGATCAGATCAAAGGAGAGGAACAGGTTTTCCTCTGTGATAACGGCCATCTGCCGCATGGCCTCCTTGCTCTGCGTCAGCGCGAGCACAGGGTTTTCCAGAAAACGCTCCTCCAGCTGCACAACCGGGATCTTCTCCTCGGCCTTTTCCGGTTCGGGATCCGACGAGTTTCTCAGCAGGAAGTCCGTGAACCGTTCCAGCGATTTGATGAACGGAATCAGCACGATGATCGCAGCAATACGGTACAGCGTGTTTACAAATGCAATGCCGATCATGCTGATCGGGGTACTGTTCTGCATGAAATCAAAATGCAGCAGCAGATTGGCGCCGTAGAACAGCAGCGTGCAGATCAAAGTGCCGAATACATTGATCAGCAGATAGATCAGCGAGGTGCGCTTGCCGTTCCGGTTTGCGCCGACAGCGGAGAGCAGCACGGGGATCGAGGCACCGATGCCCATGCCCATGATCATCGGGAAGGCAGCTGCGTAGCTGACCGCGCCCGTGACGGAAAGTGCCTGCAAAATACCGACCGATGCGGAATTGCTCTGGAGCAGTGCGGTAATCAGAATACCGACCAGAATGCCCAGCAGCGGGTTATCAAACATCGTCAGCAGATTCCGGAAGGTTTCGCTCTCTTTCAGCGGCGAAACGGCGTCGCTCATGGCCGCCATGCCGTACATCAGCACCGCAAAGCCGAGCATAATGCCGCCGATGTGCTTTTTCGTTTCATTTTTGGAGAACATCAGCCAGATGATGCCGATGAACGCCACAACCGCGGAGATCGTATCCGTGGAGAGCAGGCTCAGCCAGCCGTTGCTGCCGCCGAGCATTGAGAGGCAGAGCAGCCAGCCCGTGACGCTCGTGCCGATGTTTGCGCCCATGACAATCGGGATCGACTGCGCAACGGTCATCATGGCCGAGTTGACGAAGCCGACGACCATCGCAGAGGTCGCGGAGGAGGACTGCACGACCGCGGTGACCACCGTGCCGAGCAGGATTCCCTTGAGCGGTGTGCCGGAGAGCTTCCAGAGAACCAGCTCCAGCTTGTTTCCGGCAACACGCTTGAGGCCGTCCCCCATGAGCTGCATACCGAACAAAAACAACGCTACACCGCCGATTAAAGCAAGAACATTCGCAATACCCATCTGATTTTTCCTTCTGCTTTCATACTCATTATTACCAAGTATATCATAGTACAGGAAAATCAAATTTCTGTATTGCGAATGTTAAGAACACGTAAACCAATGTTAAATTTGCGTTAAATCCGGATATCCATCGTATCCTCATCCAGCGGAACGATGCTGATGCGGCGGGCTTCTTTGACAGGCTCCTCCGGCTCCGGAATGACCTCGTCCGCCTCGGGATAATCGGATTCCGCCGGCAGATCGCCGTCATCCTCCTCGTAGTAAGGCTCTGCCTCGGGCGTCTCCTCGTAATACGGCTCCGCCTCTGCGGGTTCCTCCGGTTCGGGCGTGCCGAACAGATCCAGATCGAGTGCAGCGCATGCCTCGTTCAGCAGGCGCTCCGTTTCATCCAGCATATGCGCGGGCGCCACAGATGATCCGCCCTTTTGTTCCGCCACCGGTTCGGGTTCGGAAAACAGCGGCTGCTCCACATAGTCCGGATATTCCGGTTCCGCTGCTTCGGTGAGCTCCGGCTCGGATTTCGGCTCTGCCGCTGCAACAGGCTCCGGCTCGGATTCCGGTTCTTCTGCTTCAATGGACTCCGGCTCGGGTTCCGGTTCTTCTTCTGCAACAGGCTCTGGCTCAGATTCCGGCTCTTCTTCTGCAACAGGCTCCGGCTCAGATTCCGGCTCTTCTTCTGCAACAAGCTCCGGCTCGGATTCCGGCTCTTCTTCTGCAACAGGCTCTGGCTCAGATTCCGGCTCTTCTTCTGCAACAAGCTCCGGCTCGGATTCCGGCTCTTCTGCTGTAACAAGCTCCGGCTCGAATTCCGGTTCTGCTGCTTCGACAGGCTCCGGCTTAGATTCCGGCTCCGGTTCTCCGCCGCGAATCTGAATCAGCTTTGCTTCAGCCTCGCCGGGAATATCCACATTCAGCGGGTCAAACCGCGCAGAGCTTTCCGCCTGCGCCGCCGCCTCCGCACTGCGCGGGAAGAACAGCGTAATCGTCGTGCCGCTGCCGAGCTGGCTTTCCAGCTCAATGGTCGCATTGTGGAACTGCGCGCCGTGCTTGACAATCGACAGGCCGAGTCCCGTGCCGCCGATCTGCTTGGAATGGCTCTTGTCCACGCGGTAGAAGCGCTCAAAAATGCGCTCGCGGTCTGCCTGCGGAATGCCGATGCCGGTATCCGTGACCGTGAAGATCGTCTGCTGCTCAGTGCAGCTGACCTTCATATGTACCGCGCCCTGCTCCACATTATATTTGATTGCGTTGTCGCAGAGATTATAGAGCATTTCCTCCACAATGACCGGCACGCCCTGCATCGGGGCGGATTCGCCCTCCAGCGTAATCGTGATCTGCCGTGTTTCGGCAGCGGGACGCAGCTGCTCCAGAACATTTTCCGCAATCTCGTAAAGATCAAGCGGGAGCACCTCCTCGGTGAAGCTCTCGTCATCCAGGCGGGACAAACGGATAATATCCTCGATCAGCGCGATCATGCGCGCGGACTCGTCGCGGATGCGCAGGGCAAACCCGCCGATGTCCTTTTTCTTGACCATGCCGCTTTCCATCATGTCGGCAATGCCGTAAATCGAGGTCAGCGGAGTTTTCAGCTCATGGGAGATGTTTGCGGTGAATTCCCGCCGCAGGGCATCGCGCTTTTCGCGCTCGGTGACGTCCAGCAGCACCATGACCGCGCCGGTCATGCGGTTTTCCCGTGTGACCGGGTTTGCGATCAGCTGCACGGCGGTATCCTCGACCGTCAGGACGGCAGAGGCCCGCGCGCCTGCAAGCGCCTGTCCGACCACGCGCCGGAACGGCTCTGCATCGCTGAGATCGAATACCGAGAAAATCTCCTCACGGATTTCGCGCTCTTTGCCGAGCAGCTCCAGTGCCGCATGGTTATGCGAAAGCACTCTGCCCGCCGCACTGATCAGCAGCAGACCTTCCTGCATATTGTCGGTCAGAACGCGAAGCTGCTCCTGCTGACCGGTCAGTTCGTTCATCTGCGCATTGATCTGCGCTTTCAGGCTGCCGACCTGCCGTGCCAGCGGCCGCAGCTCAGGATACTGCGTCAGCGCGGAGCCGGAATCAAGCCGCAGCTTTTTCAGCTCCAGTGCGGTATCTTTGGAAAATTTATCGCTGATAAAATAAAGCGGCACCAGCATCAGCAGCCCGACCAGCACGGCGAGCGGCAGCAGCTGAAGCACCAGCCGGAAATAGTTTTCGGTCGGCAGCAGCAGCGGATAAACCAGCAGGCAGAGGCCGAGCGTGGCGCCCATTGCAATCAGCAGCTTGCGGAACAGTGTCTTTTTCATTCTGTTGCCTCCGTGGGATCGGTCGGATTTGCCTGGAAACGGTATCCGACGCCGCGGACAGTTTCGACGGCATTGCCCGCCTCCCCGAGCTTTGCGCGGAGCGTCCGGATGTGGACATCGACCGTGCGGCTTTCGCCGGTATAGTCATAGCCCCAGACAGTCTGCAAAATGCGCTCTCTGCTCAGGACGATACCCTGATTGCGCATCAGCATGGCAAGCAGATCAAATTCCTTGCCGGTCAGGACGACCTCCTCCTCCCGCACGGAAACGAAGTGCCGCGCCGTGCTCAGCAGGATGCTGCCGCAGCAGAGCGTTTCGTCCTCCGTTTCCTGGGAAGCGGTGCGCCGCAGCAGTGCCCGGATCCGGGAGAGCAGCTCCATGACACCAAACGGCTTTGCAAGGTAATCGTCGGCGCCGCTGTCCAGCCCGAGCACCTTGTCGTACTCGGTGCTGCGCGCGGAGAGCATCATGATCGGGAGCTTTTTGGTCGCGGGATTGTCACGGAGCCAGCGCAGAACGGAAAAGCCGTTCTCCTCCGGCAGCATGATGTCGAGCAGCACGACGTCCGGTGTCTGCTCTTCCACCGCCGCCCGGAATGCCGACGGCAGGGAAAAGCCGCGGATCTCACAGCCCGCACTTTCGATTGCATAAATCGTAAAATCCCGGATGTTCTGGTCATCCTCCAACAGATAAATCATGGAATCCTCCCTGATTGATTTTGTTTTCTGCATATTCTGTTTTATTATATCACATTTCGCCGGAAAATGCAATCATTCGCAGCAAAAAAGTGCTGTCAGACCGCCTTCCCCGGAATCCTGCTTCTTCCCCCAAAAGAAAATGTGCAAAAAATCGAACAAATTGCAGCTGGGAAAGCCTCTTGTCAAATCAGAACCGGTATGCTATAATAATGATATGTACAAAAAGGGACGGCGCAGGCCGTCCGCATCCGAAAAATACGCAGGGAGAAAACCGATGTATTATTATATCAGAAATACGCTGGAAAAAGCGGAGCATCTGAATTTCACCAAGAAGAACAGCCGGTATGTCGCGGTGCTGACCGCCGCGGAGTGGCTGGAAAGCAAGGACAAATTTGACATGGGCATCGAAATGGACATTGACCTGTCCTCGACTCACTCCACCAAAGCGGAGGTCAACTACGATTCGCTGACCGGCACGTTCTCGATCCCGGACAGGAAACATATCTCCGCGCCGAACACGAACTTTGCGTTTGCACTGGATGAAAAGGGCATTGTGTTCATTGACGACAGCGGGTATGTCATGAAGCAGATTGACCGGATCGTTGCCGCCAAACGCTGGGCGGTGCCGAGCCTGGAACGCTTTCTGTATGATTTTCTGGAACAGATCGTTTCAGAGGACCAGGTCATTCTGGAACAGTATGACAAGGAGCTGGACGGAATCGAATCCGGTATCCTGGAGGGCACGGTCACGGATCCCTCGCAGCGCGTCAGCCGCATCCGGAGCGATCTCCGCGATCTGCGCAACCATTATGACCAGCTGCTGGATCTCAGTCAGGAGCTGGAGGAAAATGAAAACAATTTCTTCAAGAGGGAAAATACCCGTTATTTTCATCTGTTTTCGCAGCGCGTTTCCAGACTGCACGATCTGACGTCCTCTCTGCGCGAGTTTTCCATTCAGATCCGCGATCTGTATCAGTCCCAGCTGGACGTCAGGCAGAACCGCATCATGGCGCTGCTCACGATCATCTCCTCGATCTTTATGCCGCTGACGCTGATTGCCGGCTGGTACGGCATGAACTTCAAATATATGCCGGAGCTGGAATACAAAGCTGCCTACCCGATTGTCATTGTCATCAGCATAGCCATTGTGATTCTGAGCCTTGTGTTCTTCAAAAAGAAAAAATGGCTGTGAGTTTCAACGGCATCACATACATATCTCAGAAAGGTTCAGAATAAAACTTTGCGAAAGAAGAAAAAAAGCCGCGGCATCCGGCTTCTGAAAGCACTGTGTCTGCTGCCTGTCATCCTGCTGTTACTCATGACCGCTGCCGTCATGACCGGAAGAAGCATCAACCGGCACAGACACCCCATAGATCCCGAAAAAGGCGTCGATGAATCAATCTTCGTACCGGTCTGCGGTCAGGAACAGTATCTTCTGCTCAGAGGCAGCGATACGGAAAACCCGGTCATCCTGTATCTGCACGGCGGGCCTGCCGGTCCCGATGCGGCAATCTCAAATCTCTTTTCCGATTATCTGACCGACGGCTACACGGTTGTATGCTGGGATCAGCGGGGCTGCGGCAGAACTTATTACCGTAACCGGGACAAGGATCCGTCCAACACGACGGCGACGTTTGAACAGGCACTCCTTGACACAGATGCGGTCGTCGAGTATCTGCGGGGCAGATTCCATGCCGACCAGGTCGTCATAATGGGGCATTCATACGGTTCATTGCTCGGGAGCAGATATGCAAAGGCACATCCGGAAAAAGTCCGGGCATTTGTCGGAATCGGGCAGTTTGTCAACATCCGAAGATCGGACGAACTGTCTTACCAGGATGCACGGTCAGCCGCAGCTGCCCGAAACGAAGATCCGTCGGCACTGGATGCCGCTTATCAGAACTATCTGAACGCTGAAACTATGCAGGAATTTCTGGCGCTGAGAAAAGCGGCCGCACCCTATCATCCTGCGTCAGTAAAAGCACACACGCTGCGGTCTGCATTGTTTTCTCCGTACACCGGCATTGACGATGTACGGTGGACGCTGAAACAAATGCTTGATCCTGACGGATATGCCGCACTGAACAGGCAGCTCTTTGATATGATCTACACCTGCGATATTTATGACGATGATATGAACTATCCGATGCCGGCGTTCTTTATTTCCGGCGACCGTGACTTTATATGCAGCTATGCACTGTCCGAGCAATACTGTGCGGATATCACAGCGCCCCTGAAAGCGTATGCAGCGGTTCCCGGCTGCGGTCACGTTCCGCAATTCGCCGCCCCCGCAGCATTTGCCGATATCCTCAGCGGAATGCTGAACAAATGTCCCGAATAAAGGAGAACCCATGATTATTGATTCACACCTGCATCTTCCCGTTGACTGTCCCGATTTTCCTGCCAAACGAACCGCACTGCTTGCGGAGCTGCGAAAAAACGGCGTAGACCGCGGCATCGTCATCGCGGATTCCGCATTGGAAAGCACAATCGGCTCTACCCGTGACTGTGCGGAGCTGTTCCGCGGGGATCCTGTGATCAGGGTCGTCGCGGGCATCAGCCCGTTTTTCAGCTTCCGCGAACAGCTTGCGCTTTGCAGAACGCTGCTGGAGCACAGCGAAATCGTCGGGCTGAAGCTGTTTACCGGTCACGAGCATTTTTACTGTACGGATCCCGCGCTGGAGCCTGTGTATGATCTTGCTGCGGAATTTTCGGTGCCGGTGCTGTTTCATACCGGCTGGAACGATGCGCAGTACGCCGCCCCGCAGATCATGAAGCAGCTTGCGCAGCGCCGCCCGCAGAATCGGTTTGTGTACTGCCACTGCTATTATCCGGAGGCGGCACAGTGCTTTGAAACGCTCAAATGCATGGAAAACGTATCCTTTGAGCTTTCTTCTCTGGCGGACGATCCGGATAAGCTGCCCGGCATCCGGCGGGCGCTTGCTGCTGCAATCCCCGCAATGCCGCACAGGTTCCTGTTCGGCTCTGACTTCGGCAGCTGTTCCCAGCGCGCGCATCTGGATTTTGCCGCTTCCCTTGATAGCACCGCAGAGCAGCGGGAGCTGCTTATGCACCGGAATGCCTGTGCAGTCTATCACCTGATATGATAATGAGCCCTGCTTTGCGCAGGGCTCTCATTCTGTCAAAAGCTGTTACATTTGTCACTGCATCCATGACACAAGGCATCTTCCCTGCGCATCTGTTTCATGCTATAATGAACACAGAAAGGACATCAGAACGCACTGTCCTTCTGATGCTGAAAGGAGATGTGCAGCAATGAAAAAAGGTCTGCTTTTGTGTATCCTGACATTTCTGGCCGCGTCCTTGCTGAGTGCATGGGTATATTACGCAGACAGGCTCATCGAAGAATTCCGGTACACCGAACAGGTGGAAACGCTGCCGATTGACCGGATCAGCACCTACAATCCCAATGATACAGGCGGCATCTTCCTGTATTTCCGGTATCACGACCCGGAAACCGGAAAAGAATATTCCAATTCGGGAATTTATACGAATGACACGTCGTATCAGGCCGGTGATCCGGTTGAGGTCGTCACCAGAAACCGCAATCCGAGATTCCTGTTGTGTCAGACGAAACGGCAGCGGCAGCGAACCGCCGCGGAACGCGCATTCGATGTCGGAACAGACTGCGGCACGAACAAACCGATTCTCATTCTGACTGTGCTGCTGCTCCTGCTCGGCATCCCGAGCCGGAAGATGATTGCGGCGGAATGCAGGAAACGAAAATCGTTTGTCGTTCCCATGACCGTGATTTACGGTCTGATTGCAGCGGCTGCCTGTATCTTCTGGCTTCTGGCCGTACATCACAATAACAGCTGGGACGGACTCGGATACGCGTTCATGAGCGTACTTTTGTTCCTGGGCGGAAATCTGGTGCTGCTGATAGCCTGGATTGTCAATTCCGTCATGCTCAGAAAGCGGGAAGCGCGTCAGGCCTGAACCGCATATGTATCAAACGACAGGGAGCAGTTCAAGCCGAACTGCTCCCTGTTTGTTATTTCATCCATTCCCGCTTCATCCGTGTCAGGTCAGCCGCATTGAGTTTGCCGTCATCCGAATAATCTGCCGCCTTCCAGTTTGCAAGGTGGGTATCCGGCACTGCAAGCAGCCATCTTTGCAGCAGAACCGCATCTGCGATGTTCCGTTTTCCGTCCGCATTCACATCCCCGGCAGCCGGTTCTGTCTGCACCAGCTTTAGCCTGTTGGTCGATAATGTATTCTTGTTGTCAAAGCGCAAGGTCGGATTTTTGCCCTGACAGAGCGGATTGTCGCAGTCGTACATCGCAAGGCAGATGCCTGTATCTGCATCAAATGTACCGTCATATTCAAACAGAAACGCCTTTTCTTCCCCGTCACGGAAGGAGCCGCTTTCGATTCTGACCGGCTTTCCGAAGGCTCCCAGCCTGTTCCCGTCCGCGTCTGTGATTTCCGCGCACAGATCAATGTTGAAATATGCGGGAGCCAGACCGGTATTTTGGATTCTCACGGCGAGCTTGTTTCCGTACCGCGCCGCAGAGGTCACGGTGAAATTGTAGCCCAGTCTGTTGCACATTTCGTCGATCACTTCCTGCTGCTCCTGATAGAATTCATAGCTGCAATGGCTGTCCTGGTCGAGCGCAAAGACCGACATATGCGGAATTTCAATCGTTTCACGGAACCGCTTTTGCGTCCAGTTCACAAGTGAATACTCGTTTTCCCGCACCGTGTCGCGTGCCCACGCATACGGCCAGTAATTCTCACCGATTACCGGCATATTGGCGCGGTAAGCCGGCAGCAGGCTCCATTCCACATTCGGCGTAGAGATCAGGCCGTCGTCGCGCTTGGTAATGCCGATGGACAGCGCATACCGATAAATCTCGCCCCGCGCATTGGACGGCAGCACAAGCAGCGACTTTTGAAATGCCGCGGCATAACAGTCCAGCATATCCTTCTGGATTTCCAGTGAGGGCATAAATTTCTCATCGCCGACCGCGAACGAATTGTGCCATTCGCCGTAATCACCGAACGGCCGGACGTCCACAAATTCCACTCTGGGGTCGCCGTCATACTGTTTTGCCAGCGCTTTGACAAAATCCTTATGCGCCTGCAAATAGACCGGATCGTCCCACTTCGGAAAGACGACTTCTTCCCCCGGATTGTCCCGCGACTCCGCTGTGTACTTTTTGGCACCTGCGTCATACACCCACTGCGGCACATAGTCCTCCCCCAGATACGAAGAATACGGCATGATGCGGATGCCGTAGGTCAGCCCGTGCGCTTCGCAGGCGTCAAGCATGGCATCAATCTCATCCCATTTGTAAACGCCTTTTTTCGGATTCAGGTCATTCCATTTCGGCGATCCGCTGACGATTGTCACCACATCCCATGCGTGATTCTCCGCCGTGCCGCCGATGCCGTACTGATAGCCCTGCGACGAGTCGATCATATACGGCGCATACGCAGTCATAACAAAGCCCTTGTGCGGATTGGAAACCGGTTTGCCCGAACTTTCGATTTCGTAAACCGCATCCGGAATGCCGAGATCATAGCCCGCAGCCGGAACAGCGGGCATTGTCTGCGGGAAAAGCTGTGCGCTGACCATCTCCGCCATTTTGTCCGCACCACGCGCATTCAGATGCAGACCGTCCGCAGCATAATATGATTCCTGCGCATAATACCGGTTTTCCAGACAGAGCTCCAGCCACGGGCGGAACAGATCAATCACGCCGGTCTGTTCAGATTTTGCGAGCTCGTCGGCCTCATGGCCGAACCATTCGGATTCCGGCAGCGGATACTTGAAAAGGTCGCTTTCCTGACCGTGCTGCCTGACCAGATAAACGGTCATGCCCTTCGCCTTTGCGCGTTCAATCATATCGGTCATGTTCGTGATATAACCGCTCGCGTCAGCCGTATCCGGATTCTGCTGATGCGCTTTGATGTAATCGTTGATGCCGACCGCCAGCAGCAGGATGTCGCCGGGTTTGCCGTAATGCGCGGCAGTTTCAAACGAATAGCCGCGCAGATCGCCGGATGTGATACCGCTGACGGAGATATTCCGGACATCATATTGATCCGTATCCACATATTTGCAGAGATACTGTCCCCAGCCGTGTACGGCATCGTCCGTGACATTGTAGCAGCTTGCAGCGGTAGAATCGCCGCCGACCCAGATCGTCGGCTTGGTGACTGTACCGGCAGAGGTCTGCTCAATTTCCAGCGCGCTGATCGAAAACGCCGTTCCGACGCCGGAGCCTGCATAGAGATTCAGCTGCCCGTCCGTGACCGGAATCGTAAAGGAATCAGATGCATTGCTGCCGGTCAGGAAGAACAGCTGCGGAATGCCCTCCGCCGTAATCGTTGCGGACTGTACATCGCCGGTCGTGACCGTGATTTTGTAGACACCGCTTGGCAGATCAACATGAAAGATGTGATTCGGCACATCCGATTTGAAGCGTACCGCGTCTGATAGTGCGCCCGTGCCGCTTGCCGGAACATTTTCTACGGCATCTGTATTTGCAAAGCCGTAGCCTTTTGCGGCATCATACCCGTCTGAAGCAGATACGCCGGTATAGCCCTCTGCGGTGCCGAGTCCGCCGAAATCAAAGCGTTTTGTGATCAGCGATGCGGCTTCTGCATCGGTTTGCAGCGGCATCGGGAAAACAGCCATAGCGGCAGCAAGCGCTGCGGCGAGAAAGCGTTTCATGGAATGCACCTCCGTCGATGGTTTCTGAAAAAAACATCCGGCTTTTCAGCACAGATTGCGTTATCTTTATTATGCTATATTCCCGGCGGATTGTCAAGGGGAAACCGGAAATTTCAAAATGCGCTGCGTGCAGCAGCAGGCATCACAATAGTACCAAACGAAAACAAGCTGACATAAACTTGACTTCGGCATTCTCATATGGTATAAGATGAATACGGATGCCGCGAAGCAAATTGCGGAAAAGCGGCACAGCTTTATGACAGATTGTCTTCGGGAATACGATCAGGAAACAGGAAAATGAGTGCAAGAAAGGGAGCCCTTCGCGGACTCCCTTTCTTTTTCACCCGGCATTTCCGGGAATGGCACTGCGGGCCTCAATGTCTTTCTTGCTGACTGCTGATTAATTCCCGTTTCATGTCAGAAGTGAAAATTCAGCGTATAACGGTTTGTCATCTGACTGTTATTGTCTGCAAATGAAGGGGACGGTTCAAATTGAACTGCCCCCTTCTTTTTTATTTCATCAATGCGTGCTTCATGAGGCTCAGATCAACCGCATTGAGCATGCCGTCATTTGAGAAATCGGCAGCCTTCCAGTTGACAAGGCGCGTATCCGGTACGGCAAGCAGCCACTTTTGTAATAAGACCGCATCAGCGATATTGAACGCCCCGTCGCCGTTGAGATCGCCTGGTGTTATCTGCGACGTCCATTCGGAAATTGCTGTGACTGACGGTGTCCATGCAGGCTGCTCTTTTCCCTGTTTCAGCGGAATGCAGGCAACGGATATCGTTGTTTCTTTGGTATTTGTCAGATGAACCGCGAGCTTTCTGTATTCGCTGCTATCTGTCTGATTCGATACGGCATGGGATGTCGGTAATAATTCAGCATTCATCACAGTGAATTTTCCGTCATCACTGAGCAGACCGACCCACATTTTATCCGAACCGACCGTTACAACAGCACTTCTGCCGTCATCCGCAACCGTGATCTCCCCCTTTGTGTGTGCAAACCAGTATATCTCACCGGGCGCATCCAGAGAGATTTCATCCTGAATGATGACGCACGCTTTATCCTTGATCATTTTCAGGCCGCGGACAACGCTTTCTGCACCGCTCGGCTCGTATGCATCGGTCAAATCGGTAACAGCAAATGCTTCATTCCCGCCGCTGAATGCGGTGATCAGGCATTCTGCACCTTCCTTCTGATCGAGCTCCTGAGACGGATTGATCACAAGTGTATTGTGACCTTCCGCCCGGATGCGATAGGAATACTGCCGGTTTGCAAGCTCATAATTCTCATTGCCCAGATCGGTAAAGAACCTTGCACCGTTTGATTCCAGATAAAACGAACCCAGATCGTAATGGCCGTGATACTTATACACATTTTCACCGGCATGAAGCGCCGCCACAATGCCGCTTTCATCCCATGTATTCCGGAAGCTCGCATTGGATGCGCCGACCTCGCCCCAGTCCGTCGGGCTGTCCTTTGCCGCGCCGGATGCTTTCTCTTCGTCTATCCATAAAAGATCGAGATAATCGAAGCTGTCGTCCGGTATTTTCCGGATGCGAACGGCTGCAATGTCGTATTCTTTGAAATAATCACCAAGCCACAGAAGCACCGTCCAGCCTGTATCCCGGCTTTCACGGTCGTCGCCGAAGCTGAAAGATTTTGGCGTGTTGGAGCTCATATAGCGGACAAAATCAACAGATTTGCGAAGCCCGTCAAAGTCTGCCAGACCGTAGTCCGTTCCTGCGGCACTTATCAGCGCGGAGGATTGCAGCCCGAGATAATATGTCGCGTAATCCCAATAGCCCAGTCCTTCGCTGTATGTTCCGTCCTTTGCGCTGTAAGCACGGCGGACAAAGGAATATGCTTCTTTGTAACCGCAGGTGAGAATTTCAGAGGCAATGCTCCTTGCGTCCGCTTCATCTCCGAATGCAAGCGCTGCCAGATTCATGCTGCCGGTGCAGACCAGCTTCCAGTTATCGCCGGGATAATCCTGATACCACTTGTAAGTACGGGTTCGCTCCCTGTCCGCATAATCATCCATGACCGGATTGAAACCTTTTTCGATCATATTCTGCCGGATGAATGCCCGTTGGCTCTCATTCATCCAGTGATAAAGCCAGTCATAGCCGAGCGCAAAGCCCGTGCTCATTTCCGCGGTATCGAGAAAATGACGCGGGTTCCAGTCCGGGAAATTACACGCTGCCTCCAGCTCTGCATAGCACCGGACAGCATATTTTTCATCACCGAAAAGATTGTATGCCAGCGCCAGCGCAGCGACACGGCGCTGAATTCGTTTGGATGTTTCCAGCAGACGGATGCCGTCCGAAATCTCATATTCACATACAGATGTTTTCATGATTCTGTCCGCTTCACTGCGCAGCTTTTCAAGCAGGATTGCCGTTACGGAATCCCCGCCGATCTGTGCTTTCAGCTTTGCAAACTTCTCCTCCGACATGATGATGCGCGGATGTGCGTACATGCAGTGTGTTTCGATCATATCGCTGATGACCTGTTCACCGTCTGTGAATATGCCGTAATTCACCGGCTGAGAACCGTTGTCCGCCGCAAATGCGGTGTTTGGTATGATACCGATTACCATAATCAGTACAAGCAGAATGCAGAACATCTGTCTTTTCAAGTCTGTATTTCGCAGATTTCTCATAACACACCTCCGTAAACCCGGTTCAACAGCGAAAACCCGCACTTATGCTTTTATTATATCACATTTTATCATTTTTGTGAAGAATATGTACCAGAATATCCCAACAATTCCGGGTCAATCCAATCCTTCTGAAAATAATAGAATTTAGATTATTATAATTCAGATTATATTGCGGTAACAGGACGATGTCTTGTATCACCGCTGATGAAAGCATTCAAATACCAGACAAGCCTAACAGCAAGAATCAGAATGATTGGCAGATTGTCAAGGGGTTATTCCAAGAAAATGAATGAGAAAAGCAAATGAAGCCGGGTGATGCCGAATGCATACTTGATTTGAATAAAGGATGTTGACAAAAGCGCGATTTCGGGGTATAATGGCAATTAAAAAGTGAGATTTCGGGGATATTCTGCCTTTTGTATTTCAGGAAAGGGGCTTTTTCATGTTACAGGATGAAATCATACAGCAGGCAATGAAATATACGGAGCGGCTGTTTGCAGGAAATTCAGACGGGCATGATGCGCTGCATACACTGAGAGTATACAAAAACGCACAGTTGATTCTGGAATCTTATCCGGAGGCGGATCGCTTTGTGACGCTGTCAGCCGCGCTGCTGCACGATGTGGATGACCATAAGCTGTTCAAAACGGAAAACAATGCAAATGCCAGGGCATTTTTAAGGGAATATGAACTGCCTGATGAAACAATCGAACGAATCTGTGATACGATCAATGTTGTTTCGTTCAGCAAAAACAAGGGCAGGACGCCCGAAACATCGGAAGGAAAGATTGTTCAGGATGCAGACCGACTGGATGCACTCGGCGCAATCGGAATTGCCCGAACCTTTGCTTACGGCGGCAAAGTGGGAAGGTCGCTCGATGAATCCATCCAGCATTTCTATGACAAACTGCTGCTTCTGAAAGACCAGATGAATACGGATGCCGCAAAACTAATTGCAGCCAGACGGCACAGCTTTATGACAGATTTTCTGCGGGAATACGATCAGGAAACAGGAAAATGAGTGCAAGAAAGAGAGCCCTTCACGGACTCCCTTTCTTTTTCATCCGGTATTTCCGGGAATGCCCTCACATTCTTCAAGGCCCTTCTTGCTGACTGCCTAACAATTCCCGTTTCATGAGACTCAGATCAATCGCATTCAGTTTTCCGTCTCTGAATAAATCACAGGAAGGCCAGTCTGCAAGTTCTGTATCCGGAACGGTAAGAAGCCATTTTTGCAGAAGGATGACGTCGACGATCGTGAAGCTGCCGTCAGCATTGCAGTCGCCTTTCGGTAAGAACTGATTTAGTATTGGGGGTCATAGCCAACCATCTGATAAGATGCTTCATTTCAGCATCCCAGACAATCCAGTAGGGATTACTTTCATAGTAATCCGCTGCTGAGATATCTCTATAATATCCGAACACGGCAGAAATATAGTATTTTCCATTACCCTGACGAATGATCGCGTGCATTAATTATCACTTCCGTAATAAATATTTCTATGTGTATAGGCAACACCATTCTTAAAAGATGAATATCGTAAGCTGATATCAGTATACCACATTCTGCCATAATATCAATCAATCCAGATTGATTATTTTACAGCAGCCGTTTCCGGTCACACGCCGTGTGATTTTCGCCGCCGTTCGCTAGGCGGGCATGTGCTGTTTGGGGCCTGATACCGATGATTCCGTGCCCTGTAACTCCGTGTGATTTCGTGTGATTTTGGCAGAAATCGGGGGTAAAATAGGGAATTTTGGGTGCAAAATCAGCATTTCCAACGTATTTCAGAATATAAGAAAAACGTCGTAGATACGAATTTTTCACGTATCTACGACGTTTCTGCTATGGCAGGGGCAGAAGGAATCGAACCCTCGGCACACGGATTTGGAGTCCGTTGCTCTACCAGCTGAGCTATACCCCTATGTCTGACGACTTGCTTATTATACCATATCTGCACAGATTTGTCAAGAGGGGGAACGAAATATTTTTGCGGCGGCAGATCCCGTCAAACACTTGCAATTCTGAAAAAAATATGCTATGATTAAGGCAGCGCAGAGCGATACTGCCGCGCAGCAATGCAGCGCGCTGTTTTCGTATCGTTTGCGCAGATTTTTCAGAAAGGAACAATCGGTCATGATCTACTTCACCGGTGACACGCACGGCGGCATTGACATGCAAAAGCTCGCAAACAAGAATCTGCGCAACACCTGCGGCCTGCCGGGTGAGGACGATTATCTGATTATTCTGGGTGACTTCGGACTGCCCTTTTTCGACGATGACCGCAAAAAGAAGAAAAAGAAAAAGAAGAAAAATTCGGGCGAATACAATGCGGACTATGACAAGTGGATCAACTTTCTGAAAAAAAAGCCGTTCACGGTGCTCTGGATTGACGGCAACCATGATAATCACACCTTCTGGAAACGGCAGCCGATCACCAAAATGTTCGGCGGAAGAGTACACGTTCACCCGGATGCGAAAAACGTAATTCATCTGATGCGCGGCGAGATTTACGCGATTGACGGTAAGCGGATCTTCACCTTCGGCGGCGCGGCCTCGCATGACCGTGAATACCGCACTGAGGGACTGAACTGGTGGGCAGCGGAAACTGCACAGCCGGACGAGATTGCCCGCGCATACCACAATCTGGCGACATGCAGCAATCAGGTGGACTACATCCTGACGCACACGCCGCCGGACAGCATCATGCGGCAGCTGCTGCATAACGCGAACAGCATGGAGCGCTGTGTGCCGGACCGCACCGCCTTTTTTCTGGATACAATTCTGAAAACCGTCCGCTACCGCGCATGGTTCTGCGGACATCTGCATATGGACACTTTCATTCCGGAATATCTCCTTGCGGTGATGTTCCAGACCGTTATGAATGAGCGGCAGCTCGGACTGATCTGAACGGACGCCGGCTTCCTGCTGACGGTTGTTTTCCGCGTATTAACGGATATTCTGAAAGCTTTTTAGGATTATGTTGCTCAGATAAATCGGGATATATCATAGTGTTTTCAGTCATCCTCGCTTGATCGTTTTGTCCATGATTGGATTTACTTGAGCGCGAGGTGCGAATCGTGAGGGACAACCATAAGAGAGAGGGGAAGTCGTCGCTTCGCTCCGGTCTCCCCCTCTCCCTTAAGGTTTTCCCTCACACTCTCTTTCCTTATTCCTCTCCCTCTCTGTGCGCTCAGCTTCATTTTGTGAGAAAGGGCGAGGGGAGTAATAGCTCGGGCGCGAAAACTTAGGGGGATAGGGGGAATGCGAGCGCAGCGAGTTTCCCCTTGTCCCCCTGGGTTGTCACCCCCGTTTCGTTGGGAGAAATGATGCTTGATTCTCTCATGTAGCCTTATTGGGAGTGCTTCGCTTCATATCCCTTCTGAAATAGAAGTTCTGAAATGCACGGTTTTCTAGCCGTGCATTTTTTCTTCATGTTTCTTCATCAAAAATTAAAATGAAGATACTTGACAAACGGTTCATATCATGCTATGATAACATCAGCGGCAACACCGCTTTCACAACAGTTTCTGACCCCAACGAAAGGAGAATCAACATGGAACAGAATCGAACCAAACCGACTGCTCTGCTGCTCGGCGGCGGCGGTGCAAAGGGTGCATTCCAGATCGGCGCATGGCGCGCACTGGCAGAAGCCGGCAAGCTGACGGACATTTCCGCGGCCGCGGGCTGCTCGGTCGGCGCACTGAATGCCGTGCTGTTTGCACTCGGGGACTGGGAATATGCCCGGCACATGTGGGAACAGATTCAGCCCTCCGACCTGCTGGCCAAGGGCTCTGACGGTGCATTCTTCTCGCGGGACGGCCTGATCCGTCTGATCAATCAGCTCCCGCTGGAGCGCATCAGCGAATCCGGGATCCGCGTCCATGTCTGCGTACATGATATTGAGGCAAATCAGCCTGTTTTCTACGAGCTGAACGGTCTGCCGCGCGATTCCGTGCGCACGCTGCTGCTCGCTTCCTCTGCGATTCCGCATATCTATGCGCCGGAGCGCTATCTCGGCCGCGACCTGATGGACGGCAGCGTCACCCCGGAGGGCGACCTCTGCATCCAGCCTGTTTATTCGCAGGGTCACAGAGAGATGATTGCAGTAACGCTCAAGCCGAATCTTTCGCTGTACGGCGGTTCCGGTGTCGGCAACGGCAATCTGACCCAGCAGTATCCGGACTGCAATTTCACGCTGATCAAGCCGCTGCGCCCGATGGGCAATCTGCTGACCGGCACGCTGAACTTCACGCAGGATAAGATCCGTGCGGGACTGGAGCAGGGCTATAACGATGCAAAATCCCAGCTGGACGGGCTGGACGGCATGCCGCAGAGCAAGGAGGAGATCAATGCGCTCCTGACCGAAAAGATGCAGCGTCTGTTCCCGAATTCCGCATTGCTGGCAGGATTCCTGCGGGAATACAGCAGCAGCTTTGCCCCGAACGTACAGTTCCCGACACTCGGCGGCAATGTGTTCTACGACAACATTTTCGAGGTGGACGGCTGGCGGCTCCAGCAGCAGCGCACCATCGGTATGCAGGTGCATTACCGCTTCCTGGATGCGAACAATGTCCGTATCGCGTGGGTGCTTCAGCCGCAGCAGCTGCTGAAAGCGCTTGCAGAGTACGAGGCTGTCCGCGAGCTCCGCAACCGGTAAACAAAAAAGCAAGAGGTGCGTCCGGAAACAGGCGCACCTCATTTTTTCTGTATCTGCAAGAAAAAGACCGGCATCTTTCAGCCGGTCCTTTTGTTTGTTTTCATTTCAGACGGATCAGGTTTCCGGAGAAGGAGGCGGTGCCGGGGTATCGCCCCATGCCAGATCGCTGTACGCCTTGATCGAAGCAAAGGTGATGCCGTTGATGCTGGTGATGCTTGCTGTGTTCAGCTCACAGCCTGCGTCGCCCGCACTTTCGGTCACGCGCAGCGGATAACCGCCGATGTCATCGGCACGCTGGTTTCTCGCACAGAGCGCACCGCGCACGGTGTAATCCTCAATGCAGACAGCCCACGCCGTATCATTGAACTCCGAGAACAGACGTGCCAGACGGGAACCGAATGTACCCGGAAGTGCATCCGCGCCCGCAATGCCGACCGTATTGACCGGGTCAATATCAAAGCCTGCTTCTGCGCCACCGCCGGGCAGAATCTCCTGAATCTGGCCGTTCCAGCCGGTAAACGCAATGTTTCCGGCCTTGGTATTGCCGTAGAATGCAGAGGTGCGCAGCGGACGCTCTCTGAACTCATACTCCTGCATAATGGTCTGTGCCGAATTAAACAGCACCTTTGCATTTGCATTTGCGGTATTCAGACGGCTTCTGGTGATATAGCCGTTCATAGCCGGAACAAGCACGGCCAGCAAAATACCGATAATACCCATCACGATGACCATTTCGACCAGCGTAAAGCCTGAAAGGCGCTTTTCCTGCTTCTTCATTATGATCAGATCCCCCTTTTCAGCGCAGAACAGCCTGCGCAGGCAGATATTATTGTGTCCATATCAAGTGATCAATCATCAAGTGATATAGCAAACTTACTACGATACCAATAATAGTATAGCATATCTTTATCAAAATGTCAATAGAAAATGAACAATTTATGAAGAACAGATTTCACAAAAGCATTTTTCATTCCTTATGCATTATGCCGAATATCACCAAAGCGCCGGATCCGACTCCGGCAGCACGCTCCGTTCACATTTGCTGCTTCCATTATACACGAACCGCAGGCAAATTGCGAGCGTTTTGACAAGATTTGTGAATATGCACAGTTTTGGCGCACCGCAGACGGGCAAACCGTACAAAAGCAATCTCTTTTCCGGATACCCGTTATTTTTTTGTCAAAGTGCTTGCAATTTCCGGGAAAATGGTGTAAAATAGAAGTATCAAATTTTAGGAGGTAATTCCCATGTCTGTTAAAGTTGCTATCAATGGTTTCGGTCGTATCGGCCGTCTGGCTTTCCGCCAGATGTTCGGCGCAGAGGGCTACGAGGTTGTTGCTATCAATGACCTGACCAAGCCGTCCATGCTCGCACACCTGCTGAAGTACGATACTGCTCAGAAGGGCTACTGCGGCATCATCGGCGAGAATCTGCACACCGTTTCCGCAGACGACGAGGCCGGCACCATCACAGTTGACGGCAAGACCCTGAAGATCTACGCAAAGGCAAACGCTGCTGAGCTGCCGTGGGGCGAGATCGGTGTTGACGTCGTTCTGGAGTGCACCGGTTTCTACTGCTCCAAGGAGAAGTCCCAGGCTCACATCAACGCAGGCGCAAAGAAGGTCGTTATCTCTGCTCCGGCAGGCAACGATCTCCCGACCATCGTCTTCTCCGTCAACGAGAACACCCTGACTGCTGCTGATACCATCATCTCCGCAGCTTCCTGCACCACCAACTGCCTCGCTCCGATGGCAAAGGCTCTGAATGACTACGCTCCGATCCAGTCCGGTATCATGAGCACCATTCACGCTTACACCGGCGACCAGATGATCCTCGACGGCCCGCACCGCAAGGGTGATCTCCGCCGCGCACGCGCAGGCGCTGCAAACATCGTCCCGAACTCCACCGGTGCTGCTAAGGCAATCGGTCTGGTTATCCCGGAGCTGAACGGCAAGCTCATCGGCTCTGCTCAGCGTGTTCCGGTTCCGACAGGCTCTACCACCATCCTTGTAGCAGTTGTCAAGGGCGAGAACATCACCAAGGACAGCATCAATGCTGCAGTTAAGGCTGTTGCGAACAACGAATCCTTCGGCTACACCGAGGATCC
>JAEEIA010000012.1 GCA_016281125.1 Oscillospiraceae bacterium | reverse complement strand
ACTGCAAAGGTCACCGGCACGACTGCGAAGGTTACCGGCACGACTGCAAAGGTTACCGGCACTACCTCTAAAGTAACAGGCACCACTGCAAAGGTCACCGGCACGACTGCGAAGGTTACCGGCACGACTGCAAAGGTTACCGGCACTACCTCTAAAGTAACAGGCACCACTGCAAAGGTCACCGGTACCACCGCAAAGGTCACCGGCACAACCGCAAAGGTCACCGGCACGACTGCAAAGGTCACCGGCACGACTGCGAAGGTTACCGGCACGACCGCAAAGATCACCGGCACCACAGCAAAGGTTACTGGCACAACCGCAAAGGTCACCGGAACGACCGCAAAGGTCACCGGCACCACTGCAAAGGTCACCGGAACGACCGCAAAGGTCACCGGCACCACTGCAAAGGTCACCGGCACAACCTCTAAGGTCACCGGTACAACCTCTAAGGTTACCGGCACGACCGCAAAGATCACCGGCACCACTGCAAAGATTACCGGCACAACCGCGAAGGTTACCGGCACGACTGCGAAGGTCACCGGCACGACTGCAAAGGTTACCGGCACCACTGCGAAGGTCACCGGCACCACTGCGAAGGTCACCGGCACCACTGCGAAGATCACCGGCACAACCGCGAAGGTTACCGGCACCACTGCAAAGGTTACCGGCACCACTGCGAAGATTACCGGCACGACCGCAAAGATCACCGGTACAACCGCAAATATCACTGGCACGACCTCTAAGGTCACCGGCACAACTGCAAAGATCACCGGCACGACCGCAAACATCACCGATACCACTGCGAAGATCACCGGTACCACCGCAAAGATCACCGGTACCACCGCAAAGATCACCGGTACCACCGCAAAGGTTACCGGAACAACCGCAAATATCACTGGCACGACCTCTAAGGTCACCGGCACAACCGCGAAGGTCACCGGCACAACCGCGAAAGTCACCGGCACAACCGCAAAGGTCACCGGCACAACCGCAAATATCACTGGCACGACCTCTAAGGTCACCGGCACAACCGCAAATATCACTGGCACGACCTCTAAGGTCACTGTCACAACCGCAAACATCACTGGCACGACCTCTAAGGTAACCGGCACGACCACAAATATCACTGGCACGACCTCTAAGGTAACCGGCACAACCGCAAACATCACCGGTACAACCGCAAATATCACCGGTACAACCGCAAATATCACTGGCACGACCGCTAAGGTCACCGGTACCACTGCAAATATCACTGGCACAACCGATAAGGTCACTGGCACAACCGCAAACATCACCGGCACAACCTCTAAGGTCACCGGTACAACCGCAAATATCACCGGCACGACCTCTAAGGTCACCGGTACCACTGCAAATATCACTGGCACAACCGATAAGGTCACTGGCACAACCGCAAACATCACCGGCACGACTGAAAAGGTCACCGGAACGACTGAGCCTGGCGCAACCACTGAGCCCGGCGCAACCACTGAGTCCGGTGTAACCACCGAGTCCGGCGCAACCACTGAGTCCGGCGCAACCACGGATATCACGACTTCGGTCACGACATCAGAAACAGAGCCGGAGCTTCCGCACACAATTCCGGAAAGCATCACGCTGAACAAGGGCGAGCAGTTCACACTCTTCACCGATCAGGAAAACGTCATCTTCCGTTCCAGCGACTGGGACGTTGTTGTGGTTTCCGAAAACGGCGTCATCACTGCGGTTGGCGGCGGCCATGCAACCGTCCTGATCATTGATGCGCAGCACAATGTCACCCGCCTGAGTGTCGATGTCCTCGGCGAAAGCATCAAACCGGCCGTTACCACGACGGTACCCGAAACGACCGATCCGACCACCGAAACAACAACGACGGATGAATTCTTCGATCCGACTACTACGACCGATCCGACTGTCACGACCAATCCGACCGTTACAACCGATCCGACCGTCACAACCGATCCGACTGTCACAACCGATCCGACTGTCACGACCGATCCGACCGTCACGACCGATCCGACCGTCACGACCGATCCGACCGTCACGACCGATCCGACCGTCACGACCGATCCGACCACGACAACCGATCCGACTGTCACGACCGATCCGACCGTCACAACCGATCCGACTGTCACGACCGATCCGACCGTCACAACCGATCCGACCACGACGACCGATCCGACCGTCACAACCGATCCGACCGTCACGACCGATCCGACCACGACGACCGATCCGACCACGACAACCGATCCGACCACGACAACCGATCCGACTACAACGACCAATCCGATTACCACAACGGATCCGACCGTCACAACACCGTCCGATCCTGAACCGCTGCGCGGCGATACCAACCTGGACAATGAGGTCAGCGTCGATGACGCACAGCTCACGCTCAGAGCGTACACACAGCGCATCGCAGGCAACGACATGGGCCTGACCGACAGACAGATCAAGGCTGCGGATATCAACGGTGACGGCATCGTCAGTGTCGATGACGCACAGTGGATTCTGAAATACTACACGCAGAAGGTTGTTGCAGGACTGAATATTACATGGGAGGATCTGCTCGAAAAGAGAGTACAGACATTCCCGTTCCTGAAGCGGTTCTTCCGCAAGCTGTTTTCATAATCGTATCCCGGAAAACGGACAGCAGGTTTTTACGCCTGCTGTCCGCTTTTTACAGGAAGAAGTCTTGCAATTCAAAACCATTTGTGCTATAATCGTTTCAGTAACCGTCACAGTACAACTTTTGAAAGGAAAACACCATGAAAGCTCTGCGAATGCAGGCGCTTGCCTGTGCCGTATGCACTGCGCTGACCGGACTTTCCGCCGGGATGCATGCAGCTGCTCCCGCTGCATGTGCCGATGCGGCCGTTCAGGATCATCAGCCGGGAACAGGAACCGTTCTGATTCTCGGGGACGGGATCTCCGCCGGCGGAGGCCTTAGCGAACACGAACATGCTTACTATGATTATATCGCCGACTGCACCGGCGGCACCGTCATCAATCTTGCAGCATCCGGTATGAAAACCGGTGATGTGATCGACGTGATCTGCGATCCCGCAAATACAGATACCATTGCTGATGCGGACATCATCTGCATCAGCGCGGGCGGAAACGATCTGCTCCAGCCCGCAAAGGCATATCTGTCCGCCATGGCCAAAGAGGGCGAAAGCCTGACGGATACGGTCAGGCGCGCTGCCGGTGAGGGCGATGCGCTCACGACCATTCTCGGACTGACCTCTGCGCTCCGCACACCGCGGACGACCGCGGCCGCAAATTATCCGGTCATTGCGGAAAAGCTGCGCGCGCTGAATCCGGATGCACAGATTGTGTTCCAGACCGTATACAATTCGTTTGAAAAGTCGCCGGAGCAGCTGAAGGCAGGCGGCTATTCCGACAGCGCGCTGAATCAGTACGAGCTGCTGATGACTTATGTCAACAGCACGGAAAAGCAGCTGAACAACGCGATGAAAAAGGCATCCGGGGTGAAGGTCGCGGATGTGTGCGCTGCTTTTGCGGGCTCGGGCTGGCTCTATGAAAAGGATGCGATTCCGACACCGCTCGGTCATATGCTGATTGCCGCGGCGGTGCTCAGTCAGCTGGAGCTTCCGTCCAGGCGGTCGCCGCTGATGCAGCAGACGCTCAGCGGACTCACTCTGGAGCTGGCATCACAGATTCCGGCAGATGATCTTGCGGCGATGCAGGCCTGTGCAGAAGCGCCGCCCGCCGTCACGACCGCAGTACCGCAGGTTCCGGCAACCACTGCGGCCTCAGCAGCGACTACAACGGCAGCTACCACAACAGCAGCTACCACAACGACGACCACGACAACAACGACCACAACAACAACGACCACAACTACAACCACAACAACAACGACCACTACCACAACAACGACGACCGCAACAACTACCACCACCACTACCACCACAACTACGACCACAACCATTACCACCACAACTACGACCACAACCACCACCACCACAACAACCACGACAACGACAACGACAACGACCACCACTGCCACAACAACGACGACCACGACGACCACAACGCAGCCCCCGAAGCCCGTTCTGCGCGGGGATACGAATCTGGACAATGCCGTCAGCGTGGACGACGCCCAGCTGACGCTGCGATCCTATACCAACCGGATTGCGGGCAACCCCACCGGGCTGAGCAGCGAGCAGATTCTGGCCGCTGACATCAACGGGGACGGCAGCGTCAGTGTGGACGATGCCCAGCTGATCCTCAGATATTACACCGAAAAGGTCGTTGCAGGGATGGATGTCACATGGGATATGCTGCTCAAAACGCCTGCCGCCGCCGTTACAACAACGTCCGCTGTTACAACAACAGCCGCCGTAACGGCTGCACGCACAACAACGACCGTACACACAACAACGGCTGCTCCGGTCACGACAACAGCCGTACACACAACAGTGCCGGTCACAAACGCACCGGTGATGCATACGGAACCGGCGGCCACCGCGGAGCCTGCTCCGGTCTATGCGCAGGTCGGCAGCCTGCAAATCTCGCCGTATCCGCTCATTGTGCGGCGGAACGAGGATATCACGCTCAGGGTCATCGGACTGCCAAATACCGAATATGATATTGACGTGTACTATTCCTCCGGCGCCTCAAGGGCAAAAGGACTCGAAAACCGTGTCACGGACAGCAGCGGATTTGTATCGTGGACATGGCAGATCGGCGGCAAAACCAGAATCGGCAGCAGTTGTTATATCATTCTGAAAGGCGGCGGCGTCCGCACCAGAATCGACTTCACTGTCGTGAACTGAACAGAACAAACACCCGTATCCCGGCGCACCGGAATACGGGTGTTTTTGTTTGTAATCAGGGGGTTGCGCGTCAGAATTCTCCGACCAGAATGCAGACATCCGGATCGACTGTGCGCCGCTCGGCGGGCGGGATCTGTTCATCCTTTGTTGCATTCACAACGCGGAGTCCCTTGATGCCGATATAGGTCGGATCGCTGTCATAGGTCAGCCAGCCGGTATAGGCAATGTTGTACGATGTCCCCTTTTCCGTCAGGATATGGAATGTTTCACCGCCGCATGCCTTCTGCTCATGGCTGCCCATTGCACTGCCAAAGGGCGGATCGTATGATGTGATTTTGCCGTCGATCAGGGAGAACGCACTGTCAAGCGCACTGTCAAGCTCCTCGTCCGTCTGAATGACATGTTCACTGAACAGCTGTTTCAGACCGGCTCTGTCACCGTTTTCAAAGCAGGAAACGACCTGCGTCATCAGCTCCGTTGCCTGCTGATCCGGTGTTTTTGCCGTTTCGCCGTTTTGGCCTGTGCAGGATGCAAGCAACATCATGGCCGCCGGAAAGCATAACCATTCTTTCATATTCTGATCCCCTTAGTTCCACTGGAGCCAGACTGTCTGCGTATTGTAATCGAAAATGAGATTCTCGGCAGTCAGCTGATCATAGTATCTGGCATTGCCTCTGTTGGAAATGGCATTGAACATCGAAGGACGGTCATGCAGATCCACGCTGCAAACAGATACCATAATCTCCGGATGCGGATCGGGATAATGCGGTGCAAAGCCGGTGACCCACCACTGATTCTGACGCGGTGCCCAGTTGTAAATATTATGATAGCCACTGCCGCCCACACGGTTATACAGGCTCAGCGTCATCGGCACCTCAAAGGTCACGACGTCGTAATGCCGCATGCCCGAAACCCATCCGTCATAGACATACAGGCCGACCTCTGCGCCGCTGTGCAGGTTCCAGTAATCGCCCTTCCATGCCCACAGGGAATATGTAACAGAACCGACCGTGAAATCGACTCTGCCGTAGTTCATATTCGAACCGATGCGGAAAATCAGGTCGTACATTTCATTATAGCCGAATTCACGCTGCCAGGTATCCGGCTTGGAATGATAGACCTCTCCGCCTTCGTCATGGACAAAGTTCAGGACATAAGCGCCGACCGCAGCGGACAGCGGCAGCCGTTCCTTGAGCCAGAGCGCAGCTGCTCTGAGCTCATCAAAATGCGCTTGCGCCGTTCCGCGGAATGACAGCAGCGTTGCAATCAGCGTATCCGCGATGAGCTGGTCAAATTCCACATCCAGGCCGAGGCTGGGCGCATATTCTGTTCTGACATTGCGGGGATTCTGCATCTGTTCGATCTGCGTTTTCCACAGGTTTTTCAGGCCGGTATAAGCCATCGGATCCGGGTCGGTCGGTGCAATCTGCTTTTTCCCGCCGCTGATGGTCGTGTAGACCGGCGTGCCGTCAAGCAGGCCGTCGTCATCCGTATCCGGATTGCAGGGATCCGATTTGATCGGCAGAATCTTCCGGTTATAGTAATAATCAATCAGATAGGGCGGAATACTGGTGCTCAGTGTGCCGGCCAGCGCGGAAATCACGTTGTATCCCCTGCTTCTGGCCACATTCAGGCACTCCCGGAAGGTCGGGAGGTTCACCGCACCGGTGTTGTCCCAGGTAATCAGCCCGCTTTCGGTATCAACCTCCTGCCAGTCGGTCAGATCGTCGGTGTCGGAGTTTGCGCCGTTTGTCGGGGAAAGCACATCGTCAAGCGTGACGGTCTTCCAGCCGGTCGGCACAACCGCAGTAAACTGCACCTGCGGCGGTGCGATCTTGTTCGCGATATGATCGTAAAGCGTCTGCTGCGTATCGTTGCCGTAGACCAGATTCAGACCGCCGGTTCTGGCAATGGCATTTGCGACCTTCTGGCCGTAGGCGGGATCGACGTAGGCAAAGCCCTCCGGGATTACCTCGGAATAATTGATATTGCCTCTTGCGCAGGCATCCAGCTCACTGAAATAATTGTCGCCGACATTCGTGTTTCCGTTCATGATCTGGAACACAAACTTTCCGGCAGTTTCACGGAAGGTCACTTCATTCATCATCTTCGTGAAGGCGGCGCCGCGGTTGCAGTATTCACTGGTCTGTACATACGTGACCGCATTCAGCGCCGTGCGGACCTCGCCCGCATCGGTGCAGTAGCCGAACGCACCTGATTTCAGGAACTGTGCGCCGTTCTGCCGATAGCCGATCAGATAGATTCTCGCATCGGAGAATCTAGTGAACAGACGCGTGCAGAGGCTGATGAGCATATTTCTCTGGGATACAAAGGTGTCCGGCAGCAGGCCGTTCGTCTGGAACAGAATCACCAGATCCAGCGGCGTGGATGCGCCGTCCGTGACGGAATCGCCGCGGTCAGCGGTGTCTGCGGTGACAGGCAGCGCGCTCTTCTGCTTTCTGACGGGAGCAGTAGCAGCAGCGGCATCCGCGCTCTGTGCAATGCGGGTATCTTCGGGAGCAGCCGTATCAGCAGAACGAACCGGAATGCTGCGGTCACGGAGCGGCTCCGCATCTTCGTCCTCCTCGTATTCGCCCGGTACGACGCCGAGATTGAGCAGCCATGCTTCCATATCCATGACGCAGTAGGTGCCGAGGCCGTCTGCTGCGGCATAGATCTCATTGTTCTCCAGATCGTACTGCGTTTCCATCGGCAGCATCATGTGCAGCTCGTCAATGTAGCGGAAGATCACGAGCCGTTTCAGCCCCTGCAATTCCGGCTCATCGGGGAAGGCGCTCTGCGGGTTATTGACATATTCGTCCTTGATTGCAAAGCGGATTTCCGCGCTGTGAACCGTGCAGTTCCCGGTGCAGATGATCTCCGGCGCCGTGCCGAGGATCGCATCGTTTTCGATTGCAGCCGCATAGCTTGTTTCGCGGACGGTCAGATTGCCCTCCGCATAGCCGGACGCCTCTGTCTGAAGCGATACGGCATACGGTGCGTCACTGACATTGATTTCGCTGAACACCGCGCTGGATGCAGCGATGGTCTGGGACACAGTATACTCCGCATCCGGCACGCCGAAGGTTTCCGGGTTTGTCGGATCCAGCCCGATATGCGGCTCGTCGCCGTCGGGCAGCGTGTCACCGTCCGTATCGGGATTCAGCGGATTCGTCTGATAATCATGCAGCTCTGCGCCGTCGCTCAGACCGTCGCTGTCTGTATCCGCTTCCTTCGGATTCGTTCCGAGTGCAAGCTCCTGCGCATTGGTCAGGCCGTCGCCGTCGCTGTCCGCATCGGCATCGGCAATGCCTGCTTCCACCGAATCGTAAACGAGCGGATCCGTGCCGACCTGATAGATTTCCTCGTAATCGCTGAGGCCGTCCGCATCGGTGTCCGGCAGCGTCGGATCGGTGCCGCCGAGATATTCAAACACATCTGCAAGGCCGTCATCATCCGTGTCGATGAACGTCACGGTATAGCCTTCGGCGGTTTTTCTGGCAACCAGCGGAACGGATTCCACAATCTCGCCGTAATCGGCAGTGAAGCGGATTTTGAAATACCGCTCCTCAAAATCCGACTGAATCAGATACTCGTATTCCTGCCCTGTCACAGACGCAACGGTCTGATAGGTTTCGTTGTCATCCGAGCACAGCACCTCAAATTCGGCGTCTTTGTAATTGGAGAGCCATTTCAGGCTGATGGCGTTGACCTCCGGCATATAGAAGCCCAGTGCGTACAGCTCCGGGATGATGTCGGACGTATTGCCGAGGACAGCTGCCAGATTGCTGCCGTAGTTGATATTCGCGTTGGCGCAGTCAATCGTAACAGTCTGCGCAATAATCACGGCATTGTTCAGATTCAGGCTGCCCGTGTCGATCACGACACTGCCGTTCGGCGCATAGAGCAGACCGCTGAAATTGACATTGTCCGTATCCAGACGGATATCGCCGTTTTCGGAGCAGACTGCAATCTGCGCCGTGTTGAGCGAGCTGCCGCTGAACACAATGTCCTCCGCCGCCTTGATATCCGCGCGGAGATTGAGGTTGCCTTTCAGCGAATAACTGCCTGCGCAGCTGACCGGATGCATCACGCGGAGATTGACCCGCTCGTCGCTGAAATCGCCGTCGTAAACGGTAACGTCGTCGCCGCTGAAATACAGATAGCTGAGCTTTCGCATGACGTTCAGCATTTCGGCCTCAGCGTGCTCGGTCAGGGTTCCGTTCAGGTACACGGTGCCGTCGGTGACAACCGTGCCGTTCGCGGCCAGATTGCCGTTCACGCAGATCTGGTCTGCGTGAACGGTGATTGCGCCCTCCTCACCGGAGGCTGCAAAGATAACATACGGGAAGGGTGCCGGATTCTCTGCGGCAAATGCGGAGAGGAACGGCACAGAGCTTGCGGCTGTCACCGCGCCCATCGCACCCGAAAGGATGCGTTTGATCATGTCGTTGTGTTTCATGTTGATTCTCCGTAAAAATATGATGTTTATTTCGTGAGGAGCTGCTTACCAGTCGGCCACGACGCCGGTTCTGGTGTTGACGGTGCAGACGCGCCAGATATCGCCGGACTCCGCCTGCTCTGCGGAATACCGCTTAATCAGCGTGCTGCCGCGGTAGACCTTGACCGTTGCGCCGGAATTCCGGATTGTTCCGCTGCCTGCGTAACGGTGGACATAGTAGCTGTAAGTGCCCTCCGGCGCCACGCCCAGATTGACCGTGACGGTTTCCGGTCCGTAGCCGTCCACATCGTCCACGTCAAGGTTGATGCCCTGTGCGACCGGTGTCCGGTAATACACATGGATGTTGTTGCCGGTGATGTGGGAATCCAGATCTCTCGGATTTGCGCCCCAGCTCAGAACAAAGCGGATCTGCTGGCCGCTGAGGATCGGGCTGACATGCACCTCATAGCTCTTGCTCCTGCCGCCGATAACCGTGAAGTTGAATACGGTCTTGATATAGCCGGTTTCCTCAATCACACCGGTATAGTTGCCTGCATCCAGACCGGTCAGGGATACCACGCCGCTTGCGTTGGAGGTTGCGGTGGTCAGTGCGGTGCCGGTCGTCGTGTTCATGCCCTTGCGGATGACGAACGCCACACCCGGCATGACATTGCCGGTCTGCGCGTCCTTGATGGTCAGGGAGGCATTGCCCGTCGGGGCATCGGCATTGTACGGAACCTGCATCAGCGTATCCAGCGAAACGGTTTCGCCGCCCTCCACGGTGATCTCGCGGTACTCAACCGACAGATAGCCGGTCTTTTCGGTGCGGATTGTGTGGGTGGTATCGGCGGAAACGCTGACTGCATAGCTGCCGCCGCTTGTCGTACCGACATAGGTGTTGTCCAGATACACGCGGACGCCGGACAGCACCGCATTGGTATCCGCATCACGCACGGTCACGAGCACGGTGCCGATGTCATCCGATACGCTCGCAGTTGCATACTGGTTGTAAACGCGGAAGCTGCCGGTACCATCGTACTTCGTTCTGTCCACGTCATAGAAAGCTCTGATGCGGAACGTGGTGTTGATGGCCGAATTGTCCTGATACGAGCTCCGGGAACCGCCGGTAAGGGTAATGGTTTCCGTATTGCCGCCGGAGATGGTGTGCTTGAGCTCATACCCGGCCGCACCCTCGATCGGCTCCCACGTCAGATCGTAACCGCCGCTGCCTGTGGAAGCATATGTGAAATCCTGAACAGAGGTCAGTGTGAACAGATATCCCTTGCAGAACTGTTCCTCAGTGCGTCTGGTTTCCATCTGCTTTGTGTATGCATCAGGATCCAGTTCCGAAAGTCCGCTGTATTTTGCTGTTTTGTCATAATCGCGGTCAAGAAACGGCGGGAAGTTTTCATTGTCGGTTCCCAGCATATCCACCCAGTCGCCGCTGAAATTCAGGATATTGTTTCCGTACATTTTATCGACTTTCAGTTCCAGAGAGGTATAATGATTCAGTGCGCTCTCAGCGGAACGGAAATTCGACGGGAAGATGACCTTTTTCCCGCTCAGGTTCAGCGTGCCGCTGCTTTCAATGTCACTCCGCATACCGGCGGGATTCGACTGTGGCGGAAGGTTGCCGGTTGTCACCGTGTATTTGCCCGGCACCGGCACCGTGCAGTGCTGGCACTTCTCAACACTGATAATCGGATGTCCTTCGGAATACGGTGAAACTGCCTTTTCATAATCAACCTTGACCAGTTCATTTGACCAGCTGAATCCGTTGTCATATTGAATATCGGAGGACGGAAGATGACCGCCTGTTACCACGTAAAGCGGGTCTTTCGTACTCTTGTTCAGCACAACAAACATGCTTTCGCGGTCAAGGTTATGATCGCCGAACGGGCCGTTCTTGTTGTCAAAGCCGTAGAGGAAATAGTAGTTCAGATAGATATAGCTGCTGTCCTCCTGATAATACTGATAGACATACGCATTCGAGAAGCTGCCCTTAATCTCCCTGAAAGAATGACTGCCGCTGTTGAACAGATCGTCATTCCAGTCCAGCAAATAATCTGAGTTGCCGTTGTATGCCATAAACTCCGGCAGATCCGCAACCGGCACTTCCTCCATGCCGAATGTCGTGCTGAAGAACAGCTCATCAATCGAGGTCTGATTCTGGATTGCGTTAAAAATGCCGTCCAGGCTCATCGGTGCATACTCTTCTTCATCTGCATACATGACGATCGGCGCATATTTTCTCAGCAGCGCATTCTGATCCGTGGCCGAGAGCGAGGAAGACTGGTGAACATAAATATTCTGTTCCCAGCAATAATCACCGGGATAAACCTCACCTTCCAGCTCCCAGTTGGTCTGTATTTCGACCTTCACAAGGCCGGGATTGGCGCCGCTGTACGAGAATGTACCGTCTGGCTGCACATCAACCGACCGGCTGGTGCCGCCCTGGGAGATATGCGCAGTCAGAGAAAGCGGACAGCCGGCCCAAAGATCTTCGATATCCCTTTTCATTTCGGAAACGTCTACTGTGAAAGAGCCGCCGCTGTTCGAGAGAATCTTGAACCACTTTGTCACGGTCGAGCTTGCATCCCGGTCATTGCCGGAATGGTAGCTGCGGTCTGCGGTCAGATACTGCGGATGTCCAGCAGCATCTGTGTCGGAATCCGCTTCGTCAGCGGTGACGGCAGCTGTTGTTTCTGTCGTCAGAACCGTGGTTTCCGCCGGTGCCGCGGAGGTCAGTTCCGTTGCTGCTGCCGTTTCCGTCACGACCTCTGCGGTCGTTTCAGCAGCCGGAGCAGCTGTCGTTTCAATCGCCGGGGCAGCCGTCGTTTCAGCAGCCGGAACGGTTGTTTCGACGGGCGCAGCGGTTGTCCTCGGAACCATTTTCAGCGGAACGACCACCGCACTGCCGGTCAGACGGAACGTGCAGCCGTCCTCTGTTGCCTGGAACGGCAGCATCTTGAGCATATGGCGTCTTTCGTCCAGCTGCATGAGCATATCCGGCTTTTCCGCAAAGGTTGTTTCCACGATTGCGCTGCCCTTGAGCGGCGGCATCGTGAACTGAATGACGCCGAGCTGCGAAACCGAATACCGGATCTCCGGATGGATCAGCTCCTCCAGCGATTCCGGATAAGCAGAAACGACCGGCAGCTCGTCGGAATCCGACTGCCATGTGATGCGGTATTTGTCGCCTAGCTCATCCTCGACGGTTTTGCGCATCGGCAGGCCGAGCTGTGCGGTATTATATTTGCGCACCTGTGTCAGGGTGCAGTTATCAAACAGACCGTCCGGATTTTCCGTGTCCACGGTCATGCCGAAGGTCACAGAGGATGCAGGATCAATGTACGCGTTTTCCGCATAGCCGATCCGGTGCAGATTGCCCTCCTCCGAGAGCACTCTGGCATTCCAGGCATTCGTGACGGTGCAGGGATATTCAAAGTCCAGCTTCCAGTTTTCGATGGCAGTATTCGATTCATTGGCAACGGTCACGTTGAGATACTGCACCGTGCCGACAGTCTGCATGACCTCATAGGACACAGTGTAGTCTTCCGCTCTGACCGTTTCCGGGCCGGATACATAAACAAAGCCCTCCGGATAACACGGCTCACCCACGGCCGAAAAACCGAATACAGTGCTTTCGCCCGGCGCAATGTCATGATTGTAGCGCATCGAAGATGCGACCACATAATCCCCTTTGCGGTCACCGAGCTCTGCATTCCATGCATAGAAGATCGGTGATTCGCAGTCAAACAGAAGCGACCAGTTTTCCATCGTTTCCGTACCGGTATTCGTAACTGTGAGCATAACCTGATAGCCGCCTGTCCAGTGGCCGGTGACATTGTAGTCAATGTCAAAGCCGTCACAGACATAGGTTTTGCTGCTGTCCGCATTCGCAGGAAGCGCACCCTGCAATGCCGTCACAGAGCTCATCGCCGTCAGAAGCGACGTGATCAATGAGAGATTCCGTTTCAAACGCTGTTTCATTCTTTTCTCCTTTTCGCAGTCAATCTAAAGTTTTCCCCTTGTTCAGATTCGTGATGCAAGGCCGCATCCGATGACTGCTGTCAGCTTCCCCGATCCATACTGTCCGCACCGCCTTTCCACCCACGGGCACCCAATCCGATCTTCTGCAAGATCATTCAAGAAGCCCGATGCAAAATCATCACAATTTTAGCACAAGGAACCGTGTGTTGTCAATGTGTACGAAACTGATAGTTCCGTTCCGTGCAATTTGACGGGCAGGGTTAGTTTATTTTGGATATTATTGATAGACGGAAAATCACTTCTCAAAATGTACGAAAACGCGGCTTTTTCGCGCCGCACGCCGAAAACGGAAACAGAGCCCGGGCACATATCTGCCGCGGGCTCTGTTCCGTATCGCGATGGCTTCCGTCGGATGCCGTCAGCACCCGGAAGCCGCCGCTATTTCGTTATAATGATATGCAAAATATGCAATTCACTGCAAGATGAGATCAGTCGAGGCTGGAAATCCACATCAGGATCAGCGCACCGATTGCGATGATCGGGATCAGGTTCAGCAGGATGTATACAGCAGTCGAAATCTGTGTGCCGAGCGATTTTCTGCGCGCTGTCAGCACCCAGATCATCAGCGCGCCGACCAGCAGCGTCAGAATTGAATAAAACACAAAGCTGTACCGGACGCCGAACGCTCTTTCAAAGGTGTCATAGAAGAAATAGGTTCCGAGCAGAAAGGCAGCGATGCCGCCGAGCCAAAGAAAGGTGTTTTCAAGTAATGTACGGATATAAAGCATGGTTTTCTGCATAAGTGCCTCCAGTTCAGCAATGATTCAAAAACAGGTTGCGAAATCAGTTGTGCATCTGCATGATTTTCTTTGCGATAAACAGCAGCAGCTTTTCGGAATCGTACAAGTCAATGACGCCGTCCCGCGTGACGTCCGCATTCAGTCTGCCTGCGTCGGTCATCTGCACCTCGCTGTCCGCGACCGCATACCGGCAGATCAGAACGGCATCAGAAATGTCAATCACGCCGTCACAGTTCGTATCGCCGGAGCCGCGTGCCTGTTCCTCCTCCGCCGTGCCGATTGCTTCAAACAGGTAATTATGCGCAGCGGCATAGCGTTCCGCATAGGAGCCACCCCATCCGCGGATGACCAGACCGGCAGCGCAGTCCGCAAATGCCTCCTCCGCAATCTCCTGCACGGTGGACGGAATTGTGATGCGCTTCAATGCCGCGCATCCGTCAAAGGCATCCCCGTCAACAGACACGGTGCCCGACTGAATCGTCACCTGCTCCAGGCTGCTGCATCCGCCGAATACCGTCACGCCGAGTTCCTTCAGGCAGACGGGCAGCGTGACTGCTTTCAGGGAAGTACACCCCTCAAATGCCGATTTTCCCAGCGTGCTGAGGCTGCCGGGGAACACGATGTCTTTCAGTCCCTTACAGCCGGAGAAAGCAGATTCCTCAACGGCAGTGACACTGTTCGGAATCACAAGATGCTCCAGACCGGTGCAGTCCACAAACGCGTGGTTTCCGATTGCGGTCAGATGCTCCGGAAAAGCCACGGTTTTCAGGCCGCTGCATTTTGCAAATGCGCCGGAATCAAGCTGCGTGATGCTGTCCGGGAGCGTAACGCTTTCCAGCGCGGTACACCCGTAAAACACCGAGTTGCCGAGCGCAGTGAGCCCGTTGGAAAGACGGATCTTCGCAAGAGATGTGCAGCCTGCAAATGCACCGCCGTTTATCACCGTGACGCTGTCAGGAATCTTAACTTCTTTCAGCGAAGTGCAGCCGTAAAATGCATCCCGCATGATGGATTCAACGCCGTCCGGAATCGTGACGCTGTTCAGCGCCGTGCATTCCATGAATGCTTCTGCGGAGATAAACCGGACATTCTCCGGAATGACAGCTGTTTTCATTGCACAGCCGCGGAATGCGGACTTGCCGATAAAGCGGACAGAAGCGGGAATCTGTATATCCGAAAGGACGGTGCAGGACAGAAATGCGGAGCCGTCGATGTCGGTGAGCGTGTCCGGCAGAGAAACCGATTTCAGTGCGGTGCAGCAGTAAAACGCATTTTCGCAGAGCTCTTTTGTGCCGTCCGGAATCACAATGCGCTCCAGTGCAGTGCAGCCGGAAAAAGTCGCATTATCAATAATGCGAATCCCGGCGGGGAGCTTGATACCGTTCAGGGAAGCGCAGTCAAGGAACGCGCGCGGCCCGATCTGGGTAATGCCGTCCGGCAGGTCGATGGATTTCAGAGCGGTGCATCCGCTGAGCATTTCCTTCGGGATCGCGGTCAGACCGGAGGGCAGCGTGATCTTCTCCAGACCGGAACAGCCGCTGAACGCCGCGCCCTCGATTGTCCGGACGCTCTCAGGAATCACAAGCTCCTTCAGCCCTGTGCAGCCGGAGAACGAGCTGTTCCGGATCACGGGCAGATTCTTCGGCAGGGTAATGCTTTCCAGCGCAACGCAGTCGG
The DNA here is from genome assembly GCA_016281125.1 of Oscillospiraceae bacterium. Taxonomy (GTDB): domain Bacteria; phylum Bacillota; class Clostridia; order Oscillospirales; family Ruminococcaceae; genus Firm-04. The sequence continues at coordinate 21,677 of JAEEIA010000012.1, read as the reverse complement.
AGAACGCGTTCATCTGGATTTCCGTCAGGCTGTCCGGCAGCGTGACGGATTTCAGCGCCTTGCAGCCTGCAAATGCGGCCGCGCGGATTTCCGTGACGCTCTCCGGGATCACGATGCTCTCCAGCTTGAAGCAGCAGCAGAATGCTTCGTCGTCAATGCTGGTGATGCTGTCCGGCAGCGTGAATTCCGTCAGACCCTTGCAGCCGTTGAACGCATAGGCGGAAATTTCCGTGACGCTTTCCGGCAGTTCGACTTTTTCGAGCACGGTGCAGCGCCGGAATGTCGAGGACTCGATGCGCCGGATCTTTTCCGGCAGCTTGACAGTTCTGAGATTCACACAGGCTTCAAAGCAGCCGTCGCCGATCCATGTGACGCCGGCAGGAAGCTCCAGGCTTGTCAGAGAGGCACAGCTCCGGAACACCGCCTTCTCGATCATTTTCAGGTCGGGCGGGAGCTGAATCTCCGTCAGGCCGGTGCAGCCCTCAAAAGCACTGTGACGGATGATCCTGATCTTGTCCGGCACCTTCACCGAGGTCAGCGACGCACAGTCGCGGACGACGCTTTCGCCGAGCTCAGCCAGTTCCTCCGGGAAGGTGATGCTTGTGAGCTTCTTGCAGCCGTCGAAGGCATAATTGCCGATGGATCTGACGCTCTCCGGAATGCTGATGCTTTCCAGGGAGGAGCAGCAGTAGAAAATGTATTCCGGGATCACCTTGATGCCGTCCTCAAAGACAGCGGTTTTGATGTTGGAGCATTCCGCGAATGCCCTCGGGCCGAGCTCAGTGAGTGTGACCGGAATCGTGATCTCCGTGAGCCCGTCACAGGCGAACATAGCGCTGTCGCCGAGATAGGTCAGGGATGCCGGGAGCTGAATGCCGGTCAGCGAGGTGCAGTGATAAAAAGCGCGGTCACCGATTACCGTCAGCGTTTCCGGCAGCTGTGCTTCGGTAAGCAGCAGGCAGTAATTGAACGCGGCTGCCTCGATTTCGGTCAGACCGGCAGGAATATTGCATTGCGTCATATTGGTACAGCCGCTGAATGCGGATTCCCGGATGACGGTGATGCTGTCCGGCAGGCTGACGGAAATCAGGTCTTCTGCTGCGGCAAATGCACTTTTGCCGATCTCGGTGACCGGCAGGCCGCTGATCTCCGCGGGGATTTCCACCGCAGTCAGGCCGGAATCCCGTTCCCGCTTGTAAACGACCGCATGATCCTCATACAGCGCATATGTGATGCCGCCCTCCGTGACGGTTTCGGCAGCTGATGCTGTGAGCGCCGGACGGAACAGCGCCGGCATCGCCGGAAGCTGCGGAACGGCGCATGCCGCTGCTGCTGCGGCGGCAAGAATGATCATCGTTTTTTTGTGTCTGTGCTTCATGGATTGTACCTCCCGAACAGTCCGTATTTTGTGTCATCCGTATCGGATACGGCTGCTTGTATTATAGCATGATTTGACCGCACTGTCAATGAAAAACCGGCACGGTGCAGCGCCGGGATCCGCCTATCGGCAGGCTGCACAAAACAGAGTCGTCTTTTTTGTCACATCATACAAATCATCAAATATGACGCAACAAATCGCGCACCCATCCGTTTACCATACAGAGAGGCAACTCTCCCGAATACAAAGTGAAAGGGTTGAGAATCATGAATAAACAATTATGCAAACGAATCATCAGTGTACAGACTGCGCTCCTGCTCGCTTGCAGCAGTCTTGCAGCAAACGGAATCCCAGCTGCTGCCGCCTTACAGGACGCATCGCCTGCGGCGGAGATTGTCACAGCGGCCGCAGAGAGCTGCGCTCCGGTCAATGTCATTGTCACGCTGGATGCGGATGCGCTTCTGCCCGGGCTGACAGCGGAGCAGCTTGTGACGCCGGAGGCTGCCGCAGAAAGCGCTGCAATCGCGGCGGAACAGGATGCGGTCATTGCGCAGCTGACGGAATGGTATCCTGAACTGGAGGTCGGCTATCGCTACAACGTGCTGACAAACGCATTTTCCTGCGAGCTGCCGGAAAATCTGCTGGATGATGCAGAGGCGCTCCCGGCGGTGCGCAGCGTTGTGCGGAGCTATAAGGTTCATGCGGTGCCGGAGGCCGTTTCTGAGGAGGACATCAGCAATGCAATGCAGTTCCAGAGCCAGACCGGATGCCGCGGCGACGGACAGGTCATTGCAATCATAGACTCGGAGCTGGATCTGGAGCATCCGATGTTCGCGCCGCTCGCGGACGATGTTCAGACCAAGCTGACACAGGAACAGGTCGAAGCGATCTCAGACAATATCGGCTTCAATGTCCAGATCGGAACGGAGTATGTCTGGCGCAGCAACAAGATCCCGTTTGCGGCGGATTATGAAGATCAGATTCCCATGGATGTCCGTGATGCCAGCGAATCCGCGTATCACGGCACGCATGTTGCGGGCATCGCGGCAGGCAATGTCTATGAGGACGCGGAGGGCAGAACGCTCTCCGGCATCGCGCCGAATGCACAGATCGTCTTTATGGCGATGCAGTATGTTTCCGACGTGACGGAATTCATCGGTGCGCTGGAGGATGCGGTCAAGCTCCGGGCGGATGCCGTCAACCTCAGCATGGGCTACTGCGGGGAAACGCCCGGCAAGGAGGATCCGTTCCGCGATGCGGTCAATACGGCGGAGGCGGCAGGCGTTACGGTATGCATCAGTGCGGGCAACAGTGCGGACGGTACGCTCGTCAGCCCGCGGCAGACAACGGATAATCCGGATGTTTCCACGATGAACGTTCTGGTGCAGGAAGGTACCCGTGCGCTGGCGGTTGCATCGGCGGACAATCCCTCGGAATTCGACCAGCATGCAATGCTGCTGGGTGAGCAGAAGATCAGCTACTCCGCTTATGTGATGAGCATCAGTACAGCGGATACCCAGAAGCTCCTTTCGGATACACTGAAAGAGGCATCGTATGAATATGAATACTGCGGGATCGGTGACACTTCGGATTTTGAAGGCAAGGATCTGACCGGAAAGCTCGCGCTGGTGGACCGCGGCGTCCTGAGCTTTACCGAAAAGGCCGTTCACGCGCAAAAGGTCGGCGCGGTCGGTGTCATCGTCATCCAGAACCGACCGGATGAATACTTCACCCCGGTAAGCAATGCTGACATCCCGATCGGCATCGTGTCCGTCGAAAACGGCGCGCTCCTGAAGAACGCAGAAGACAAAAAGATCAGCTTTACCGATGAACTCGTCACGGTTTCGCTTCCGGCGGACGTCAGCTTTTATACCAGTTACGGCGTCCACAACTCGCTGGAACTGCGCCCGGACATCATGGGTGTCGGCGGCTATGTGGAATCCGCCGCATATCACAACAGCACGTCGGTGCAGTCCGGCACCTCGATGGCCTCACCGTATATTGCAGGCTGTGCCATGCTGCTGAATGAGTATCTGCAAAAGCACGGCTGTACGCTGACCGGCTCCGAGAAGGAGCAGTATATCCGGAACCTGCTGATGACCGGTGCGTATCCGTACAGCGAGGCCGGGTTATACGTATCACCCAGACGGCAGGGTGCGGGCATGGTTTCCATGGATCGCACACTCGGCACGAAGGTGCTGCTGACCGGAACGGAAGGCGAATCCAAGCTCAGCCTGCGCGACAAGCTCGGAGACAAATTCACGTTCCCGGTCACGCTGCGGAACATCAGCGACGAGGACGTGGCCTTCAAAAATGCACGGCTCGTGCTGACAACCGACGATACATTCTATAACCGGGAAACCGGCAAATATGAAATTGATCATCAGCAGGCACTGAAGTGCACGGCGGATCTGAGCGGCCTGACCGCGATCGCTGCCGGTGAAGCGCGCACTGAGAACGTCACAGTACAGCTGGATGCATCGCAGACCGCAGCGCTCCGCAAGATCTTCACCAACGGCTTCTTTGTGGAGGGCTATCTGCTGCTGGAGGGCGCTGAGAACAATTCGGATATTTCGATCCCGCTGCTGGGCTTTTCCGATGATTTTGAAGCAATCCCGATCTTCGGCGAGCATTCCGGCGCATTTGTGACGCTCACAAGCTCCAATGCCGTGACTGCGACAACGAGCTTTTCCGATCTGTTGTTCTCAGATGCAGGATTTCTGTACGAGATCAAAAATGCCCGCAGTACTATCGAATCGCTCCAGGAAAGCGGAGATGTGGATCTGTGGTCTGACAACCCGGATCCGGCCGTCCAGAATTATATCCGGCTGCTCGATGAATATGAAAACAAGGCGATGAACACCTGGGGATTCCCGGAACGTGTCTATATCTCCCCGAACCATGATTTTCTGGCCGACAAGCCGGGCATCCGGATCAACGCGCAGCGGGACTGCATCATTCAGGCAGGTGCGCTGTATGACGCAAAGGGCAATCTTCTGACAGAGCCCTATATATACAACGAATGCAGTGAACGCACGCTCCAGGCGGAGTGGGAGTCGGAATACATCAAGCAGTACCAGAATGTGTATGTGCCCCTTGAAGATCTGTCCGATCTGCCGGAGGGCGATTATACCTACCGCATCAGCGCGGCGATTTCCAAGGAGGCGCTGGAGAACAATCCGCAGGTGCTGGATATCCCCGTGACGATCGACAAGACCGCCCCGAAGCTGGAGTCCTCCGTGACAGAACAGAATGGCCGGAAGATCCTGAAGCTGACGGCCACGGATCCGATGCTGGACAGCATTTCCTTCTTCTGCATCGGCGACGGCAAGCTTGTGAGCCCGTCCGGTGCGGATGCACCTAAGAAAATTGATGCCAAGTTCATGCCGATCGCAGGCGGACTGTACTCCGACTGTGCGTGGTATAATCTGCACTTTGAAGATGTAGGCGCAGAAATGAAGGAAAACGACAAATACAGGAACAAGTTGCTGCCGGCAGCAGGATTCCTGAATGAAGAAAGCTGGGATCCGCAAAATTGGTTCGATCAGTTCGACTATTCCGAATTCATGCAGACCAAGCCGGATGCAGACGGCAAATATACGCTGGAATATGACATCACGGATCTGAAAGGCTATCACATTGCCGTGATGGACCGCGCCTACAACATGTCGTATATCGACGTGGCCCCCGCTGATGCCCGTCCGATGTCGGTCGCACCCGGCCTCTACCAGGGCGCCTACGGCCTCTATGAATTCGGAGAGGGAACAGTACGGTACATTCCGTTTGTGTATTTAGATAAAACGCTGAACTGCCATTATGAGATCGAATCGGACTGGGTCACCAGCTATCTGCACGCAGATGCGGATACGTCGAAGCCCGGAAAATACGAAGGAATCGGCGGTCCCCTGACCGGAAATCCGGAAACAGGTTATGTCATCGACAACAGCAACGTCGTCGGACACGTAGGATTCTATCAAGGACAGGGAATCCCGGTGCTGGACAAGGATGTGCTGAAGCCGACCGGACTGAAAACGGCGGACGGCTATCTGGCGATCAATTCCTATGAGGCGGAAAACAGCTGCGTCAAGCCGCTGATGACAGAGCTGACCGGCTGCTACCGCATCATCAACATGACCTATGATGTCCAGCCGGATGCGGTCGTGACCTTTACGGGCGAATGCTGCTCAAAGGATCTGAAGCAGCGCGAAACCGTCAGCATCACGCTGGATTACAAGACCGGTATTGCAACGCTTCCGGACGGCAGCAAGCGCGACTTCTCCGATACGGAAAAGCTGGTTCACGGCGATACCGACCTCAGCGGACAGCTGGACGTTGCAGACGCGGTGCTGCTTGCACGGTATCTTGTGGAAGACAGAGAGGCTGCTGTGCAGAGCAAAGGCCTGAACGCAGCGGACTGCAACCACAACGGCACACCGGATAACGGCGACCTGAGCCTGATCCTGATGGCGATTGCGAAAAAGGTCGAGCTGTAAAACTCTGATTTCTGATACAAATCCCGCCGGAGCGTGATTCCGGCGGGATTCCGTTTAAAGGTGCCTCCGGCTGATTTATCATGGGGGTGCCGCCACCATACCCCTGCTTAATCCCTTAAGAATCCCATCGTGATGAAAACAATGTATTTGCATAGATTATAATATTGTGGGATTCCAAAGGGACACTGTCCCTTTGGCGGGGTTTGGGGCAGCGCCCCATTCTGAATCCATCGGAGATACCGCTGTATCGACAGAACGGGGCGCCGACCGGAAACAGTCGGCGCCCCGTCATTTTTTACTCCTGAATCGGAAGTCCGAATTCATCCCTGAGCGGGGATGCGGTGATCACATCCTCGGCAGTGAACTGCACGATTTCCAGTTCAGCCGGTGTATATTCCTGTTTCATACTGCTTCATCCTTTCGTAACGGTTATTTCGGGAACTGACCCGTGCAACGGACAAGTCTTGAATAGGAAAGGCCGCTGTCGCCGGTCGGCAGATCGATCTCCGCATCCACCGTCAGTTCATGATCAAACATATCAATAAACGTGAACGTATAGATCCCATCGGACTCCGGCTGCTCCAGACTTCCGAAGAAGAAATTGTGATTCAGGCCGCCGTCCATATTCTGTTCAAGCTCCCTGCCGTTGTACTTTACCGCCTTGATCGGATAGCGTGCATCCATCAGCGTCACCGCACACCAGTATACCTTGGAGTTCTTCTGGAACTTGACCCTGACATCGTAATCCTCTGCGTCCGGCATCGGAATCAGCCTCCAGGTGATCGGCAGATCGCCGGTGTCCTCGCCGATGAAATCAAGGAAGGACTGCGTGTCAATATCAACATCGCCCGCCCTCCGCGACGGGTTATCGGAAAACGGCATTGCATCCGCGACCAGCGCATTCAGCTTCTTGTCACCACAGGTGATCTCGATCCAGCCGCCTGCGTATTTGTTGTACTCATCATCGGTCAGCGCCGCGACCGGGCACTGATGCAGATTCACCATTTCATCCAGCGATGCACAGCCGCTGCGATAATCATAATGCGTCAGTCTGCCGGAATGCACCTCCGTATCCGGATCCCCCGGCTGTGCAGCCTTGGCCGCCTCACCGTAGGCATACAGCGCCTTGCAGACCGCTGTCAGCTTGGCATTGGAACCGGCCGCCGCAGCAGCGAGATACTGCACCGGGCTGAAATCGACCGGGTCGGCGGGCGCATGCACGCAGGTAAAGGTATCGGTCAACCGGTAAGCCGGGATCGTCCGGACGACCTTCGTAAATCCCTCTCCGGCCTCCTCTGTTTTGGTCAGCTGGTTGCCGAATTCACCGTCTGTCAGATAGGCTGCACCGGCGCTCCATGATGTATCGAAATACAGCGAGAACTTGATTTTATCGAGCAGCGTCAGATTCATGCCGTAATACCGGTACGGCAGATTTTTTTCCTCCAGATCGGCATTGTACGCTTCCTTTCCGGTGAATTTGCTGCCGTTGATGGTCACGCCGCTGAAATCCGGCGCTTCCGACATGTAGTAATCGGCATAATCCGCTCCGGAGAAATAGTCCTCCGCTGCATAGCCGTAATTCAGCATGGCTGTCACAACCGGCAGATATTCCTCGTATTTATCGTCATTCATGATCTTGGTCAGGTAATCCACCGCAGTAATGCCCTGCACGGATTTTCCCTCATCCCCCAGCATGAAATCGAGATGATGCGGCTTCCGAAGCTCCGCCGCATTGATCGGCAGCGTCAAGCGGAACCCGTCGTCGGTCATGTGCAGCTGATTTGCAGCAGGCTCATGCGCGTCGATCGACACCCCGTGTATATCACCGGATGCTTTTACGATAATCTCCATACCGATCTGACTGCCGCCGGCCAGCAGCGTGTAGAAATACTCCGGCTCGTCTGCCGCTGACACCGGCAGCGACAGTGTGCCTCCCGCCAGCGACGATGCCGTGAGCATGGCTGCGGCCGCACAGGCTGTCAGCCTCCTGCTCCTGAAAAATCCTCTTTGCATACATACCTTCCTTTCCGTAACTATTATTGCATTCAGACTGTTCTGTGCGGAATATCAGACAGAATCTGATAACCGCAAGAATAATCTTTATACATTATACCATTCTTTCGTAAAATAATCAACCCCGCCGGCAAAAAAAACGCATTATTTTCATTCCGGGGCAATTTCAAACAAACTCTCCTGCCGCTGACGGAAAAAACGTACGGGATGCACCGGCTTTTGCACATTGTGCCGAATCATGCATTTTTTTCGCAGAGCCCTTGACAAATGCAGAAAAAGCTGTTATAATAGGGAGGCTGGTGTAAAGGTCTGTACCATGACAGCAGAAAGGCAGGCGGTGATCCCGATGATAAAAAAACTCGATTTCGTGCTCCTGCTCGACTGCTACGGCAGTCTGCTGACAGAACGGCAGCGTGCGCTGCTGGAAGGATACTACGACGAAGATCTTTCGCTGGCGGAGCTCGCAGAGCCGCTTGGGATTTCCCGGCAGGCAGTGCATGACAGCATCCGCCGCGGCGAGCGCCAGCTTGAACAGCTCGAAGAACAGATGGGCATTGCAGCCAGGCTGAAAGCCGCGCGCGCCCTGTTCAGCGAGATCGAACAGTACAGCGAAGCACTCCCGGAGCCCGCCCGCACAAAGATTGCGGAGGCGGCGCAGAAGGGCAAGGCATTATTCTGATTACAAACAGAAGGGAGCAGAAACCGTATGGCATTTGAAGGATTGCAGGATAAGCTCGGCCAGGTTTTCAAAAAGCTGAAGGCACGCGGCAAGCTGACGGAAGCGGATGTCAGGGAAGCGATGCGCGAGGTGCGGCTTGCTCTCCTCGAAGCGGATGTCAGCTACAAGGTCGTCAAGGACTTTGTCAGCAAGGTGTCGGAGCGCGCCGTCGGTGAGGAGGTTCTCACCAGCCTGACGCCCGCACAGCAGGTCGTCAAAATCGTCAACGAGGAGCTTGTTTCCCTGATGGGCAACGGCAACTCCCGCCTGAATATTGCACCGAAGCCGCCTACCGTGATCATGTTCTGCGGTTTGCAGGGCTCCGGTAAGACAACGCACTGCGCCAAGCTCGCAAAGCTGCTGAAAAAAGAGGGACATCATCCCCTGCTGGTGGCCTGTGACGTGTACCGTCCGGCCGCAATCGACCAGCTCCGCATTGTCGGCGGTCAGGCAGATGTCAAGGTCTTTGAGCTCGGCCAGATCGACCCGGTGGACATCGCCAAGCAGGGCGTTGCCTTTGCAAAAAACAATAACCACGATATTGTCATTCTCGATACCGCAGGACGCCTGCATATCGACGAAAAGCTCATGGATGAGCTGAAAAACATCGAAGCGGAAACGCATCCGGATGAAATCATGCTCGTCGTGGACGCCATGACCGGTCAGGACGCAGTCAATGTCGCAAAGGCATTTGACGACGCACTCGGCATCACCGGCGTGCTGATGTCCAAGCTCGATTCCGATACCAGAGGCGGTGCGGCGCTCTCCGTGCTGTCCGTCACCGGCAAGCCGATCAAATACGTCGGCATGGGCGAAAAGCTCGATGACTTTGAGCAGTTCCACCCCGACCGTATGGCATCCCGCATCCTCGGCATGGGCGACGTGCTCTCGCTGATTGAAAAGGCGGAGGATGTCTATACGAAGCAGGAGGCGGAGCGCCTGAGCCAGAAGCTCCAGAAGAGCCAGTTTGATATGGAAGACCTGCTGGATCAGCTGCGTCAGATCCAGAAAATGGGCGATCTGAAAAAGCTGGTCAGCATGCTGCCGGGCGTCGGCAATAAGCTCGATGAGCTCGATATTGACGACAGTGCGTTCGGCAAGGTCGAGGCGATGATCACATCCATGACGCCTGCGGAGCGCGCAAAGCCTTCGATCATCAATCCGTCGCGCAAGCGCAGAATCGCAAAGGGCTCCGGCACGCAGGTGCAGGACGTCAACCGCCTGCTCAAGCAGTTTGAGCAGATGCAGCAGATGATGAAGAAGCTCGGCGGCGGCGCGGGCAAAAAGGGACTGTTCGGACGGCGCAAGCTGCCGAAGATCGACCCGAAAATGCTGGAAGGCATGGGCGGCGGCTTCCCGAAGTTCTGAGCCGCATCGGCATAATCCGATTTCATTGCAATTACCATTTGCATGAATATATATCTTAGGTTATCATTATATGGAGGTGAATTACAATGGCAGTTAAGATTCGTCTGAGAAGAATGGGTGCAAAGAAGGCTCCGTTCTACCGCATCGTCGTCGCTGACGGCAGATACCCGAGAGACGGCCGCTTCATTGAGGAGATCGGTTTTTACGATCCGACCAAGGAGCCGAGCGTTGTGAAGGTCGATGCTGACAAGGCAAAGGCCTGGATCCAGAACGGCGCACAGCCGACGGATACCGTTCGCGACATCCTGAAGAAGCAGGGCGTTCTGTAATGCAGAAGCCTTCCGCCTTTGTGTTTGGGAGAACATCATGAAAGAGCTGTTATACGCGATCGTTGAGGGACTTGTCACGGACAAGGCCGCAATTCAGATCACCGAGGACGCGGTGAATGAAGAAGGCGTGACCGTGCTGCATCTCTCCGTAGCACCGGATGACATGGGCAGAGTAATCGGCAAGCAGGGCAGAATCGCAAAAGCGATCCGCACCCTGATGCGTGCCGGCGCAGCCCGCGAAAACCGGAAGGTCGCAGTGGAGATTGACTGATCTCCGCAAAACCATGCGAAAAAATAAGGGACAAGAAGCCTTGCGCTTCCTGTCCCTGTTTTTTATATACGGTACACGCGGTACCGTTTATCTGCACGCAATGCACCCGTTCCACGTTAAATATGCTCTGTGCTTTCTGCACCGCGGAAATCCGCACTGAACCGGATCGTCGTCGTTCATTTCGCTCAGCCAGTGCGTCAGCACCGCCGGATCCGTATCCGCCGCCTTCAGCCGCACAAAGCCCTTGCGGAACCATCCGAGCATCGGCATCAGCGCCTTTGCGTTCGGCCAGTAGTTCAGCGACTGCCAGCCTGTTTTCTGCGAGGCCGCATCCGCCGTGCGCACCATGAACTGCCGGTCAGCCTCAAAGCTGTCCGCATCCCACGGCATATCCGCAAGGCTGAATCCGCGGCAGATGCCCTCGTTGAGCTTCTGCTCCGCCAGCCAGACAATCAGCCGCCGCTGACTGTCGGTTTCCGCGAGCGCCGAACCCGCAAGCACCAGCACCGTCAGCAGGACATTCGTGCCGGTATCAGATATACTGACCTGTTCCTCCGGCGGATCATTCCGGCGGATGCTGAAAATCGCTGCCATACGGTTCCTCCTGTCATGTGAAATATTGCTGCCATTCCTCGTGAATCGTCAGCTTTTCGCCGCAGCGCACCAGAATCATATCGTACCATTCACTGAAAATATACACATCGCCTTTGATATTTGCAAGGAGATGCCGGATCATATCGCAGAATTCCTGATTGCTGCAAAGCGGATACAGCTGCCCGTCCAGTTCGGTTCCGGTTCTGATACCGTAATCCCTGTTCAGACAGTTGGCAAATTCCTTGCGGCTTTCCGCATTCTCTGGATCGGTATCTGTATCAATACACAGCTTTTGACAGATAAAGAGCCCGTTTTCGCCGCGAAAGCAGGTTTCCTCTGCCGAGAAGCCAAGTCCCTCAAAGAATCCGGCAATCAGAGCCAGCACAAGCATGGGGTCGGTATCCGGATCAAAATTCAGATAAAACTGCATACGCAGGCTTCTTTCAGAAGATCATGCCTTTTTCTTCACCTGCTTTTCCAGTACCGCAAATGCCTCCCGCAGATTGGACACGCCCTCCAGCCGGATCGCAAAGCGGTCGGTTTGCAGCGTGCGGAGCGTCTGCTTCGGCAGGATGCAGAGCGTGAAGCCGAGGCGTTCGGCCTCCTGAATCCGCTGTGCCGCATTGGAGACAGCGCGCAGCTCTCCGCCGAGGCCGATTTCTCCGAACGCGATGACCGTTTCCGGAACCGGCTTGTCCATGAGCGCGGAATACAGCGCCAGTGCGACGGCCAGATCCCCCGCGGGCTCATCCAGCCGGAAACCGCCGACGATATTCAGATACACGTCCAGCGCACCGAAAAACAGTCCCATGCGCTTTTCCAGCACCGCCAGCAGAATGTAGACGCGGTTATAGTCAAAGCCGGTTGCGGTGCGGCGCGGCGCGGAAAGCGTGCTCTTGGAAACCAGCGCCTGAATCTCTGCAAGAATCGGGCGGCTGCCCTCCATCATGCAGCAGACACAGGTGCCGGATACGCCGAGCGGTCTGCCGTCCAGCAGCATCGCGGACGGGTTTTCGACTTCCGCCAGCCCGGTATCTTTCATCTCAAACACGCCGATTTCATTTGTGGAGCCGAAGCGGTTTTTGACCGCTCTGAGGATGCGGATGCTCTGGTAGCGGTCGCCCTCAAAGATCAGTACGGCATCGACGATGTGCTCCATGACCTTCGGGCCGGCAATCGAGCCTTCCTTTGTCACATGCCCGACCAGAAAAACCGGGATTTCCTTGGCTTTGGCGGTCTGCATGAACAGCGAGGTACACTCGCGCACCTGCGGTACAGAGCCTGAGCCGGAGGTCAGTCCGGAAATATGCATGGTCTGAATCGAGTCGATGATGACGACGTCCGGTTCGCTCTCCATGATCGTGTCACAGACAGCCTCTGCATCACTGACGGTCAGCAGATACAGGCTTTCGGTATCAACGCCGAGTCTTTGTGCGCGCAGCTTGATCTGCCGGGCAGATTCCTCGCCGGAAACGTACAGCACCGAATGCGATTCTCCGAGATACTGACAGATTTGCAGAAGCAGCGTGCTTTTTCCGATGCCCGGTTCGCCGCCGAGCAGCACGACCGAGCCCTTGACCAATCCGCCGCCGAGCACGCGGTTCAGCTCTGAGATGCCGGTGTCGTAACGGATATCCTCGTTTGTGCCGATTTCGGACAGCTCGCGGATCTGCGCGGAGAGATCGACTGTGCGCCTTGCGTTTCCGCTGCCGCCGGTACGGGCTGCCGGTTTGATTTCGGGCAGCGCCTCCTCAATGGTATTCCACGCACCGCAGCTGGTACACTGGCCGTTCCATTTCAGGTATTCGGCGCCGCAGGCCGTGCATTCGTAGCGTGTTTTCGCCTTTGCCATCGCTCAGCGAAGCAGCGGGACAAGGAAGAAGCCGAGGATCATCGCAGCAATGACCGCAACGATGACGATACGGAGCCAGAGGGGCTTGTTGGACTTGTGCTGCTGCGGTCTGCGCGCCTGCTCTCTGCGCTCCTGACGGTTCCGGCCGTTGTTCGGTGCAGTGTTTTTATTGTTGTTCTGCTTGCTCATGTTGAAAAGCTCCTTTCAGATTTCAGGGTTCGGAAATATTATAGCATATTATACCGGAAAGTGCAATGGGAGAAGCGAAAAAAGATAATATCTTCGCTGTACGGGAGCAAAAACGGAGCCGGGCACTGCCCGGTTATAGCATATAAAGCCGCAAATTTCAAGCCTTCCTGCGAAAACACGCTGTTTTCAAGCGGTTTCAACGGTCAACTATGTACTTTGGTCAACAATCGGTCAACTTTTACGCTGCTGAACGATGCAGTAAGGTAGGATTATCACAGCTTTTCGTATCTTTCAGCCTGCATCGTGCTTTGGCTTTTTCGGCATAGCTTTCGTGACAGCTTCACAGCAGTGCAGATCGTTCTTTTTCAGCGCGTGGGAGTAGATTCGCAGGGTGACATCTGGTCTGGCATGTCCTGCTCGCTTGGCAGCATCTGCTATACTGATGCCAGCCTGCAACTGGAGGCTGACTGCCGTGTGACGGAACATATGAGGATGTATTTGGCGAAGTCTGTTCTTTTGAGTAAAACTGTTCAAAAAAGCACGAACTGTATCGGGACTGATACAACCGCCGTATCGCTTCTCAGCATAGAACACAGCATCAGCTTCATAATTCCAATTACTACCGAAGCTCTCAGCTTTCTTGAGATAGAACGCACGGTATTCTCTGAGCATTTCCATGATGCTATCATCTAGCGTGAGCCAACGGTCACCTGCATTGGTCTTGCATCCCTCAACAATCTGTGTGCCAGATTTTACAGAAACAAAGTGGCGACAGATATGAATGCGATTCGTCTCAAAGTCGATATTGTCCCATGTCAGCGCACAGATTTCACCGATTCGGCAGCCCGTAGCAAGCATCACGCTGAAAAGCACCTGATACATATAGTGCATGCTGTCTGCATACAAGGCTGTAAAGAATGCATTTATTTCGTCCTCGCTGAGTGCTTGCACTTCTCTCGCATCGCGCTTCGGCGGCATCGCAGCACTGGCATAATTGCGCGGAATCAGATTCTCCTTATATGCCATTGCGAGCATCGAGTGGATAAATAAATGATACTGATAGACCATTGCCTTGGATACGCCTGCATTGAGCATATCGGAATAAGCCTTGTTAATCGCTACGGGCGTAAGCCGCTTTAGCTGAATATGCCCGATGTAAGGTGCAATTTGCTTTCGGTATCCGGAATAGCTATAGATCGTCGAGGGAGAAAGCCCGGACTGTTCCTTCATCCCGATTGCATAATCGCAGTAGCTGTCAAAGGTGATATGAGAATCGCTGATCGTATGCTCCTCGATCTGCTTTTCAAAGATCGTTCATTGTTTTTCCGCATTCTTCCTGTTCCACGCCTCAGAATTGGTTGAATCGTACTTGATCGACAGCGTTCTGAAAACCTGCCTGTAGGTCTGCGTGTCTCTGTGATCGAACACACGGATGCGGTAGGATGTGATCTTTCCGTCCTTGTTTCTGCGCTCCTGAATGTTCATGTTACCGCCGCCTTTCCAGTCATGGCGGTTCTTAATGTCTGTTTCATAATACCTCCGTTTCCGACAGCGAATATATCACTGTCATTATACCACAATCACACTTTAAAGTCAAGAATTATCGTTTCGGCTGATGCGGACGCAAAAACGCATCTAGCTTCTCTTTCAGTTTCATCTGTTCGATGAAGCGCATGACGCGGTTGAATTTGTCCGTCAGAGCCTGATGCAGCTTTTGTAGCACGGTCAGCTTTTCGTTGAGTTTCTGAATTTGCACAGCTTGTTGCTGAACGGCTCGTGTCAGGGTATCCCGCTCCGCTGTTACCGTTTCCAAATCATGGCATACACCGTGGTACTGATTGCCGATCGTCTGCACCTCGTGCCGTAATTGTTCATTTTCCCGCTGCAATGCGACTTCGTCTGCTACGCTGTCATAAAATGCCCCGAACTGATAATCGAACTCTTGATATTTTGCAGATAGCGCAGCATTCTCATTTTTCAGCGATTCATTCTCACTGCGAAGTGCGGACACCTCAGTTTTCAACTCCTGCATTTCGCTTTCCGATTTCTTTACCGCTGCATATCCTTTTGCTGCTGCAGTCAGCGTTTCAAGATCAGAGGTTTTGACAAGAGATGTATTTGCAGGAAGCTGCTTTGACCGGATTTCTTCAATATGCTCGATTTCCACAATCTCCCCGGTTGCCTCTGCAATCTGCTCCTGTACCTTTTTCAGCTTGTATTTCTCCGTGGTGAGATTCTCGGCAGTGCTGCCTTTTGTGCCGCGTTCCAGGTCAAAGCCGTGCAAGGTCATCCATTCATGGTACTCGTCCTGCAAACGGGAATAGCTGTCACGCCCTTTCCAGAACTCGGAGCAGTTGATGCGCTTGCACGGCTGTCCCTTCCGGTCTTTACCCTGCACAACCGGAATGAACATCAGATGCATATGGGGCGTAGTTTCGTCCATGTGAACTGCGGCGGACACGATATACTGTTCCCCGCTCGCCTTCATACAGGCGAAGCGGTATGCGGTTTCAAAGAATTGCCGCGTCCGTTCCGGACCGATGCGGTCAAAATAGGCTTTGTCCGAGGTCATGACAAATTCACAAAGGATCGTGCTTTGCTTGCTCCCGTTCACACGCAGATTTCCTTTCAAGTGTTCCTTTTCACGGATAGCATAGAAGGTGTCAAGATAACTGCCCTCCGGCTTTTTCAGATGATAATTCTCATCTGTTCTGGAAGGGTTTATTTCCTGATTGCTGTAATGCTTGTTCCGGCGTTCATTGTGCCGTTCTGCCAATGGCACACTACCGATCTTATGGTTTTCATTGCGGATGATTGCAAAGCTCATTTGTACCGGCTCCTTTCTTTTTTTGAGGGGAATGTTTTTTTCTGTCAGGCAAGCGTTTCCGGAGGTGTACGGATACCGGACTAATCAGCGGATTAGTTGTAACCCATTAGGACTATTTGCCTGCAAATAGTCCGTGGGGCAGCCGTTCCCTCTGCACTCCCTTGATTTCGGGCTTACGCCCGTGACAGCTGCAAATGAACACAACCTTCATTTGCAGCAATTATCTGCTCCGCCCAGATAGTCGAGCAGCGACTGTTTGCTGACCAGAATTTTGCCTCGCTCGCCCTCACCGGTGCGGATATACCTGACACGCCCCTGTGCAACCAGTTTGCGGATGGTATGCTCGGAAATGCCTCTGACCGCTTCGGTGCATTCCTTGATCGTGAGCATTTCCACGCGCTGCGGTTCTGCCTGCTTCTCGGCAGGCGTGTCATCGACGAGCTCGGTCAGCAGATCGAGGATACGGTTAATGACTTCTTGCTGGTTTCGTTTCATTTTGGTAACCTCCTTGATTTTTGAATGATTTGAGAGAACTGCCTCTCATATAGCCCTACAGGATCGCGGAAAAAATAATAGTCTGTCTCCGAAAGATTATCTGACTGCACAAAATGTGGTGTAGTATTCTGTGCATTATGCTTACGTTTAGAGGATGGTTGAGATCAGCGGCAGCTCTCACCCATATCCTCACAAAACGGCTGATTTTTTCATGTTTGAGAGAATTTTGTAGGAGTGCACAATGATCTCTGATTAAATAGGATATGACTTGCTCATTTTGCATATCAGCACTTTCCAACTTAATCAGGTGCATAAAAAAGCCCTGCCTGCTGATTGAACAGCAAGCAAGGCTTAATAATACTGATTTATTCATTTTTCAAAGAATATGTCCGGCAGAATGATTGCATATTCCTTGTCATCGGTCTCATCCTGATTTCGCCATGCCACAACAAACCGAATCCGCGCCGACTGCACACGATACCCGTTTTCATACAGTCGGTTCAGCGTATCCTGCGCGGCTTTCGACAGAATCGCAGCCCGTATCGTTTTCCCGCCGATCTGCGCATACAGGCATTTGCCTTTCAGCGACAATGTATCACCGCTTCGCAGATTCAGAATCGCAGCTTTCTTATCCATAAAGAAGCTCAGCACTACATCGCGGTGCGTGAGCTGGAGCATGATCTGATTCGGTTCGGGATACAACACCGGATCGTCGATAATCTGTTCTGCAAACACATCAAATGCGTGATTGTTATAGTGCAGATACAACTCCGTTTTTGCTCTTGTCATGCCGACATAGAGTACGCGTTTTCGTTCATTATCCGATATATCAACATGATTCAGCAGCAGATAGACACAGTCAAATTCATGTCCCTTTGCCTTGTGTATGGTCGAAACAATGATTTCATCGTCATCGGGGAATGCAAAATCAGATATCTGCGATTCGCGGATAAAGCTCTCCAGATCGGAGCGGTATTTCTTCTCATTGACTGATGCAAAACGGTCAAGCAGATTCAGTACAAGTTCAAGGCACTGGCTGTTTTGGTAAATCCGTTTCAAATCAGCGATTGCCTGTTCCCACTGTTCATCGGAGATAATCGGGTGATCCTCTTTGCCGGTCAGCCTCAGAAACATCCGCAGCTCCGCCAGATCATAGAGCGAGAACCCGTCGTTGCTCTGAATCAGCTTTGACGGAATCTGCATCTGCCGCAGCAGACCGTTCACGCGCAGTGCCTCCTCATTTGTCCATGTCAGCACGCAGATCGTCTTGCCCGGCGCACGGTTGCTGATGAGATTCTGCACAATCGGATATTCCAGATTCGTACTTCTGTGTCGGATGAGCCGGACAATGCCCGCATCCGTCCGCACTGCTTTGATCGGCTCTGCTTTCAATCGGTTTTTGATCGTCTCAGCGAAACGATTTGCAAGCGCAACAATCTCTGATGTGCTGCGGTAATTATCCGGTAGATCATACTGCTTTGCACCGTACTCCGTGATAAACGAGCGCATGTATTTTGAATTGGAACCGCGGAACGCATAGATATTCTGGTCGTCGTCGCCGACTGCGATCACGCGCATATTGGCATTGCATTCCATAAGCGCACGAATCAGATCATATTCATGCGCGTCCATATCCTGCGCTTCGTCAATGACAACGATTGTCTTGGTTACACAAATCTGCTCTACTTCTCCCGCACGAATCATCTCTACAGCACGCGGAACAATGTTTTCTGACTGTTCCAGTGAACCGATCCTGCCAAGCAGATCAAAGCAATAGGAGTGGAATGTTTTGATTTCGATGAATTTTGCGGCATTGCCGATCAGAGCAAGCAGACGCGCCTTGAATTCGGTCGCTGCTGCGCGGGAAAATGTCAGCATCAGAAGCTGCTCGTATTTCACATCGTCAAGCATGACAAGCGCTGCCAGCTTATGCACCAGCAGCATCGTCTTTCCGCTGCCTGGACCCGCTGCAACAACGATATACTGCGATGATTCATCGTCAATGATCTCACGCTGCCGTTCAGAGAGTTTCCCCATGAGTTCATTGTATTTCTGCGGCGTGATATTGCGGTTAATCTCGCCCATGCGGTTGCCCTTGAAATATTTTGCAAGAAACGCCTTGTAGTCCATCTGGAAATAGTCGCTGACAAACTGTAACGCTTCATTATAATCGCGCACCATCATGTTCGCATATTCGCCGACAATGTGGATCATCTGGATTTTCTGCTTGTAAAACTCGTTGAGCTGCCGGTAATCCTCCTGCTTATACTGAATACGGTTGTCCATTTCCAGACGGCGGATGTGCATGGTCTGATACAGCACCAGAAAACCGCCTTCGAGCGTCAGCGCTTCGATTTTTGAAAGATACAGCAGCGCATCCCGGACGGCATCTGCGGTGATTGGCGTGACGGTTGTGAGCTGTGCATTGTAGGCTTCCAGCAATTCCAATTCCGAGAATGCAACTTGTATTTCGCCCTTCGGATTTGCAGGCTCGTTCGCGGCTCTATTATACAGAAATCTGACAATGAATCGCGCCAATGCAATGCGGCTGATATACAAATCTGTCAGCTTCACGCTTTCAATTTTCGGGATGATCTCCCGCGCTTTTTCCGTGCGGGAATAGGTTTTCTGTATATAGCCTTTGATTGTCCAGTACAGCAAAATCGTATTCAGCGCCTTGACCGATGCGCCTTTGATGTTCTGCTGCTCTGCCTGTTCATTGATCTCTTTCAGATTGACCGTCTGCGGCTCGTCGGTCAGGATATTCAGCAGCTGTTGTTCGAGCTGCATATGGCGCATCAATATCTGCATGGATTTGTTTTCCGAATCAGTTTTTTTGATATAGGCACTCATATCCTTTGCATCCGCAAGCAGCTTTTCCTGCCGCATGAGATTCACCGCTTCAATGACCTCTTCTTTTGACAATCTAAGCGTATCAGCCAGATAATCAATCCGGCTTTCGGCATCGTCAGCCCGATGGCTTGTGCTTTTCTCCGAAATCAGACTTTTGACAATGCGAATTGCATTCTGCTCGGTGCGTTCATCGAACAGGTCAGATGTGCGAATGCGCTCCGATGCCTCTGCCATTGTTTTCACCATAATGCTTGTCGCATACACATGGGGGATATTCTGCCCGCGTTCAATGTATCCGGTATTTTCCAGTGCAGCAATCGCAGTTTTGACCCGTGTTTCCACTTCCGGACCGCTTTCGCTCCAACCGGCTTCTCTTGCGATTTCCAAGGCAGAACGGCTGAATGATTCACGGCTGCCTGCCATCTTTTTGACCGCACGCCAGACCTGCTGAATCTCGCTCTGGCTGAGCTTTGTCTGATTCAGCCGAATAAAATGCTTATCAAGGTCGGATTCATTGAACAGAACATAGCAGTCTGCGTTGAGCTTCGGGTCGCGTCCGGCTCTGCCCGCCTCCTGCACATAGTTTTCCAGTGAATCGGAGATGTCATAATGAATGACAAGTCCGACATCCTTTTTGTCAACGCCCATGCCGAACGCAGAGGTCGCAACGATGATCTGTACCGTCCCGGCAATAAATGCCTCCTGATTTTCGACCTTTTCGCTGCTGTCCATTTTTCCGTGGAACGGTCGTGCGGAATAGCCGTCCTTTGTGAGCTTTTCGGCGATCTGCACGGTGCGCTTGGTGCGGGATACATAGATGATCGTCGGGCAGCTTTTCTGTTCAATCAGTCTGCGCAGGGTATCATATTTGCTGTCATCATCCCCCTTGTAAAGCACAGCATATCGCAGATTGCTGCGGGCGGCAGATGTTGCGTACAGTTCCAGATCAAGTCCCAGCTTCACCTTGAAATAATCGCGAATATCCTGAATCACCTTTTGCTTTGCAGTCGCCGTGAAGCAGGAAACCGGAATCGAATAGCTGATTTTTTTCTTCTCCTGTAATTGCCGGATAAAGTCACCGATATAGAGATAATCCACGCGGAAATCCTGTCCCCACGCAGAGAAGCAGTGTGCTTCATCAATGACAAACCGCACGACATTGCGCGATAACAGCAGCTTTTCAATCGTGCGGGAGCGCAGCGATTCCGGCGAGATATAGAGGATGGATGCGATGCCGTTCAGCACGCGCTCAATCGCTTCTGTACGCTCCACAGCACTCAGCAGACCGTTGATTGTCACGGCATCGGCGATCCCGCGTTCTGCAAGATTATCCACCTGATCCTTCATCAGCGATTGCAGCGGCGAAATGACAACGGTCAGACCTTTGGCGTTTTCTCCTGCCATCAGTGCCGGAAGCTGAAATGTGATGGATTTTCCGCCGCCGGTCGGAAAGATCGCAAGCAGCGATTTGTTATGTACCGCAGCATCCGCAGCACGCTCCTGCAGCGGCTCACCCTCATAGGTGCGGAATTCCGGATACCCGAAAATCTCTGTCAGCTTGGTGCGGACATCCAGCTTTTGCGCGCAGTACGGGCAGCCCTGTTCGCACGGGTGATTCCGCAGGATACGCATATAGTTGTCCACCAGCGGATAATTCATCTGCACCCACGGCGGCGTGATGGAATGGCGGTCATCCGCAGAAATCAGCGCAAGGCAATAGGCAAGCTCAAGGGGGTGATTCATCACCATAAACTGCAGCGGCGCATTTGCACAGATCTTTCCGCTGAAATAGGATTGAATCAGGTCAGAGGCATCGTGATACGCAGTATAATCCAGATATGAAAAGAAGCCCGAAAACTCCGGCAATTCATGCAGCAGCAGATACCATATTTGTTTCAGCCTATCCTCCATCGCTTCAAATGCCGCAACCTCATCACAGAACAGTTCCCATGATTTCACCGCGTCATCAAGCGGATTGCTGAGAGAATCAGTTTGCAGCTTGTCGTCTTTCAGCAGCCGGTGATAGGGCTTTGCGGGAAACAGAAGCGGCGACAGGCAGAGCGTGTCGATGTACTGCACTGACGTGCTCTGCGGTATCGCCGTTTCCAAATATTCTAAGTCAAAGGCAAGGATATTATGCCCGCCAAACCATTCGCATTCTTTGACAAAGGCAGAGAATTCACCCACAGAAGCAGCATGAAACTGACGCCCGTCTGAACCGACTGCGCCGATGTCCAGTATCTGCCCGTTTTCCGGGTTGATTTCTGCATCAAAGAATAGGATTGGTTTCATTTGGT
>JAEEIA010000011.1 GCA_016281125.1 Oscillospiraceae bacterium | reverse complement strand
ACCGACCGGACCGCCGGATTTCTCTGAAATTCCGTCTGACAGATGCCGGTCAGGAGAAGTGGACGCGCGCCCGGACACTCGGCTGGTACTATGAGCCGGAGCAGATTGAAAAGCGTATTGCGAACTACGCTGCATTCGTCCGCGGTGAGATCAACTACGCACCGAAAACGAAGATTATCGACACGACACAGGAACGCTTTGCCGAAGCACCCGGACTGGAACGCTGGGCGATGCTTCGTAATATGCAGGAAGCGTCCCGCATGATCAACTTTCTCACAGAGCGCGGTCTGACCTCGCCGGACGATCTGGATGACCGTGCAGTGCATGAGTTTGACCGCCGCATGAAACTGGTCGCGGATCTGAACGAGATCCAGAAGAAGCTCGACCGGGTTACGGACGATATATCCCTGATAAAGCGATACCGTAGGCTGCGACCGGTTTACGAAGCATCTTTTACGGCGGCTTTCCGTAAAAAGTATGCTGCCGATCACGCTGCGGAATTGCAGGAGTATGACACGACAGAGAAGCAGATGCAGGCGCGTTTCCCTGATCATTCTGTCCCGAAGATCGAGCGTCTGGAACAGGAAAAAGCGCGGCTGATTGAGCAGCGAAAGCAGCTCAACGAGGAATATAAAAGCTGCAAAGCAGAGATCGCGGAACTGGAAAAAGCCAGAGAAACGATTACCGAATATCTGAAACAGGCGGAACCGAACCGCACAAAAGACACGCTGGAGTAAGCTCACTCCAGCGTGTTTAGTTTTTCTATGACTTCGGGCGTTTCGCGGTCCAGAAATTCCCACAGTGCATTGCGCACCACATCGGAGAGATTCATGCCGAGTCGTTCACAGGCTTCCTGTAAGATCGCTCTACTGCCCTTTGGCAGATAGAATGTGATCGTGTCGGAATTTTTCCGGCGGGATGCAACGACCTCGGCGGACGATGACTTCCTCTTGGGCTTGCATTCCGCGCTGCAATAGATCTGCGAGGGACTTCTGATCGCAAACGATTTTCCGCAGGTCGGACAGGTTTTCAGATCTCCGACGCGGTATTGCTTGCCGCGCTTCACGCGCTCTTTTTGGATGATCTTGCGGCAGTCAAAACAATACCTTGCATGATTGGCAACAGACGAAAAAGACGCTCCACAGCGTTCACAGGTAAATGTTTTTACTTCTTTTCCCATGCGTTTCGGCTCCTTTTTATAGGATGATTAGCGAGTAATCTCATTCTAAATCATTTCGTTTCAAATGTCAAGTGCCTGAAAAAGATACCGTGATACTGCACAAAACACGGCTTCTGTTTTTGTGCAATGAAACAAATTGAAAATAATCTTCTGAAATATACTTGACATAGCGCGCTAAACGTGGTATAATTACAATGGATAATGAATCCGAATATCTAACCGGCAATGCCGGAGAAAGTGAGGACTGAAAAATGAGTATGAATCAGGTTACACTTATGGGACGGCTGACTGCCAAGCCGGAGCTGAAATTCACGACGAACGGCGGCTTTCCGGTCTGCTCCTTCAATCTGGCGGTTGACAGACCGTACCGCAAGGGCAGCGATCAGGAGAAGGAAACTGACTTCTTCCGCGTGGTCGCATGGCGTTCCACCGCAGAGTTTGTCTGCAAATACTTTGACAAGGGCGATCAGATGCTCCTGAACGGCACGCTGCGGAATAACCAGTACACACCGGAGGGCGAAGAAAAGCCGCGTACACGCACTGAGATCGTGGCAAAAGAGATCTTCTTCACCGGCAGCAAGCCGAAATCGGCGGAAGCGGCACCGGAATCCTCTGCAATTTCCAAGTCCGGCATTGATCTGGAGGAATTTGAGGAGCTGTGCGCCGATCAGGAAGTACCGTTTTAAGATAAGCCGGTTAGGACCGACAGAGAGGAGATTAACATGAGCGCAAAAATTATTGCAGTATGCAACCAGAAAGGTGGTGTCGGCAAGACCACCACGACCGTGAACCTCGGCGTGGGGCTTGCGGCAGCCGGTCAGCGCGTGCTTCTGATTGACGCTGATCCGCAGGGAAGCCTGTCCGTCAGCCTCGGAATCGGAGATGCTGACGCGCAGACTGATACCCTGGCATCGGTTATGGTACGGGAGATGAACCGTGAGCAGTACGACGTAAGGAGCTGCATCCGGCATCATGCCGAGGGCGTGGACTATCTTCCGGCGAATATCGAGCTGGCGTCCGTGGACGTTTCGATGATTAACACCATGAGCCGGGAATATATCCTCTCCGGCGTAATCGCGCAGATCAGGGATGAATATGACTTCATTCTGATTGACTGTATGCCGTCCCTCGGAATGCTGACCGTCAACGCACTGGCGGCAGCGGACAGCATCCTGATTCCGGTCGAAACGAAGTTTCTGCCGATCAAGGGTTTGCAGCAGCTTTTCCAGACAATCAGCAGCGTGCGGTATCGGATCAATCCGAATCTGGAAATCGAGGGCGTTCTGT
Organism: Oscillospiraceae bacterium; assembly: GCA_016281125.1. Lineage (GTDB taxonomy): Bacteria > Bacillota > Clostridia > Oscillospirales > Ruminococcaceae > Firm-04. The sequence goes on along the minus strand of JAEEIA010000011.1, from coordinate 2,315 downwards.
TCACGATGTTCAACGGAACGAACCTTTCCGAGCAGATCGCGGCGACCGTCACCGAAACTTACGGCAGCAGCATCCGGGTATTCGATACCAGAATCCCGACCGGCACGAAAGCTGCCGAAGCACCGGCAAGCGGAAGCAGTCTGCTGCACTACGCACCGAAAAGCAAAGCTGCTGCGGCATATACCGCACTGACAAACGAGCTTCTGGCACACCGGAATGTTAAGAAGGAGGCTGCCGTATGAGTGGTAAACTGGATCTCACCGGTGCCTGCAAACCGCTTGCAGACATCTTTGCATCTGCATCCGAGCGCGAGGAACAGCGCAAGGCAGCCGTTGCAAAGCGCATCATCGACATTGAGATCGACCTGATCGACGATTTTCCGGATCATCCTTTCCATGTCCGGGATGACGAGGACATGATGCAGCTTGTCGAAAGCATCCGTGAGCGTGGTGTCCTGACACCGGCAACGGTGACGCGGAAAGCCGGTGACCGTTACGAAATGGTCAGCGGACACCGCCGCAAGCACGCTTGCCAGCTCGCCGGGCTGACTGTAATTCCCTGCGAGATCGTGGAGCTTTCTCGCGATGACGCGGTACTGCGCATGGTTGAGAGCAACTTTCAGCGGTCCGAAATTCTGCCGAGTGAGAAAGCATTTGCGTATAAAATGCGCCTTGATGCATTGAAAAGAAAAGCCGGTCGGAACCCTGAAAAAGAATTGGGCTCCAATGGAGCCCAATTAACCGGACAGAGATCGAGCGAGCAGCTTGCTGCGGAAGCAGGCGAAAGTGCCGCGCAGATCAAGCGGTATGTTCGCCTGACATATCTGCTTCCGAAGCTTCTGGAAATGGTCGATTCCCGGCAGCTCGGATTCAGACCGGCGGTTGAGTTGTCATACCTGAATGAGGAAGAACAGAAGTGGCTGCTTGACGGTATTTCGTCCGAGCAGACGTTCCCGACACTTGCACAGGCGGGGAAGATCCGCCGGTTTTCCGCAACCGGCAATCTGAACAGCAGCGTGATCCTGTCGGTTCTCATGGAATCCAAGCCGCAGACAACTGGCAGCTACAAGCTGCCGCGGGCGAAATTCGCACACTATTTCAAGGAAGATGCCAAGCCGGAAGAAATTGAGGACACGATTGAAAAGGCTTTGAAGCAGTATTTTGGAGGTAAGGGCAATGCGAAAAGACGGTAACAAGTATACATCTGAAAAGATGAACTATGATGAAGAACTCAAACAGGACTTCCCGCTGTGGAAGTTTGAGGTTGATCCGGACAGCGGTGAAATGCTGTGGTACGGATATGATTCCGCTATGGGATATAAGAAGATGCCGGTGCATTCCGGCTACTTCGGCAGCCTGCATCTGCGCTGGCTCATGGATGAATGCCCGGAGCGTCTGGAGCAGATCCTCGACGAGAAACGGTTTCAGGAGTACCTGGACAGCGTTCAGGAACGCGGAACTGACATGATGCTTGCGATCATTGAGAAGATGCAAAAGACAGAGCGTGACTATCTGATTGCTCTGGAAGCCGGTGACGTTGTGGAACAGATGCGGCTGCGCAACAACTACGAGCTGTGCGCAAAGGAAATCGTAAGAGAGGAAATCTGTTTCTGCTGAGAAGGGAGTGTTTGTGATGCGGACGTTTGGCATGGTACTGCGCGGAATCCTGACGATTCCGGCACTGGCAATCGGTCTGATGCTGAATTTCATAGCGATTGTGCTGCACCTTGCAACAGGAGTGCTTGAGCGCCTTGCCGGAGCTGCCGCATCAATTCTGGCAGGCGGTACAACGCTGCTGCTTCTTCTGATGCTGCTGATCGACAGGGAGTTTGTGCCGAGGAACTGGATTCTGTGGGCTGTAATGTACGGCAGTGCCGGTGTCCTCTACATTCTGCCGTACATTATGGATTACATCATCATCGGAATTTCGTCAGCCGGTGACTGGCTTCTGCGGATTCCGCCATGGAAAGGAGCGTTATTATGAAACTTTGGATTGACGAGAATAATGAGAGATGCTGCGATCGGGCAACTGCGATTGAGCTTGGCGGGCAGAAATATGCCAACAAGAAGATTACGCTGCTCTATCACTTCGATGAGTTTATCCGAATCGTGGATGATAACAGCAATACTGACGGGAGCGAGTGCAAAGATGCGTGAACCCTTGAGTGATAGATTAGGACGGTAATGGAATATGGAAACATACAGAACGGTGAGTTTAGTTCTTTGGTGGCTGTTTGTAGTTGCTTGTGTTTTTGGTATTCTTCAGCTTTTTAAACTTCTGGCAAAGAAGCTGCAACAAAAGTATCTTCGCTATGT